>CABQLI010000005.1 GCA_902464965.1 uncultured Collinsella sp.
CCGTCGCGCCCGCGCCCGAGGCCGCGCCCGCAGCCACCGAGGCCGCATCGGAGTCCAATGACCGCCTGGCCGCCATGATGCGCCGCAGCGCCCGCCGCGAGGAAGCCTACGTGCCCACCTCGCAGCTCCGCCGCTTCACCCTGCCCGATTCGGCGCCCATCATGCGCCGCGTCATGGGCTTTCTGTCCGACCAGGCCCGCACGCTCATCCATGCCGGCGTGTCGCGCGACCGCATCTGCATCGATCCTGGCCCGGGCTTTGGTAAGTCGGCTAACGAGGACATCGTCATCCAGCGCGAGACTGCCAAGATGGCGTCACTGGGCTATCCGCTCATGTGTGCCGTGTCGCGCAAGCGCTTTGTGGGCGCCGTCTCGGGCGTGACCGAGGCCGCCGAGCGCGATGCCGCTACGTTTGGCGTGTGCCTGGGCGCCATCCAGGCCGGTGCCAACATCGTGCGCGTGCACGACGCCGCGGGTTTTGCGCAGTTCCTGAACGGCTACTGGGCGGTTGCCAAGCCACAGCCGCGCCGCGCGTTTGTGGCCGTGGGCTCCAACCTGGGGCATCGCTGCGACAACATCCGCGCCGCACGCGAGATGATCGCCGAGATTCCACTCACCTGCGTGTCTAACTCCTCCAAGATTTACGAGAGCGAGCCGGCCTACGAGACGCGCCAGGACGCGTTTGCCAACGCCGTCATCGAGATCAAGACCGAGCTGGCGCCGCTGGTGCTGCTCGATGAGCTCATGAAGATCGAGGCCGAGCTGGGGCGCGACCGCTCCAAGAAGGCCAAGGCCAACGGTCCGCGCACCATCGACCTGGACCTGCTGTGGATGGACGGCGAGACCCACGGCGGCAAAAAGCTGCGCCTGCCGCATCCGCTGATCGGCGAACGCGACTTTGTGCTGGTGCCGCTCGAGGACCTGATGCACGACCCGGCGCGGTTCTTCCGCTACAACGGTGTCGAGGTCAAGGAGCCCGAGGACCGCGTGGGCCATATCGTGGGTGAATTGGGGCGTATGTAGATGATCGAGATGAATGCTGTTGCCGCCGGTACCGAGCTTGACGCCGCGCGTGACGCGGGCCGCGAGGGTGCGTCCGCGGGCTGGTGCGCTTGGAGCGCGGGCGAGGCGTCGTTGACGTTTTCGCTGGTCGTGCGCCCGGATGTGAACATGCATGCCTTCCACGGCCTGCCGTTTGTGGCCGCGATGGGCATGATGGACGCGCTCGTGGGAACGGCTGCGGCACCGGGGCTGGGCCTTGCCGGCAAGGTGGGTATTCAGTGGCCGAGCGACATTGTGTGCGGCGCGCCCGCGTTTGAGACGTCGTTCGCGCGCGTCGCCGTCAACGGTGGTGCCGGTGCTGCGGGCATGTTCGGTGCCGTGACGGTGGATATTGAGCGTTCGGCGCTGAGCGAGCTTGGTGTGGACGTGGCTGACGAAGCGCTGGTCGAGACGCTGACCGCCGCCGTGCTGGCCCGCGTGGACGCCTGGGCGGTTGTTGCCAACACGCCGCAAGGCGCCGCAGGGCCGCTGGCTCCCGTGCTGGGCGAGTACTTCGACATGGTGCCGCTGCTGGGCCGCCAAGTTGCGGCGGTGTCGCCCAACGGTTTGCCGCTTGCGGTCGGTGTGTTTGCGGGCCTGGACATCTGGGGTCGCGCGACCATCAAGACCGATGCCGGCGAGCAGGAGTTTCCGCCCGAGGCTGTACGAATTCGCGGACTGTAACGCGTAGCGCCCGCGCCCAAAGATAACGACGACAACAAGACCCTCCTCGGCCTGTGCCGGGGAGGGTCTCGCCTATCTGGGGAATGGGGTTGCCAGCGCTCTATTCCTCAAAAATGAAAATTTTTCGTTTTTGAGGAATAGAATTAAGCCAGCTCGGCCTTTTGCGAGGTATATTCGTTGCAGAGCCTATTCCTCAAAACTGAAAAATTTTCGTTTTTGAGGAATAGCGATAAAATACCGCGAGGAGGCCCCAATGAAACTCATCAATAGAACGTCATATATGGACACGTTGACGAACCTTATTGGCGTGCCGGACATCAAGGTCATCACGGGCATTCGGCGTAGCGGTAAATCAAAATTGCTCGAGGCCCTCCGCGATTACGTGGAGGCAAATCTGTCCAATTCGAATGTCATCCATATCAACTACAACCTCGATGAGTTCGAGGGCCTGCTCGAATATCATGCCCTGCTCGCCTATGTAAAAGAGCATCGAGTGTCCGGCAAGCAAAACTTCCTGCTTATCGACGAGGTTCAGATGTGCGACGGTTTTGAGCGTGCGATCAACAGCCTTCACGCATCCGAGCAGTACGATATCTTCATCACCGGATCGAATGCCTTTTTGCTGTCGAGCGATCTGTCGACGCTCTTTACGGGGCGCACCTTCGAGATCGAGGTTTTTCCATTCTCGTTTGAGGAGTATCGTTTCTATGGCGACGAGGGCGAGGTCGACCGCGACTTCGATGAGTACGCGAGAACCGGCGGTATGTCCGGCTCTTACCCTTATCCACTGCAGGAGCAGCGCTATCAATATCTCTCCAACGTCTTCAAGACGCTCATTGTGAGAGATATCGTGCAGCGGCATAACGTGAGAAACGAATCGGCGCTGCTGCGCATTGCCGATTACATGATGGACAACGTTTCCAACATTACGTCGGCACGCAACATTACTGATGCATTAAATGCGGATGGGCTAAAGATTACGAACAAGACGGTCGGCACGTACATGGGGTACCTGTGCGATGCGTTTGCCTTCTATAAAGTTCGTCGGTACGACATTCGCGGCAAAAAATACCTTAAGAGCGGCGAGAAGTACTATCTGGCGGACCATGCGTTTAAATATGCGCTTCTTGGTACACGTGATATGGATTGGGGACGCGTATACGAGAACATGGTGGCAATCGAGCTGCTGCGTCGCGGATACGAGGTATACGTCGGCGTGCTCTATAAAAAGGAAATAGACTTTGTAGCAATCAAGCGGAGCGAGAAACTCTACATTCAGGTGAGCGACGACATCAGCTCGGATAAGACATTTGAACGCGAGATTTCGCCACTGCTGAGCATTGGCGATGCGTATCCCAAGATGATTCTCGCCCGCACACATCACGAGGCCACGGATCGCGACGGAGTGCAGATCGTGGACCTGGCGAGGTGGTTGTGCGGCGAGGCGTAGCAGAAAGCCTATTCCTCAAAAATGAAAATAATTCAGTTTTGAGGAATAGGATTGGCGGCTGGTTGCTGTGAGCTGGTGCACGCGACCCGGCGTTCGCCCTATCCTTCCTCCTGCATGCGGCGGTAGATTTCGCAGATACCCTTGATGGTGAGCTGTCCGTCGACCACGTCGAAGGCGTCGGTCGAATCGGCGACGATGCTGGCGAGACCGCCCGTGGCGATAACGGTGGCGTCCTCGCGGCCCAGCTCGCGCTTCATGCGCGCGACCAGGCCCTCAGCCATTGCGGCGGCGCCCGTTACGGCGCCGACCTTGATGCACTCCTCGGTATCGCGGCCGATGGCGTGCTCGGGCGCCTCGAGCGGAACGCTGGCGAGCTTGGCGGCTCGGGCGGCGAGCGCGTCCATCGAAATGCGGATGCCCGGCGCAATCGCTCCACCAATGTAATAACCGTCCTCATCGATGACGTCGATATTGGTTGCGGTGCCAAAGTCCACCACGATCGCCGGCGCGCCGTAGAAGGTCTCGGCTGCGACGGCGTTGGCGATGCGGTCGGCACCCACGGCCTGGGGGCGTGCCGCACGCAGCTTGGTTACGGCTGCCGTCTGCGGCCCGATGACGATGGCATCCGCCGCGATGCGGTCGGCCACGGCGTGCCACTCGCGCGAGAGCTGCGGCACCACGCCCGCAAAGGCGATCGCGTCGACCGCGTCGAGCGAAAGGCCGTACATCTTAAAGAAACCCATCAGGCGCACATGGATCTCGTCGGCGGTATAGGAGCGGTCGGTGGGCATGCGCCACGACTGCACCAGCTCGTCTCCGTCAAACAGGCCCATGGCCGTCTGTGTGTTACCCATATCGATAGCGAGCAGCATGTCTACTCCCGGTGTCGGCATAAAAGGACGCGCACCATTGTATACGTGCCGTCGACGGCGCTCGGCTGCGATTCGTTTACGGTGATAGGGGCTGAGGGGTTTAAATATGAAGGAATTATGCTCTACGAGATTTTCCTTGCCGTTTACCGAACTTCCGCGTAATATTCTTTCTTGCGCACATGAGGCGCCCAGACATTGCGGGGTGGAGCAGTCTGGTAGCTCGCCGGGCTCATAACCCGGAGGTCGTAGGTTCAAATCCTGCCCCCGCGACCAAGAACTTGCAGCTCGTCGGCCTGGCCGGCGAGCTTTTTTGTTATCCCGGGATCGTTTCCTCGGTTCAATTCCCAGCCTCTCAAACAAAATCTCGATCTGTAACATCTAGACCCGATTTGGGCGGCTAGGTGTTACAGGTCGAGATATACCGGTGGGTTGGGTCGTGTTTGTCTCGATCTGTAACAGTAAGACCCAGTTTTGCCGCGTAACTGTTACAGATTGAGATAAACCGACGGGCCGCCCCGCCCATCCCCATCCACCTGCCGCTACCTGCTGTCCGCCGATTTCCGTTGCGCTGTTGTATTCCCATGCCATATCCTCTAGACAACTACGCGGCATCATCGCCGCCGCGCCTACAAGAGAGGAATGTCCATGACCGCACCTGCACCCAAGCTGCTCCAGCCCATTACGGTTGGCCCCCTTGAGCTCAAAAACCGCATTATGTTCCCGCCGCTGACCACCGGCTACGAGGAGCGCGATGGCTCCATTGGCGAGCGCAGCCTGGCTTTTTACGAGCGCTTGGCCCGTGGCGGCGTGAGCTACATCGTCATCGGCGACGTTGCTCCCGTCATGACCGCAAGCCCCACGCCCAAGCTGGCGACCGACGCCCAAATCCCCACGTTTAAGGCCCTGGCCGATGCCGTCCACAAGCACGGCGCCAAGGTCGCGCTGCAGCTGTTCCACCCCGAGTACGACGTGCCCGGCGTCGGCCGCATGGTCATGGGATCCATGGCCGCCGCCAAGGCCGCGCAGGAGGCCAAGGCCGCCGGCGACGAGGAGACCTTTGCCGCCAAGATGGCCGAGTCCAACGAGATCCGCAACCAGGCCTACGCCAAGCTGCACCACGACATGCAGCACTTTGTGAACGAGGCGAGTGTGGAGCAGCTCACCCAGATCAAGGAGGCTATCGCCGCCTCGGCCGCTCGTGCGCAGCAGGCCGGGATCGATGCCATCGAGGTCCACGGCGACCGCCTGGTAGGTTCGTTGTGCTCGGCCATCCTCAACCAGCGCACCGACGAGTACGGCGGCTCGTTCGAGAACCGCGTTCGCTACGCGCTGGAGGTCGTCGCTGCCATTAAGGAAGCCGCGCCGCAGCTGATGGTGGAGTACAAGCTCCCCGTGATCATGGAGAACCCCGACGGCACGCCGCGCGGCAAGGGTGGCCTGCAGCCCGACGAGGCCTGCGAGTTTGCCAAGCTGCTCGAGGGCGCGGGCATCGACATGATCCAGGTCGCACAGGCCAACCACACCGGCAACATGGGCGACACCATTCCGCCCATGGGCGCCATGCCCTACAACTGGACGCTGCCCGTGGCCGAGCGCGTCAAGGCCCTGGTCTCCGTGCCGGTGGCAACCGTGGGCCGTGTTGTCTCGGTCGAGGCCGGCGAGAAGATTCTGGAAGACGGCGCGGCCGACATCATCGCCTACGGCCGCTCGCTCATGTGCGACCCCGACATTGCGCTGAAGGCCGCCACGGGTGAGCCCATCCGCGAGTGCCTCAACTGCAACAAGGGTTGCGTCGACGCGATTCAAAACCGCAAGTACATTTCGTGCGTGCTCAACGCCGAGAACGGCGACGAGGCGACCATCGCCATTAAGCCGGGCGAGGGCGACAAGAAGATTGCCGTGGTGGGCGGCGGTATTGCCGGCCTGGAGGCCGCGCGCGTGGCGGCCAAGCGCGGCTACGACGTGACCGTCTACGAGGCGAGCGATCATCTGGGCGGCCAGATTGTGCTGGCGGCCGCGCCCCCGCGTAAGGATGAGATCATGCGCTCGGTCGAGTACTACGAGAAGATTCTGCCCGGCCTGGGCGTGAAAGTTGAACTCAACCATGCCGCCAGCCCCGCGGATCTCAACGCCGCCGACGCCGCGATTGTGGCAGTGGGCGCGCACGACGTGGTCATCCCCGTTCCGGGTGCCGATTCGGAGAAGGTCGTCTCGAGCTGGGACGTGCTGGCCGGCAAGGTGGAGCTTACGGGCCGCGTCGCTGTCATTGGCGGCGGCCTGGTGGGCACCGAGACTGCCGAGTACCTGCTGCAGCACGGTTGCGAGGTGGCGATCGTGGAGATGCTCGACAAGATTGCCGCAGGCGAGTCCGAGACCATTCTGCCGCTGATCATGAGCGACTTTGCAGAGCACAACGTGGAGCAGCACGTTAAGACCCGCCTGACCGCCATTACCGACGAGGGCGTGGAGGCCATTCGCACCACCGAGGACGGCGCCGAGGAGCCGGTGAAGATCGCCTGCGATTACGTGGTGATGGCCGTGGGCTCCAAGGCCAACGCGTTTGACCTGGATGGCGTGACGGTGCCCGTGACCTGCGTGGGCGACTGCTCGGGTGAGCGCACCGCCGACATCGCGAGCGCCATTCGCACGGCGTATCACGCGGCCAACGAGCTGTAGTTGAACATCGCGGCCAGGCGGGGCGGTAGCACGGATCCGTCTCGCCCGGCTGTGTCCCGTCGGGTGTCAACCGGTGCGGGGCCTGCAAGCGCAGCAGGTCCCGCCCTTTTTGTTTTGCTCCGATGAATGGCAATGCGCGGTAATCATGAGGAGTGAGGACGTCTACTGCCTTGCAGATCACTCAAAATTATTGGGGGAGGGGTTAATAACTATATCCTCTATACCAAAGGACATAAAGAGATGCCAATTTTGTTGACAAGCGAATGACGATTAGCTGCGAGTCAGCTACCAGCGTAAATAATCGATAAAGAAATGTCGTAATTTGGTGCCAAATGCCCAGATAACGCCGCGTCTACTTTAATTAACTGCTTTGAGCAAACAGTAAAATGCTACTATCTAACTTGCACGTAAGAAAGCAGATTAACGGTTAAGGCTAAGAAGTGGCAGGTATGTCGGAAGCAACTAGGACTCGCACGCATGCGCCCGAGGTTAGGCAGCGCGCCGTCGAGATCCTCCAAGAGGGGGTCGGTCATCGCGCCCTCGCCGCGGAGCTTGGCATTCCCCAGGCCACGGCTCGTCAGTGGGCCCGCGCGTATGCCGTGGGCGGTGCCGACGCCGTTCTCAATGCGGGCGCTCGTCATCATACCTATTCGTACGACGTCAAGCTCGCCGTGGTAAAGGATCGCCTGGAAAACGGCCTGACGGTTCGCGAGGCCATGATCAAGCACAAGATTCCCAGCGAGTCTTCGGTCAAGGCTTGGTGTCGTCAGTATCGCGATGGCGGTGCCGACGCGCTTATCGATAAGCCGCGCGGTCGCAAGCCGCGCGTTAAGCAGGCAGAGTAGCAAGAGGGTGCGCCCGCGGGGCGCATTTTTCTTGCCGCCCCTCTGCTCCAAAGCGGACAGACTCCTTACCCCGTACGCCTAAAACTCCCCAGTTGACCGAAAACCTGCCGCCGCTATTCCTCAATTGAGCTATAACGTTAAACAATTGCAGCGTTTTTGCATGGGGGAGTGATGGTATGACGCTACTGTATTTCCTTACCCTGTTTCCGCTGGTACCGGCGCTGGGCATGCTGCTCGCGCGCGGTGACCGCGCCCGCGATGCGGTGGGGCTCATAGGCTCCGGCATTATTATGGCGGTGACAGTTGTAGTCGCCGTCATGTTTTTTGGCACGGGTCCGCAGAGCTTTGAGGTTGCCCCCGGCACCTCGCATGTGCTCTCGATCATCAGCTCCGTCATCGACGTAATTCTGTGCGCCGTCATCCTGTACAACGCGTACAAATATAGGAACGCGCTCACCACGGTGCTCGGCATAGTCCAGTTGGTGGGCTCCGTTACCTTTGCTGTCATGACGCTGCCTGCGGCCGAGGCTGTCACCGCAACGCCGCTCTACCTGGATTACATGAGCGTGATCATGGTCCTCGCCGTCGGCATCGTCGGCAGCCTAATCTGCGTGTATGCCCTGGGCTACATGAAGGACTTCCAGGCCCATGACGAGCACGAGGCCGCGCTGCGCGGGCAGACCGCGCCCGATCGACGCCCGCAGTTCCTGGCGCTCATGTTCCTGTTCCTCTCGGCCATGTTCGTCATCGTGACGAGCGACAACCTTGAGTGGTTGTTCTGCGGCTGGGAAATCACCACCGTGTGCTCGTTCCTTATGATTGGCTACACGCGCACGCCCGAGGCCATCAAGAACGCTTTCACCCAGATCATCCTTAACATGCTGGGCGGTATCGCGTTTTTGGCGGGCCTTATGTTCTTGCACGTTAACGGCATGCCGCTGACCATCTCGGGCATGATCGAGCTTTCCGGCGCCGGTACCGCGCAATCCGCACTGCTGGTGATGCCGGTCATCCTGTTGTCGCTCGCCGCACTCACCAAGGCCGCACAGATGCCGTTCCACACTTGGCTGTTGGGCGCCATGGTTGCCCCCACGCCCACGAGCGCCCTGCTGCACTCGTCAACCATGGTCAAAGCCGGCGTGTTCCTAATGGTCAAGCTGAGCCCGCTCTATGCTATCTATCCCGTAACCGGCTTTATGGTCACGAGTGTGGGCGCCATCACGTTTTTGCTTGCTGCCCTCATGGCCATCTCGCAGAGCAACGCCAAACGCGTGCTCGCGTACTCCACCATTTCCAACTTGGGCCTCATCAGTGCCTGCCTGGGTGTCGGCGCGCCCGAGGCCGTATGGGCGGCCATCTTTCTGATCCTGTTCCACACGGTGGCAAAGTCGCTGCTGTTCCTGTGCGTGGGCACGGCCGAGCATCATATCGGCAGCCGCAATATCGAGGACATGGACGGTATGTTCAGCCGCATGCCGCACCTGACGCGTCTGATGATGCTGGGCATCATGGGCATGTTTGTGGCGCCGTTTGGCATGCTCGTCTCCAAGTGGGGCGCCCTGGTGGCGTTCGCGCAGACTGGCAACGTGCTCATGATCATGGTGCTTGCCTTTGGCTCGGCCGCGACGTTCTTCTTCTGGGGCAAGTGGCTTGCCAAGCTTTCGGGCGTCGACCCCACGGCTCAAAACGTTGAGGTCAATGTCCATAAGACCGAATGGATGGCCCTCAACACCATCGCCGCGCTGCTGATTCTGTGCTGCGTGGCGTTTCCGGTTATCTCGAGCGGTCTGGTGTCGCCTTACTTGGCCATGGTGTTTGGCCGCGTGCCGTACGTTATCGGCAAGGACGCCATGTATCTGATGGTGGTTATCGTGGCGTTTATCGCCGTGGTGCTGCTGACTTCATTCCGCGTGAGCAACAAGCCGCACGTCAACGTGTACCTTTCGGGTGTGGGAACCGACAAATATCGCCATTTCCGCGGCTCGATGGGACACGAGGTGAAGGCCGAAAAGCGCAATTGGTACTCGGAGGACGCCCTTGGCGAGAAGCGTATTGGCCCTGCGGGTAGCGTCGTGTGCTGCAGCATTATCTTTTTTGCGCTGCTGTGTTGCGCGTGGATTGGGCCCGAGAGACTTGCCATGAGCGCGCCCTCGGTGTTGCGCGGCAAGTATTTTGAAGGTTCGGGCGTCGTGGGCATTTTTATTGGCACCGTGGCATTTGCCTTGCTGGCGCCGCTTGTGGGCGGCCTGATCGACGGTCTCGACCGCAAACTTTCGGCCCGCATGCAGGGCCGCGTGGGCCCGCGCCTGCTCCAGCCATTCTACGACGTTGCCAAGCTGCTGCGCAAAGCCCCTGCCAGCGTAAACACCATGGACGATACCTATATGGCGTGCGCGCTCATCTTTACCGTGGTGGGCGGTGGCATCTTTGTGTCGGGCTCCAACACGCTGCTGTGCGCTTTTATGGTGACGCTCGCCGCGATCTTTGTGGTGCTGGCGTCCGCCTCGACGCAAAGCCCGTTTGCGCAGGTCGGCGCCGACCGCGAGTTGCTGCAGGTTATGAGCTACGAGCCCGCCGTTCTGCTGATGAGCGTGGGCCTGTATCTCGCCACCGATAGCTTTGATTCCATCGCCGTGACGGGGCAGTCGGCCCCCATCATCGTGTACAGCGCACCCATTTTCCTCGCGTTGCTCGCGGTGCTTACCATCAAGCTGCGCAAGTCGCCGTTTGACCTTTCGTACTCGCATCACGCGCATCAGGAGATTGTCCAGGGTGTCGCCACCGAGATGAGCGGCGGCACGCTGGCCAGGATGACCCTTATGCACTGGTGCGAGACCGTGCTGTTTTTGATGTGGGTGGGCATGTTCTTTGTCTGGGACAACCCGGTGAGCTGGGTGGTCGCCCTGGTCGTGATGGCTGTGACGTATTTTGTCGAGGTGCTGATCGACAACACCTTCGCCCGTAGCACCTGGCGCAGCTGCTTTAGGCTCGGATGGGGCGTGGCGCTGGTGTTTGGCCTGCTCAACCTTATGCCCATCCTCGTCGACGTGTTTATTTAGGAGGCGGCATCCATGGATCATAAAATGTCGCGCTCGCCGTGGGTTATTCATTACGACGGCTCGAGCTGCAACGGATGCGATATCGAGGTGCTGGCCTCGCTCACGCCGCTGTTCGATGCGGAGCGCTTTGGCGTGGTCAACACCGGCAACCCCAAGCATGCGGATATCTTTTTGGTGACGGGGTCGGTCAATGCCCAGAACCTGCCTGTCGTGCGCCAGATCTACAACCAGATGCTCGAGCCCAAGTGCGTGGTGGCGTGCGGCATTTGCGCGTGTTCGGGCGGCGTATTCCGCGATGCCTATAACGTGATCGGCGGCGTGGACCGCGCGGTTCCCGTGGACGTGTACGCGCCCGGGTGCGCCATTCGTCCCGAGACCGTGATCGATGCCATCGTGGAGGCGTGCGGCATCCTGGACCAGAAGGAGGTCGTGATGCGCGCCGGTGGCGATCCGCTCACCGTAGGCGGCGCCGCTACCTGGGATGGTGGCGTTGAGCTTGGCGATGACGGGTTTGTGGCTGCGGGAGCCGGGGCCGGTGTCGACGCAGGCACGGCTGACGGCGCGCCCGCTGCTGACGCGCCTGTCGGGAAGCCTGCCGCACCCGCCGCTGCAAAGGAGGCCGAGTAATGCAAGAGGCAATCTATACCACCGTCGGGATCGACGAGCTCCTGTCGCATGTCCAGGCGCTCAAGGGCGCCGGCGCGCGTTTTGTGCAAATGCACGCCGAGCGCAACGTCGACGACGGCTCGTATCGCTTGGTCTATACGTTTATCAACGTTCGTGCTGCTCGGGAGCGGATCGCTCAGGACGGCAGCTATGCGATTGAGAACCTGGTGGTTGAGGGTATCGACCAGTACCAGGAGATTCCGTCCATCAGCTCGTATTACCCTGCGGTGTTCCCGTTTGAAAATGAGGCCCACGACCTGTTTGGTCTCGTCATCACTGACATGCAGATCGACTTTAAGGGCTTTTTCTACCAGGTTTCGACTGCCGAGCCCATGAGCGTTATCACACCCGAGGTGAAGGCCGCGCGCGAGAAGGCCATGAAGGTTCGTGCCGCCGCCGAGGCCAAGGCGCGCAAGGCCGCGGCCGAGAAGGCTGCTACTGCCGCGGCCGCTGCGGGGGAGGGCACTGCGGGCGCTGGCGATGCTGCGGGCGCTGCTGTCGCTCAGCCCGCTGCGGCTGCCGGCTCCGATGCTCAGCACGATGAAGCTGCTGCGAAGGCCGCGCTCAAGGCTGCCGAGATGGAGGCAAAGCTTGCCGCCATGGATCCCGAGAAAGCGGCCAAGGTCCGCGCGGCGCTTGCCGCCAAGGCCGCCCGCGACAAGCAGAAAAAGGAGGCGTAAGGTCCATGGCTCATCGCTCCGTTATTCCGTTTGGCCCGCAGCACCCGGTGCTGCCCGAGCCGCTTCATCTGGACCTGGTGATCGAGGACGACCGCGTTATCGAGGCGATTCCGCAAATCGGCTTTGTGCACCGCGGGCTCGAGAAACTTACCGAAAAGCGCGACATGCACCAGTTTGGCTACATCGCCGAGCGCATCTGCGGCATCTGCGCCGTGGGCCACAGCTGCGGCTATGCCAGCGCCTGCGAGCGCATGCTCGACATCGAGGTGCCCGGCCGCGTGCAGTATATCCGCACCATTCTGCACGAGCTTTCGCGCATTCACTCGCACCTGCTGTGGCTGGGCCTGCTCGCCGATGCCTTTGGTTTCGAGGCGCTGTTCTATCGTTCGTGGACCCTGCGCGAGCAGATTCTTAAGATCTTTGAGAGCACCTGCGGCGGCCGCGTGATCCTTTCGATTAACGAGATCGGCGGCCTTAAACACGACATTGAGGACTCCGAACTGGCGGGCATTGTCCAGACGCTCGATGCCATGCGTCCTGACTACGAGGCCTTGGTGCATACGTTTTTGGACGACAATAGCTGCGGCGAGCGCCTGCACGGCGTGGGCGTGATCAGCAAGAAGGGCGCGCTGGATCTGTCGATGGTCGGCCCGTTCGGTCGCGCCTCGGGCGTGGATTACGACGTGCGCATGTTTGGCGACGGCGCCTATGCTGATCTGGCCGCGTTTGAGCCTATCGTTGCTAGCGATGGCGACTGCTATGCCCGCTGCCAGGTGCGCTGTGCCGAGGTCACGCAGGCCATGGACATCATTAAGGAGCTTGTGGGCAAGATTCCGCACGACGGGATCGGCGGGCGCACCAAGCTTACACCGGCCGACGGCGCACGCGGCGAGGTTGTGATTGAGCAGCCGCGCGGCGAGGCGTATTACTATGTGCGCGGCAACGGCACCAAGAACCTGGACCGCTTCCGCGTGCGCACGCCGACGTCGCAAAACCTGGCGGGTCTGACGCATGCACTGCAGGGCGTGCTCATTGCCAACGTGCCCATGATCATCCTGACCATCGACCCCTGCATTAGCTGCACGGAAAGGTAGGCGCGGCATGAGTTTACTGACATTTGCCAAGACGGCCTTGGGTTCTATGGTCAAGCAGCCGGTCACGGTTTGCTATCCGCAGGAGAAGCTCGCGGCGCCCGAGCGCTTGCGCGGGCATATCGTCAATGACATGGACGTGTGCATTTGCTGCGGTATGTGCGCGCGTCGCTGTCCGGCGGGCGCGCTCGCGGTCGATCGCAAGGGTGGAACGTGGTCGATCGACCCGTATGCCTGCGTGGTGTGCGGTGAGTGCATCGAGAGCTGCCCCAAGCACTGCCTGACTATGGACACCGCCCGTACTCCAGTTGCGGTGGATAAGACTCCCACAGTAGAAACCAAGCCGGAATAGCGCTGGAATAGGGGCCGGTGGGGCAAAAATGCCCCACCGGCCCCGCGCTTAAACGCGCGGTTGTGCCGTCGCGAACAAAACTATGCCGGATTACGGGGCTGGATAGCGAACCTCCGACCATACAGAAAATCCCAAAAACAAAACCGCAGGTAGACTGCTTGCCGTTTTTCAAAAAAAGGCTGTATGGATGAGGACTCCGACTTTAGCCCCGTAATCCGGCATAGTTTTGAAATAGCACCATATCCGTAGCAGCCCTTGATCTCCCGTGGACAGAGGGAAACGGATCATTTTTGCCTCACGAGGGCTGCCGCGTGACCCGTCTGCCACGAAATGGGCCTATCTACTACGTTTAGGCGGCAGTCCTCGACCACGTCAAGTAATGCGAAATGAAAACCGCAGGTAGAACGCTTGCGGTTTTTCATGAAAAGCGGCTATGGTCGGGGTATCGAGTCAAACGTAGTAGATGGCCCGATTTCGTGGCGAGCGTTACCAACTGATCCCCCGGGGACGGAGGAAAACGGATCATTTTGACCTGTTGGCTCCGAGTCGCACCCGTTTTCCTGCGAAAACTTTCGTGTCTCAACTTCGGTGAGACATTTGTCTCACGCCCAAAATCAAATCTGGAACGTGTGTCACCTGCCCTAATTGTGTCTCATTTCGTAACTTTAGGCTGATGCAAGGTTTGAGACAGTGAGAAGGGAGACGCGATGAGTAAGTACACGAGGGGTCTCTTGGCGGTGATACTGGCAGTAGTGCTAGTGTTGCCGGCTGCAGCATTCGCCATGCTGCCCGAGGCCAACGCCAGGTCCAGCACAGGAATGGACGGACCGATAATGACCGGAAAGGTCGTCGACCCCGACACCAGCGGTCGCTGGGAAATCTGGGCGGCAGGCCACGGTGGCAATAAGGTAACGACCCAAAACATCGGTCGAATCTGGACCGATAAGACGGTCAAGGCAACCGGGGAAAACGAAGAGTCGGACTTTTTGACCACGCTTTCGGCGATGTCCTCGACGTCTAATTCAACCGTGACAGTCACCACGCCGCTCGACATCGTGATGGTGCTGGATGCCTCTGGCTCGATGGATCATGAGATGGGCGGTGGAGATCCCACCAAGCGCATCGATGCGCTGGAGAGCGCTGCCAGCAGCTTCATCGACGCCATTGCCAAACAAAACGAGGGCATCGAGGGCGTGGATAGGCAGCATAAGGTTGCTATCGTTAAGTTTGCGGGCAAGACGTCCAACAATATCGGCAACGATACGTATCGTGACGGAGGACACACCTACAATTACACGCAGGTAATGAAAGGCCTGACCGATTGCTCCGGTGGCAACGTGAAAGCTCTTAAGCATAGGATTGCCCAGATTGCACCCGCTGGTGCAACGCGCGCCGACAATGGCCTGCAGCTGGCAGAGGGCATCACTTCTGGTCGCGCGGACGCCAAGAAGATTGTTGTGTTCTTTACCGACGGCACGCCAACGAAAGTTGACATGTTTGACTCTGACGTTGCCAACGATGCTGTGACGTCTGCCAAGAAGATGAAGGACAGCAAGGCAACCATCTATACCATTGGCATCTTTAGCGGGGCGAATCCTGCTGACGACCCCTCGAAAAAGTCGACGAGCGACGTAAACAAGTTCATGCATGCCGTGTCGAGCAACTACCCCAATGCCACGGCATGGGATACTCATGGTGCACGCGCGGAAAACTCCGACTACTACAAGTCGGCAACCAACGCCGAAGAGCTCAAGAAGGTCTTCGACGACATCTCGCAGGCCATCACATCGGAGCCGCCTTATCCGACCGAAATCCATAAGGGCTACGACGAGACCAAGTCCGGCTACATCACGTTTACCGACGAGCTGGGCGACTTTATGCAGGTCGATGGATTTACCGAAGTCGTCATTAACGGCACGCCGTTTACCGAGGCGAGCAAGACGGTCAACAAAGAGACCAATACCGACACCTACGAGTTCACCGGCAAGGCGAAAGACCTGCTCATCACTGTGCAGCGTGCTGGCGATGACAATCCCCAGAAGGGCGATATCGTAACGGTTAATATTCCTGCGTCGTTGATTCCGCTGAGTCACTTTAAGACCGTAGACGGCAAGCTTTCGGTCGACAACGTTAAGCCCATTCAGGTGAAGTATGCCTCGAGCGTGAAAAGCGCCGCACTTGACAACCTGTTTACGCCCGAGAAGGTCACGGGGCTCAAGGACTACATCGAGCACAATACGACTGTCGTTGACGGCACCAAGACCGTGAGCTTCTACGCGAACAAGTGGAGCGGTAGTGCGTTGGGTGATACGGTTGCGACCTTTGAGCCGGCCGACACCAACCGCTACTATTACTTCCAGAAGCAGACTCCCATTTACACGGACAAGGGCTGCACGCAGCCTGCAAAGAATTCGCTGGCAGATACCGGCACCTATTACTACAAGGATGAGTTTGAGGAGCAGGGCGAGAACAACGAGGCCAAGCCCACCACTGCCGTCATCGAGTTCATTGGTGGCGACGCTGCCAAGTTTGACGGCGCTATAGTTGCCGACAAGGACGGAAACCTGTCGTTTAGCGTGGGAACCGCGCGCCTGGCCTTTATCGACGAGCTTCACACCACCAAGGAGAGTGTGGGCGACAACAACACTGGTACTGCCACCGACGTTCTCAACCCCAAGTGGAACAACATGTCTGCCAAGGCGGCTGCGACGCATGTCAATTCCTACCTGGGCAACAACGGCAAGATCAGCTTTGCGTATGACATGACGCCGGCAATGGTGAACACCAAGGCCAGCTTTGGTCTAACCAAGGTGCTCGAGGGCCGCGCCTGGACGGATACGGACACGTTTGAGTTTGGGCTGACGTCCGAGGGCAATGCTCCGATGCCTGCGACTACGACTGCGATCGTGCACGGGGCCGACCTGGACGACAAGGGCAAGGCTGCCATCGACTTCGGCACGATTGAATACACCGAGCCTGGCACGTACGTCTACAAGGTTAGCGAAAAGCACGCCGGGACCACGATTGACGGCATTGCCTACAGCGGTAGCGTCGCGGAGATCACCGTGACGGTGACGCCCAACAAGAAGGGTGAGCTCAGCGCCGCTGTGAAGGTGGCCTGGAGTGAAGCCGAAGTGACCGAGTTCAAGAACGTCTACGCTGCGGATCCTGTTGAGTCCAGCGTTACCGACCAGATTACCGTGGCCAAGTCCCTGACCGGGCGCGACTTGACGGAAGGCGAGTTCAGTTTTGAGCTGCGCGAGGTTAAGGGCGAGGACTCTGAGCTTATCGAGACCGTTGCGAACGCCGCCGACGGCAAGGTGACGTTCAGCACCATCAAGTACACCGAGATCGGCCAACACACCTACATGCTGCGCGAGGTCAAGGGCGACGCCGGCGGCATCACCTATGACGATACGATCCACACTGTCGTGACGACCATTGCCGATAACGGCAAGGGCCAGCTGGCCGCTACGCACGAGCTGAAGGGCGCCAAGGACGTCAAGAGCATCGAGTTCAAGAACGCCTACACCACGAATGCTGCCGAGGCATCGCTTACGGGCATCAAGAACCTGCAGGTTCCTGATGACTTGACCCCGGCTGACATTGCCGGCAAGTTCACCTTTACCGTGACCGGTGAAGAGGGCACACCCATGCCCGCGAACGCGAGTGTGACCAATGATGCCAAGGGCAAGGTCGACTTTGGCAAGATCACCTTTACGCTCGACGACCTTAACAAGGCTCTGGGCGAGAAGCCCGAGAAGCGCGAGCACACCTTTACCTACACCGTGACCGAGTCCGGCGAGGTCGCTGGCGTGACCAACGACGCCAAGCTGTCGCGCGAGGTTTCCTTCACCGTGACTGATGACGGCAAGGGCAATCTGAGCGTATCCCACAAGCCGGACGGCGATGTGGCATTTACGTTCACCAATACCTATAACGTGACGCCTGTCGAGACGAGCGTCACCGACCAGATTACCGCGAACAAGGTTCTGACCGGGCGTGAGCTTGCTGCCGGCGAGTTCTCCTTTGAGCTGGTCGAGGGCAACAAGGTCGTTGCCACCGGCATCAACGACGCCGAGGGCAACATCACGATGAGCGCCGTGAAGTACACCGAGGCCGGCGAGCACACCTACACGCTGCGCGAGGTCAACGGCGGAACCATCAGCAAGGGCATCACGTACAGCGACGCCAAGTACACCATCGAGACCACCATCACGGACAACGGCGACGGCACCCTCAAGGCCGAGCATGTCCTGAAAGGTACCGAGCCCGCCGAGTTCAAGAACACCTACAGCGTGACCCCGCTCGATGCAGAGCTCGACTTTGACCTGAGCAAGGTCATCAGCGGCCGCGACTGGACGGATGGGGACGAGTTTAGCTTTACCATCACCGCCCCCGAAGGCGCCCCGCTGCCCGATCCCGCAACCGTAGCCGTGAGCAAGAAGGACGCGGAGGACGGCATCGCTGCCATCAAGTTCGGCAAGATTCACTTTGCGGCTGCCGGAACCTATAAGTACGAGATTCGCGAGAACGCGGGTAATACGGTTGGCATGATGTATGACTCCCACGTCGCGACCGCCGAAGTGACCGTGACCGAGGACGGCGAGGGCAACCTGACCGCCAACGTCACCAAGAAGGAAAACGGACGCTTTACCAACACGTATCGCACTGAGCTTAACTACACCGCTGCCGGCGGTCTGTGGCTCAGCAAGTATCTGGACGGCCGCCCCATGACCGAGGGCCAGTTCACCTTTACCGTGACACCTGCTGACGACGCTTCGGCTCGCGCGCTCGGTCTGCTGCCCGGGGCCAACAGCTTCAAGTCCCCCGAAGCGGCAGAGACAACGGTCGGACTGATCGACATCCTGGCTGGTCATGAGGTTAAATTTACGCAGGCTGACGCCGGCAAGACCTTCAAGTACACCGTGGCCGAAAAGAACGACGGCCAGCCCGGTTACACCTACGACGACGCTGCGCGCACCGTGACGATCGCCATCGCCGACGACACCGCTGGTACGCTCACCGCCACGACGACCGTTTCCGGCGGTCCCGAGGGCACGCATGAGACGGTCCACAAGAGTGGCGAGAACAAGGTCGAGAAGGCCCTGGTGCCGTTCCACAACAGTTACAGCGCTACGACCAACACGCCTGGCGGCACCGCCGCTCAGGTCGTTGCCGCCAAGACCCTGACCGGTCGCCCGATGGTCGACGGCGAGTTCTGGTTCGGTATCGCCTATCAGGGTGAGCTTGTGGCATACGAAAACCTCAAGCCCAATATCGGCGGGCACGTGAGCTTTGATACGCTGCACTACGACACCAAGATGCTTGCTAATCTTGAGACTGCTGGGCTTGCTTATCGTACCGATAAGGACGGCAAGCTTGCCTGGACCATTAACTACACGGCCTACGAAGATTTATTCGGGCTGCCAAATGGCGTTTCCGCTACAACGTGGAGCTTTGGCTTTAAGGTTATCGTCGTCGACAACGGTGACGGTACCCTGACGGCAACGGTCGACTACGGCGGCGTCGAGCCCTTGTTCGAGAACGTCTACGGCGCCGACGCCGTGGATGCCGCGCTCACCGGTACTAAGAAGCTCCAGGTTGCCGAGGGCCTGACCCCGGCCGACATCACGGGTAAGTTCACCTTTACCGTGACCGCCGACGAGGCAGGTGCCCCGATGCCCGAGCGCACGACCGTAACCAACGACGCAGCCGGTAACGTGGACTTTGGCAAGATCCACTTTACGCTCGAGGACCTCAACCGCGCTCTGGGCGTGACGGACGATGCGACCGATAAGGCCGAGGCGGACGAAGCTGACGAGGCCGAGGCCGACGAGGCTGACGAGACCGAGGCTGAAGAGGCCGACGCTGATGCCAATGCCGACGAGCCCAGCGACGAGTCCGAGCCCGCAGCCCCCACCGCTCCGCGCTCGCACACCTTTACCTACACGGTGACCGAGTCCGGTAGCGCCCCTGGCGTGACCAACGATGCCAACGCTACGCGCAAGGTTTCCTATACCGTGACTGACGACGGCACCGGACATCTGAGCGTCAAGCGCGAAGGCGACGACGGTGCTGCCTTCACGTTCACCAACACCTACAGCGTAACGCCCACCGATTCTGTCGTGACCGATCAGGTCAAGACGGTCAAGCGTCTGACCGGACGCGACCTTGCAGCCGGCGAGTTCACATTTGATCTGCTCGAGGACGACGTGGTTGTCGCAAGCGGCACCAACGACGCCAACGGCACTGTGACACTGAGCCCGATCCGCTACGAGGCGCCCGGCACGCACACGTACACGCTGCGCGAGGCTTGCCCCAATGCGCTCGGCCTGTACAAGGGCGTCACCTATGACGGTACGACCTACACCGTCGTGGCCACCGTCTCTGACAACGGCGATGGCACGCTGGCCGTGACGCACAAGCTCGAGGGAACCACCGAGTCGGCTGGTTTTACCAACAAGTATCACGCCATGCCCACCCAAGTCTCCATCGGCGCCATCAAGGTGCTCGAGGGACGCGAGCTCAAGAAGGACGAGTTCAGCTTTAAGCTCGTTGGCGAGGGCATCGAGTCCACCGTCACCAACGATGCCGACGGTAAGATCAGCTTCGACAAGTTTGAGTACGACGAGCCCGGTACGCACGTCTACACCATCAGCGAGGTCAAGGGCGACGAGGTCGGTATGACCTACGACAAGTCCGTCTTTACCGCGACCGTTAACGTGGTCGACGACGGCGAGGGCAACCTCAAGGCGAACGTTGCCTTTACCAAGGGCGACAAGAGCGTCGAGGGTATCGTGTTCAACAACACGTACAAGAAGCCCGAGACGCCCGTGCCGACGCCCGATCCCGGCACGCCTAAGACCGTGACGAACATCGTCAAGACGGTCAAGGGTTTCCTGCCCACCACAGGCGACCAGCAGGCTGCCGCATTGCTCATGGCATTCGTCATCGCCATGGCCGGCGTCGGAGCCCTGGTCTGGGGTATCCGTAAGCGCTAGGCACGCTGGCAGCGCCCGGGGCCAAAAGGCCCCGGGCGGCCGGCGGGGAGCCACCCCCAGCCGTCACGGAGGTATCTCCCTCCTCCGTGGCGGCGCTTTTGTGCGTAGGCGAGAAGGGTTCGCCACGAAATCGGCCCATCTACTACGTTTAGTCCCTTACCCCCAGCCATGCCAAAAAACGCGAAAACAAAACCGCAGGTAGAACGCCTGCGGTTTTGTTCAAAACGAAGGTATGGTCAGGGGTATCGAGTCAAACGTAGTAAATGGGCCGATTTCGTGGCGAGCGCCGTCAGCCGATCTCCGCGGGCGGAAGAAAACGGATCATTTTGGTCCCGCGAGGCCTGGGATGGTATCCGTGCGGGACTATCCGAACAAAACTATGTCGGTTTACTACGATGAATTCGACATTCCCGACCATGATTGCATTTTTCTAAATATCGCAAGTGTTCTACCTGCGGTTTTGTGAGCGCATAATTTGCCGTGGTCGGAGACGGGTGATTCATCGTAGTAAACCGGCATAGTTTTGAAATGGCATTAAATCGATAACAGCCATTTTGCTATGCCGGGGCGGTCGGTCGTCGGGTAATTACCCTCGCAGATAGGCGATGGCGATCTGCGTGCGGTTGCGCAGGCCCATTTTGGCAAGGATTGAGCTGATGTGGTTGCGCACGGTGCCTTCGCCCATATAGGCGGTGGCGGCAATCTCCTTGTTGTCGAGGCCGCGGGCGATGAGCTCTGCGACTTCGAACTCGCGGTCGGTCAGGCTGGCAAAGGCGGCGGGCTGGCGAGGCGTGTCCGCCTTGTTACCCATCCCGCCAAAGTCAACATCCTCGATCGCCTTGCCTTCGAGCACGCGTTTGCCGTCCATGACCTGCGACAACGCTGGCGGAATAGCGGCGACATCGGTTTTGATCAGGTAACCGCGGGCGCCCAGCTTGAGTGCCGACACAATGTATTCGTCATCCGAGAACGTCGTCAGAAACACGACGCGTGCCGCGGGGTCGTGCTCGAGGATCTCGCGGGCCGCCGAAAGCCCGTCGCGCCCCGGCATCTGAATGTCGAGCAGCGCGATGTCGGGCGCATGCTCGGTGTAGAGTGCCACCGCGTCGTTGCCGTCGGCGCCGGTTCCCACCACTTCGATCTGTGGCTGGGCGCCCAGGATTATCTTGAGCGAATCGACCACCAAGCGGTCGTCGTCGACAACAATGAGCCTCATCGGGCCTCATCTCCTTGCTGTTTGGGGACGGTGGCAAACACGCGCCAGCCGCCGACGCCGGCGCGCGGGCCGGCGGTGAAGGTGCCGCCAAGCGCCTCAACACGCTCGCGCATGGAGCCGAGCCCCATGCCTTCTGCGACGTTGCTGCTGCTCGCCGGGGTCGCGTCCGCGCCATCATCGGTAACGATGAGCTGGTAAAACGACGGATGCTCCATGCACCGCACAGTAATGGTTTTGGCATGGGCGTGGCGCATGGCGTTGGAAAGCGCCTCGCGCAGCACCGCCGTAAAGCAGTTGGCGACGTTGGCGGGCGCATGCTCGGCCAAAACCTCAAGCTCAATCTGCGGACCGCTGTCCGAGCGTGCGCCTTCAACGATGCGCTCGAGCTGCACGGAGAGGTTGGTCGCATTGTCGTTGAGCGCGTGGACGCTGGCGCGCACGAGTTGGAGCGCCTCGTCAACCGTGCGTTTGACGTCGGCGAAATCGGCGGCAACCCTGGGCTCGTCGGCATGGACCACGCGCAGGGCTTCGGTTTGAAGCGAAGCGCGCGTGAGCTGGTGGCCCACGTTATCGTGGATCTCGCGCGCGATGCGGGCGCGTTCGGCGAGCGTCGCGAGTTCGACTTCGTAGTCCTGGCGGTCGGCGAGGTCACGGTTGCGTGCCTCGAGTGCCAGGGCGCGTTCTTGCAGCTTGTCGCGGATGCGACGCATGCGTTCCTGTTCGCGCTCCAGCTGCGCGGTGCGCAGCGACAGCAACGTGGCGGCGACCGAAAGGATGGCGGTTAACAGCAGCGTTCGGGTGGTGAGCACGCCGCCACGAAGGTCCGCGACAAGCGCGCAGACACACACGGCGCCAATCGCCAGCGCGGGCCAGATTCGTTCACGGCGCACGCGTCGCGCGATGTCATAGAGGGCGAGAGGCGCAAACGGCACAAACGGCGGCACGAAGACGGCCGCGATGATGTAAGCGTAGCTCGCGGCCTCGCTTATACGGCGCGTGCGTTCTCCCTGTGCCACCTCGGCCAGCGAGGTGGCAATAACGCCAAGGCAAAACGCCGCGACCAGGCGAGCGTCCACGGCAAGGCCCATTGCGGCCGCAATGCAGCACGCCAGCACGATCGATTTGTCGAAAAGCCTGTTCATACGGGTATTGTACGCGAAGCCGCGCGTGGTGGAGGGGCCGCCTGCGCAACCGTGACATTCCTCCCGCGCGGCAAATCGGCGTCGATCGCTCGCACGAGCGGGGGTTTCGCCTCCGCCCCCCGCACTCGTGACAAAGCTCACTGGTGCGCGCCGGCGGCTCCTGCGATGATGCAATCATACCGGGCCACGACCAACAGAAGGGCCGCCTCATGACAGACATCGTCCACGTCGAAAACCTCGTCAAGCGCTATGACGATCTTATTGCGCTCGACCACTTTAACCTCAGCATCGCCCCCGGCGAGATCTTTGGCCTGCTGGGCCCCAACGGCTCGGGCAAGACCACGTCCATCAACTGCATCCTGCAGCTGCTCGCCTACGACAAGGGCACCATCGAGCTGTTCGGCGAGCCCATGACGCCCGCTCGCTACGACCTCAAGCGCCGCATCGGTGTGGTGCCGCAGCAGGTGGCGGTGTTCGACGAGCTCACCGTGCGCGAGAATATCGACTATTTCTGCAGCCTTTACGTTAGCGACCGTAAGCGCCGCCGTGCACTGGTGGACGAGGCGATCGACTTTGTCGGTCTGGACGACTTTACCAAGTTTCGCCCCGGCAAGCTTTCGGGCGGCCTGGCGCGTCGCCTCAACATTGCCTGTGGCATCGCGCACAAGCCCGAGCTCATCTTTTTTGACGAGCCCACGGTGGCGGTCGATCCGCAGAGCCGCAACGCCATCCTGGAGGGCATCTGCCGCCTGCGCGACGAGGGCGCCACGGTGGTGTATACCAGCCATTACATGGAGGAAGTCGAGCAAATCTGCAGCCGCATCATGATCATGGACGGCGGCCGCGTGCTGGCGCAGGGCACCAACGACGAGCTCAAGCGCATGATTCAGATGGGCGAGAAGATCGTGATCGAGGTCGGCGAGGTGCCGAGCGCGGCGCTCGGTGCCGTCGCGAGCCTGCCGCATGTCCTAGACCTGTCGGCGACGGCGGGCCAACTCACGTTTTCGTGCGAGGCGAGCCCGCATAACCTGACGGACATTCTCGATGCGCTGCGCTCGCATGACGTGGCGCTCGGCCGCATTTATTCCGAACCGCCGACCCTCAACGACGTGTTCCTCGAGATCACCGGCCGCGAGCTGCGCGACTAGGGGGCAGTCATGTTCAACACCATCATCACTACGGTCAAGACGCTGCTGCGCCGGCCGAGCACGTGGGTCTGGGGCGCGATCTTTCCCATTGCGCTTTCCACGATGTTCATGTTTATGTTCGCGAACCTCAGCTCCGACGGCAAGATCGACCCGGTGCCGGTTGCCGTCGTGTCGGACGAGGCCTGGGACGCCTCGACCTTTAAGGACGTGGCGACCTCGCTTGCCAAGGAGGGCGACGATCAACTGCTCGAGATTCACGAGTGCGAGGATGTGGACGCCGCGAGCCGTGCGCTCAAGTCCGGCGAGGTCGCGGGAATTTACACGGTCGATGTCGCGGGCACGCCCAAGCTCACACTGCTTTCGAGTTATGACAGCTCGCGCGCCTCGTCGGTGCTCACCGATCGCAGCATCCTGGAGACGGTGGCGAGCTCGTATACGCAAAATGCCGAGCTCATGTCCCAGATTGCCCAGGACAACCCGGCGGCGCTCGCCGACCCGGAGGCGGTTGCGCGCGCCCTGTCGCTCGAGGGCAGTACCCGCCGCGTAAGCCTGACACGCACCACACCCGATGGCACGGTCATCTACTATTACGCGCTCTTTGGCCTGGTCGCGATGATGTCTGCCGAGTTTGCCGCCTTGAGCGTCGTCGATCTGCAGCCCAATCTGTCGGGCCTTGGCGCGCGTCGCTGCGTGGGCGGCCTTTCCAAGACGGCGTCGCTGGCCGGCATCTTTGTCGGCTCGTGGCTGGTTTCCTTCGCCTCGATGGCGATCGCAATCGGCTACGTGCGCCTGGTCGTGGGCGTCGACTTTGGCGGGCGCGAGGGGCTGTGTCTGGTGGGCGCCGCCGCTTCCGCGCTTGCCGCCACGGGCCTGGGACTCTTTGTGGGCACACTTCCCGTTAAGGGCGGCAAGGCGTCCAAGTCCGGCATCCTCACGGGCTTTGCTACCACGTGCGCCCTGTTCGCCGGCCTCTACGGCGAGCCGGCGATGGCGCTTGCCGACGACGTCGCCCGCGCCTGCCCGGCCGAGTGCTGGTTCAACCCCGTCAAGCTCATCTGCGACATGTTCAATCGCCTGTATTTCTTTGAGGACCTGGGGCCCTTCGCTGTTCGCGCGGGCGCGCTCGTCCTGATGGCCCTGGTGTTTGTCGCCGCCGCTACGCTGATCTTTGGAAGGAGTCGCTATGAGCACCTTTAAGACCGCGCTTCGCATGGCGCTGGCGCACCCGTTCTACCTGCTCATCTATACGGTGTTCATCTCGCTCATGGGCGTATTCATCGCGGCATCGGTGAGCTGGAACTCGTCGCAGCTCACCGAGTACAAGCCCTACGATGCCAACGTGATCGTGGTCGACCGCGACGACAGCGACCTTTCGCGTGCGCTTACCAAGCATTTGGGTTCGCGTTTTGAGCTGGTCACGGGCATCGGCGACGATACGTACGACCTTGCGGACGCGCTCTCCAAGAGCAACAGCGCCAAGGGCAGCGCCGACTGCGTGTTCTTTATCCCGGAGGAGTTTGAGGACGACCTCGTTGCGGCTGCCCGCGCGGGGGAGGCCCTGCCCAAGCTCGACGTGACCTACGGTGCCGGCACCATGGCGGCGGCGCTTTCGTCCGCCGAGGCCTCACGGTGGATCTCGCTCGCGGGCGCTGCGGCCGCACTTGAGCCCGCTGCCTCCAACGGCGATGTTGCCAAGGCGGCCGAGCATGCCGCCGCGAAGCGTGCCGAGGTCGAGATCGAGCAGGTCAAGGTCTACTCGACTGCCGCCGCCACGCTCAAGTCGTACTTTAACTTTGGTGCGTACGCGATTATCTCGTCGGTCATCGTATCGGTGGGGTTGGTGTTCTCGGGCATGAACGAGCCCGAGCGCGTGCGTCGTATGGATGCCGGCCCGGTCTCCGAGCGCCAGCGCTCGCTTGCCGTGTTCGCGGCTGCCGCGGTGCTCACCGTCTGCATCTGGTTTGTGTCGAGCATGATGGGCGTCGTGGGCTTTGCCGGCGCGGTTGCCGAGGTCGGCGTGGGTCGTGTGTGCCTGGCGCTGGCGGCGACGTTTGCCCTGGCGTGCACGCCTCTGGCCGTTGGCTTTGCCCTTTCGAGCCTGGGCGCGCGTGAGGAGCTGCTCAACGGTGTGGGCAACCTGCTCGGCATGCTCATGACGTTTTTGGGCGGCGCTTGGATGCCGCTGTCGCTCATGGGCTCGGCCGTGCAGACGGTGGCGCACTTTGTGCCGACGTATTGGGTGAACGACGCGATCGGCAAGGCGCTTGCTTCGGACCTGACGTCTGCCGTGTTGGGCGACATCGCCTGCGACCTGGGCGTCACCGTGCTCTTCGCCGCCGCCATTGCCGCCGTAGGCCTGGCTCTCGCACGCGCCAAATCCCGCGCCTAGTCTGAAATAAATCCTAGGCCTCGCCCCAAAATAGTTCGCCAAGGTTTACTATTACGTTCATAAAGTAGTACGAGGCTAACAATGGGGGATACCATGGCAACGCAGGAAGCCTACGTCCAGGTTAAGGATCTCAAAAAGCACTACGGCGACGGTGACGCGCGCCTGACGGTACTCGATGGCATCGACGCGTCCATCAACCGCGGCGAGATCTGCGTCATGCTGGGGCCCTCGGGCTCGGGCAAGTCGACCTTTCTCAACCTGATCGGCGGCCTGGAGGATGCTGACGGCGGCTCCATCATGGTGGACAGCTGTGACCTCACGGTACTCAAGCCTGCCGACCTGGGCGAGTATCGCCGCCGTGAGTTGGGCTTTGTCTTCCAGTTCTACAACCTGGTGCCCGATCTCACCATCAAGGAGAACATCGAGGTCACGGCGCACCTGTCCAAAAACCCGCTCAATGTCGACGACCTGCTGCGTTCGCTGGGTCTTTACGAGCACCGTAACAAGTTCCCGCGCCAGGTCTCGGGCGGCCAGCAGCAGCGCTGTGCCATCGGCCGCGCACTCGTCAAAAACCCGGGCCTGCTGCTGTGCGACGAGCCCACGGGCGCGCTTGACTATAAGACGTCCAAGGAAATCTTGCAGCTCATGGAGGATGTCAACCGCACCTACGGCTGCACCATCATCATTGTCACCCACAATGCCGCCATCGCGCGCATGGCCAATCGCGTGCTGCGCCTGCGCGACGGGCACATCGTCGAGGATGAACTCAACGAGTCGCCCGTTGCGGCCGCCGAGCTCGATTGGTAGGCGGCGCCATGACACCTCTCGCAAAACGTCTCCCGCGCGAGCTGCGCCGCAATATCGGCAAGTACCTGGGCATCTTTTTGCTTATGTGCGGAAGCATCGCTCTCACCTCGGGCTTTTTGCTCGCAGCGCATTCCATCGGCTGCCTTATCGACGACATGCGCGATGCGTACACGATTGAGGACGGCCGCGTGACCACCTCCTTCGAGGCCACCAAAGACCAGCTCAAGGCCGCCGAGGATGCAGCCGGCGACGTCGGCGGCGTCACGCTCTACAAGAATTTCTCCATCGACGCCATCATCAAAAAGGCCGCCGGCGACGACGGCACCAAGCGCACGCTGCGCACCTATGCGCACCGCACCAAGGTCGATATCGCGTCCTACTGTGAGGGCAAGGAGCCCAAGACGGACGATGAGGTAGCCATCGACCGTGTCTTTGCCACCAACAACGACCTCGCCGTGGGCGATAAGGTTGAGCTTGAGGGCCGCACCTACACCATCTGCGGCATCATGACCCAGCCCGATAGTCAGGCGCTGTTCCTCAACAATTCGGACTTTACGGTGAACACCATCACCTATGGCGTGGCCGAGGTCACCGATGGCGGCTTTGCCGCGCTCGAGGATGCCGGCGGCGCACCCGCCTACACCTACTCCTTCACCTTTACCGATCGCGATCTCTCCACCGCAGACCGCATCGACGCCGAGCAAGATATGATCGAGGCGCTGACCGATGCCGATGCGCGCGTGGACGATCTGATCGATGCCGATTCCAATCAGGGCATTGGCTATGCGCGCGACGACGTGGACGGCGACTCCATGATGTGGATGACGCTGCTCGACATCATCATCGTGATCATGGCGTTCGTCTTTGTGGTCCTTACCGACGCCACCATCGAGGAGGAGAGCGCCATCATCGGCACGCTGCTCGCCAGCGGCTATCGTCGACGCGAGATCGTGCTGCACTACCTGACGCTTCCCGCCATCGTGGGCGTGGTCGCGGCGCTTCTGGGCACTGCGCTCGGCGTTGTGTTCTTTACCGAGCCCATGCGCAGCCTCTATTACGGTTCGTATAGCCTGCCGCCCTTCCAGGTGCACTGGAGCTGGGAGATCTTTGTGAAGTGCGCCGTGGTTCCCGCCGCCGCGCTCATCCTCATCACGCTGGTGGGCCTGCTTCGCAAAATGGGCAAGACGCCGTTGCAGTTCCTTCGTCACGAGGCGAGCGGCAAATCGGGCACCAAGCGTGGCCTGCAGCTGCCGGAGCGCATGGGTTTTGTTTCCCGCTTCCGCCTGCGTATCTTCCTGCGCAACCTGGGCAACTTTGCCACGCTCTTCGTGGGCATTGCGTTTGCGTCGCTGCTACTGCTCTTTGGCCTGGCGATTCTGCCCACGATGACGCACTACGCCGAC
This sequence comes from uncultured Collinsella sp., assembly GCA_902464965.1. GTDB lineage: Bacteria > Actinomycetota > Coriobacteriia > Coriobacteriales > Coriobacteriaceae > Collinsella. Next base: position 28,525 of record CABQLI010000005.1, read on the forward strand.
AACCTCGAGACGAGCCTGGTCGCCGAGCGCCAGTACACGCTCAAAGCTCCGCTGGAGCTCGAGGGCACTGCCGAGGAGCGCGAGCAGTGGTCAGCACTCGAGCGCTTGCAGTCGGTTGACGGCGCACTGCTTTCTGCCGCTCAGGATGCCGATGACGAGCTTGACGACGCGGCCGATGCGGCGCAGGCGGCAGCCGATACCGCGACCGCATCTCCGTCTGCCGAGAGCCTGGTCGCAGCGCAGGACGCGCTCGCCAAGGTCCAGGACAAGAAGGATGCGCTTTATGCGCGCCTCGATGATCTTGCCGATGCTCTCGGCTGCGACCGCGATGAGGCTATCGACCTGATCGACAAGGCCTCTAAGATTGACACCGACAACGACGATATCCACCCGGTCAATACGACCGATAACGGCGCGGGCACAATCGCGCAGGCCGAGAAATACGCCGTCTACCAGCTGCAATACGACCGCGGCGGCGGAAATGGCGAGGAGACGATTTCCATCTACGGCATCTCGCCCGATTCGCGCTACTGGAAAGGGCTGGACGTCGGCAACGGACGCGTCGTCTTTGGCGGTGGCTTGCTCGACAAGTTTGGCTGGAGCGAGGGTCAGAAGGTTAAGCTTCGCGACAAGTACGAGGGCAAGAATTATTCCTTTGAGTACGTGGGCAAGGACTGCGTTTGGGGCTCTAAGTCGGATATGAATGTCTATATGAGCATCGACGACTTTAACGAGCTGTTCGGCAACGACGCCGCCTACTTTAACGGCTATGTGAGCGACGAGAAGCTCAACCTCGATGCTCGTTACTTTGCCGGCGACACCACGCCCGACGACATGCGCGCCGTGGGCGACCAGTTCATCGGCATGATGAGCAAAATGATCGGAATGATGATCGGGCTCGCGGTGTTCATCTTCCTGCTGTTTATGTACCTGCTGACCAAGGCTGTGATCGACCACAGCGCCCGTTCGATCAGCTACATGAAAGTCTTTGGCTATCGCGATAGCGAGATTTCGCATCTGTACATCCGCTCGATCACGTTGTGCGTTGCGGCGTCACTCGTGCTGAGCCTGCCGGTCATTATTGGCTCGCTCACGGCCATCTTCCGCTCGATGCTGCTCGCCTATAACGGCAATATCGAGATCTACGTGCCCGCTTGGTCCATGGCGGCGTGCGCAGGAATCGGCTTTGCGAGCTACCTGGTCGTGGCGCTGCTACACACGCGTTCTATCAAGCGCGTCAGCCTGGCCGAGGCACTCAAAGTCCAAGAGTAGTCATTTAAGTCTGTCCCCAATGACTAGGTGCCGCGCTTGACATTAACTCTGCTTTAACTGGTACCATCCCTTATGTCTGTAACGCCATATAGACCGAGGGGATATATCTATGACCGCAGCCGCACCCGCCGCACCCGCCAAGGTGTACTTTACGAACCTGCGCACGCATGCTCGCGAGAGCCAGCTCGACAAGCTCAAGCGCCTCATCCGTCACGCCGGTATCGAGCAGATCGACTTTGAGAACAAGTTCGTCGCCATTAAGATTCACTTTGGCGAGCTGGGCAACCTGAGCTTTTTGCGCCCCAACTACGCCCGCGCCGTCGCGGATGTCGTGAAGGAGCTGGGCGGCAAGCCCTTCCTCACCGACTGCAACACGCTCTATGTCGGTAGCCGCAAAAACGCGCTCGAGCACATCGACACCGCCTACCAGAACGGCTTTACCCCGTATGCCACGGGTTGCCAGATCATCATCGCCGACGGTCTCAAGGGCACCGACGAGGCGCTCGTCCCGGTCGAGGGCGGCGAGTACGTGCACGAGGCCAAGATCGGCCAGGCACTCATGGATGCCGATATCGTGATCAGCCTCACCCACTTTAAGGGCCATGAGCAGGCCGGTTTTGGCGGCGCCATGAAGAACCTGGGTATGGGTGGCGGCAGCCGTGCCGGCAAGATGGAACAGCACGCCGCCGGCAAGCCGAACGTCGCGGCCGAGCACTGCATTGGCTGCCGTGCCTGCGAAAAGATTTGCGCGCACAACGCCATTTCGTTTGACGATACCCGCGAGCGCGAGCTTGCCAACGGCAACACCCGCACGGTGCACGTGGCCGCTATCGACCACGATCGCTGCGTGGGCTGCGGCCGCTGCATCGGCGTGTGCAACCAGGACGCCATCAAGCCCGGCTATGAGGCCGCGGTCGACGTGCTCAACTGCAAGATCGCCGAGTATACGAAGGCCGTCGTCGACGGCCGCCCGAGCTTCCACATCTCGCTTGCCATGGACATCAGTCCCAACTGCGACTGCCATCCCGAAAACGATACGCCTATCGTCAACGACATCGGCATGTTCGCGAGCTTCGACCCGGTCGCCATCGACCAGGCCTGCGCCGATGCCGTCATGGCATCCGAGCCGCTGCCCAACACCGAGCTCACCGATAGCGCGGCCAAGATGGAGCACAACCACGAGCATCTGGAGGGCGAGCAGGCCAAGGATCCCTTCTGCATCACGCATCCCGACACCGACTGGCGCGTGTGCATCGCGCACGCCGAGAAGATTGGCCTGGGCACGAGCGAGTATGAGCTCATCGAGGTCAAGTAGCGCCTAGCTATTGGACAAAATAAGCGCCTTTGTAGCGTAAGTTGAGCAAAAGCCGCCCACGAGCACAACGCTCGCGGGCGGCTTTTCAGAAGTGTGGTGAAAAATCGAATACCGCCGACCACAAACCGTTTTTTGGCAACAAAACCCCAGACGTTGCTTTTTGCCTAAAAATACTCGTCGAGGAAGTTGTCGACCGTGTTCCAGTAGAGTTCGGGGTCGACCTGCGCGCTCTTGGCGTGGGTGGCGCCATGGATGGTGAGCTTTTGCTTGACCTTGCTGGCGCACGCGTCGTAGTTTTGGTCGAGCATGTCGTACGGCACAAAGGTGTCCTGATCGCCGTGGATAAACAGTATGGGAACCGTCGCGTGTTTGAGTTGCTCCACACTGCTCGCCGTATGAAAGTCGTAGCCCGCGCGCACGTTGCACACCAAGTTTGCTACATCGAGCAAGGGAAAGCTGGGCAAGCCGAACACGTTCTTGAGCTGCAGAGAAAACTCGTCCCAAACACTCGTATAACCGCAGTCCTCGATAATGCATTTCACGTTTGCGGGCAGAGGTTCCCCCGCGACGTTCATGGCGGTTGCCGCACCCATCGACTCGCCAAAGACCAGGATGCGTGCCTCGGGGTCAGCCTGAACGATTTGCTCGATCCATGCGACGACATCGAGCCGCTCGGGCCAGCCCATGCCGATATAGTCGCCGCCGGAGCGCTCGTGGGCGCGCGCGGCGGGCGCGAGTACGTTCATGCCGCGGTCGTGGAATCGCTTGACGTATCGGGCCATACCGATGGGCTCGTTGGTATATCCATGCAGGCAGACGGCGTAGTCGTGCGTGCTCTCCGACGCAGCAAAATACCAGGCGGCAAGCTCGGTCCCGTCGTCCGCGGTGAGGCTCCTGCTCTCGCGGTTCTCTTTAAACCATGCCCGCGCCTCGGTATCCTCGGCATCCGGCTGCTCACCTTCTTTGTCGTTCTTGCTATCCTGCATCATCTTCATGGTGTATGGCGCGCGGGGATTCAGCGCGAAGTCAAACAGGAAGTTGCCGGCAAATCCGAGCAGCGCAACGACAACCACCAGTGCAACGATGCCGGCTATCTTGAGCTTTCGATGGGAACGTGCGTTTTGAGCCATGCGGTATTCTCCTATAAGATGTTAATACATCAACATTTAATGCAAGCGCATTATGGACGTTCGCCGTTGATGCGTCAACAGGCAAAGAATGGGTAAACAAAGGGTCGCGTATAGTGCAAATTTCGCACGTACCCAGACGCTTTGATATAGTGTTGAGAACTCTTTACGTTGGAGGATGTAACCGGCATGTCCGATTCGAGCGACAGTTCTAAGCCGCGACCCAAGACCGCGGCCGTTCCACACTACACGGTGGGCGAGGAGATCATGAACTCCGTCACCCATGGTGTCGGCTGCCTGCTGGGTATCGCGGGCCTGGTGCTCCTGATCGTATTCGCCGCCCTGCGCGGCGGAGGCCCGGCCCACATGGCCGCGGCGATTGTCTATGGCGTCAGCATTATCCTCGAATACCTAGCCTCCACGCTCTACCACGCGATTCAGCCCGCGCGCGCCAAGCGCGTGTTTCGCATCATCGACCACAGCTGCATCTACCTGCTCATTGCGGGCAGCTATACGCCGTTTTGCCTCATCACGCTCGCAAACGACGGCGGCGCTGTGCTGTTCTTTGCCGTATGGGCCATCGCCATTATCGGCATCGCCCTCGAGTGCTTTATGCGCGAGCGCCAGCCGCATTGGGTAAGCGGCCTGGTCTATCTGCTGATGGGCTGGCTCGTTGTCTTTAAGCTGCCCGAGCTCGTGGCGCTGCTCAACCCCGTGGCACTTGCCCTGCTCGCCGTCGGCGGCGTGTGCTACACCGCGGGCGTGCCGTTCTATATCGCCAAAAACGTGCGCTATCTGCACAGCGTGTTTCACCTGTGGGTGCTCGCCGGCAGCATCTTCCAGTTCATGGCGGTGATCCTCTTCGTAATCTAGCGACCACGCCAGCGCCCGTGCCCCCGCTCGGTCGCCAGTGCAATTGCCGTATCCGCCACCAACGTTTTAATCCGACGTCCCGAATCTTGGAGGTTCGAGAAACTCCCGATGGACATAACCATCTCCCTTATCACCACCCTCGTTTTGACCCTCATCAACGGTTACTTCTCTATGTCAGAGATGGCGCTCACCACGGCCAAGCGCGCCGTGCTGGAGCACGAGGCCGAGGAAGGCGACAAACGCGCCGAGCATGCCATTAAGCTGGCTGCCGACTCCGACCAGCTGCTCGCCACCATCCAGGTCGCCATCACGCTCGTGGGCTTCGCCTCGTCCGCCGTCGCCTCGACGAGTCTGTCCGACCCGCTCGCTACGTGGCTCATGAGCTTTGGCATCGCGCCGCTCTCCGCCATCGCGCGCGGCCTGGCGCCGGTCATCATCACCGTCGCGGTCGCCTTCGTGTCCATCGTGATCGGCGAGCTCGTCCCCAAGCGCATCGGCCTGGCCAATGCCGAGGGCGTGTCCAAGCAGGTCGTGGGACCGTTGTCGTTTTTCCAAAAGATCGCCCGTCCGCTCGTGTGGCTGACCGGTGCTTGCTCCGATGGCCTGGCCCGCATCCTGCGCATCAAGAGTGCCGACGACCGCCAGAACGTCTCGGAAGAAGAGATCAAGTACATGGTCTCGGAGCAGGACGACCTGCTCGACGAGGAAAAGCGCATGATCCACGAGATCTTCGACCTGGGCGACACCGTTGCCCGCGAGGTCATGGTGCCGCGCGTGGACACCACCATGTGCGAGGACGACGAGACGGTCGCCGACGTGCTGTCCACCATGCGCCAGACCGGCTTTAGCCGCATCCCCGTCTATCACGAGGATCCCGACAACGTCGCCGGCATCGCGCACATCAAGGACCTGATTCAGCCCGCGCTCGACGGCAAGGGCGACCAGCCCATCGCCGGCTTTTTGCGCGACGCCACCTTTGTGCCCGACACCAAGGACATCCTGCCGCTGCTGTCCGAGATGCAGACCTCTCACGACCAGATCGTGGTGGTCGTGGACGAGTACGGCGGCACGGCCGGCATCATCACCATCGAGGACATTGTCGAGGAGATCGTCGGCGAGATCGAGGACGAGTTCGACCCCGACAACAAGTATCTCACGCGCCTTTCGCGCCGCGAGTGGCTCGTTGATGGGCGTTTTTCGTGCGATGACGCGATTGAGCTTGGTTGGCCGCTCGAGGAAAGCGATGATTATGAGACCATCGCCGGCTGGATTTTGGAGCTTTGCGACTCGGTGCCCGACATCGGAGAGGTGTTTGAGGTCGCGGGGTACAAGTTTAAAGTGCAGTCGATGCGTGGCCAGCGCATCTCGCTCATTCGCGTGATCGCTCCGGCCGAAACCGATAAGAAAGATTCCGAGTCTTCGGTAGACGAGCCGACGACGCCGGGTGCGGGCTCTGCGAATCCGCACGACGGCGACGAGTAGGACAAGGAAGAGTAGGGGAGAGTTATGGCAGGCCTGTTCAACATCCTTAAGGTCACCGTCAGCGAGGACAAGATCTGCGCGCACGTGCTGGTGAACCCCGGCATGCCGCTCATGACCTCGGAGGATATCGAGGCCACGGCGCGCGTGTACTACCTGGTGCCCGCGATTGCCAAGCATCTGTGCCTGGGCGATTCGGGTCGCGAGTTCCAGGACTGTATGGGCCAGACCGAGCTCTGCCACCTGCTGGAGCACGTGACGGTCGAGCTCATGAACGAGACCGGTCTTGCCGGTAGCATCTCGTGCGGCCGCACGCGCGTAAGCGAGCACGACGAGCGCGTCTTTGAGGTTGAGCTTTCGTGCCCCGACGACGCGCTGGCCATCGGTGCGCTGTCTTCGGCCACCTTTATGATGGACTGGGCCTATCTGCACGCCGACCAGCCTGCCCCCGACGTGGAGGGCACGGTCGCGGGCCTGCGCAACCTGGTGCTGGGCATGCGCGCCGAGGCCGAGGGCAAGGATCCTCACGAGGCCGTCGCCGCTGCGAACGGCGAAGATGCTGCCGAGGACGAGGGCGCTGACGAGGGCGATGCGCCGGCCGACACCGAGCCCGTTGCCGATGCGACCGCCGAGCCCGTTCCCACCGAGCCCCAGGGCGTCCCCAACTTTGACGACGAGCCCCAGGTGGCGATTGATACCGAGGGCGCGGTTGCCGAGAACCACGAGGCCTCCGCTGCCGTCTTTGGCGGTGCGGCGACGGTTCCGGCAGGGCCTGCGCATGAGGGCGGCCTGCCGCTCGTGGACGGCGCCGGCGAGGACCCGGGTGCCACGGTGGCCATGCCGGCTATGCCTCAGGAGTAGGCCTACACGTTTATCACCATCACGTACCTGCGCCTTTGCCGTACGCAGATGAGCGGAGCGGCAAGTGATGCGCTGCGGGTATAATGGACAGCATTCAAACGGTGGGCACCGACGTGCCCGCAGGAGAGGAATGATCATGGGTAAGACTTTCAGCTTTGTCTCCGGCGCACTTTTTGGTGCCGCTGCCGGCGCTATTGTCGGCGTTGCTCTGGCCCCGCGCTCGGGCGCCGAGACCCGCGCCATGGCTGCCGATATCGCCAACGACGCCTGGGACAATATGCGCGACACCTACGAGCACAGCGCCGAGGAGGCCCGTGCTGCGGTGAATGACTTTGGCCCGATGGTCGACGCCAAGACCGACGACCTGCGCGCCAAGGTCGACCTGGCCCGCGAGCGCATGGACCAGCTGCGCGAGCAGCTCAACGACGCCATTTCGGGCGGCAACGTGACGCCTGCCGCCGACGTCGTGGTCGAGAACGCCGTCGAGGCTGATACCGAGGCTGCGGAGCCCTCGACCGAGGCATAATGCGCGCCGGGGATTTTGTCGGCGCCAAGATCTATCGCAAGCCTACCGAGGACAAGCGCACCAAAAAGGACGGCACACCGCGCAGCCCTAAAAAGCTCGGAAAGATTCACTTTCCGGTCTTTACCCCGGGCGGTACGCGCGTGGTCGGCTTTATGGTCCGCCAGTCCGATATCGCGGGCATGATCGAGCGTCCCGATCGATTCGTAGCGCTCGACGCCATTGGTGTCTACGAGGGCGCCATTGCGGTCGATGACGTCAAGGACACGTACGATGCCGCCGCCGCCAAGCGCCTCGACATCAACCTGGACGATTGCATCATCTGGGTCGGTATGGACGTGCGCACGGAATCGGGCGACGTCGTGGGCTATTGCTCGGACGTTGAGTTCAAGCCACGCTCGGGCATCGTGCAGGCATTCTATGTGACCGCCGGTGCTGCTTCGAGTGTTTTGGTTGGTGACACGCAGGTGCCGCCGACGATGCTGCGCGGCTACGAGAACGGCGCGATGGTCGTCTCGGACGAGGTCAAGTCGCTCGGGTATTCGGGCGGCGCCGCCGCAAAGGCTGCCGAGGCAAGCGTCGTGGTGGGCGATAAGGTCAAGAAGGGCGCCAAGGTGCTCGATGACAAGGGATCGGTTGCCGTGGACAAGGGCAGTCGCGCACTGGGCAAGCAGCTCGGCAAGACGCGCGGCATGTTCAAGGCCTTTAAGGACGAATATCAAAAGGCGAGCGGCGGCTCGTCAAAAGCTACAAAATAGCGACGTACCAAATGATGGGAGGCAAGCCGGAGACCTGTTGCTCCGGCTTGCTGTGTTTATGGGGGAGGGCACATGCGCCAAAACGGATCCAACTTAAACGGGCGTTCGGGCGCGCGTCCGACGGCGCGCCGCGATCTGGGGCAGCTGCCCAGCGGTCAGCGCAAGCGTCACCGTAAGCCCGGCGCGATGTATCTCAACCATAGCCGCGGCTTTAGCGACCGCAGCGCTCGCATCGGCAACAGCCGTACGCCCCGTCGTTCGTCTCGCCTGCCCTATGCGCTCATTGCCGTGGGTTGCGCGCTCGTGCTGTTTATCGCTGCCGTCGTGGGCTACGTCAACCGCAGTGTGGACGTGGAGCTCAACGGCCAGAAGACCGCGGTGCGTGTGGGCTCTACGCTGCAGAATCTCATCGATGACCAGGAGTTGACTGACACCTACGACACAGGCGACCTGCTGGCCGTCGATGACAGCGTGCTCAAGCGCCATGGGGGCGAAAAGCTGTCGGTGAAGGTCGACGGCAAGCGCGTGAAACAGGGCAAATGGGATAGCCGCGAACTTGAGGGCGGCGAGAAGGTGACGGTCAAGGATGGCCGTAACATCTACGAGAAGCACGAGGTTCAGGCTACGGTTATCGAGCCCAAGCTCAAGGTCGAAGGCACGGGCGCTATCGAGTATGTGCAGACGTGGGGTGTCCAGGGCCGCTCCGAGGTGTGGGTTGGTGAGCAGTCGGGCAAGACGCAAGACCGCGGCGAGGTTGTGCCCGCCACCGATTGCGTTGTTGCGTGCGCCAGCGTGGCGCCCAAGGGCAACAAAAAGTACGTGGCGCTGACGTTTGACGAGGGTCCGAGCGGCGCCACCAAACAGATCTTGCAGGTGCTCAAGGAAAAGGGCGTCACCGCGACGTTCTTCCTTTCGGGCGATGCGGCCGAGGCCTCGCCTGCCACGGCCAAGGCGATTGTCGATGCCGGGTGCGAGATCGGATCCAACAGCTACAGCGACGATTCGCTCAAGGATCAGGACCGTGAGGCGGTACGCGAGCAGATCACGAAAGGCACCGATGCGATTAAGTCGGCGACCGGCGTGAAGACGATGCTACTGCGTGCTCCCTACGCTGCCTTTGACGAGCAAAACTGGATTGATGCGATGGACCTGGTCTCCGCCGTGGTCTCGTGGAATATTGACTCGGGCGACTGGCTGCTCAACGGTGCCGACGAGCAGGTCTCGACGGTGCTCGATTCGGTGACGCCGGGCAATATCGTGCTGCTCACCGATAGAGACGAATGCGCCGAGCAGACGCTCGAGGCGCTGCCGCAGATTATCGACGGCCTCATTGCCGACGGCTACAAGATCGTGACGCTCAGCGACCTGGTCAAGACGGACACGGCATTGAGCAAAAAGCTCACCTCGCTGACGAAGGTCACCATGCCCAAGGACGCCGTGTTCCCCCAACCTGCCGAGGACGAAGACACCACAGAGTAACCACAGAGTAGTCATTGGGTAGTCATTTAAGAACGTCCCCAATGACTATGTCACGGATGCGTCAGCGTTTGGTATGCCTGCAATGTGCAGCGCATAAATTCGATGCCGCAGGGCGATGCTGATGCTATAGTTACTGCGGTTAATGAGGGTCAAGAGAAAGGTTACAGGTGAAATCCAAACCTCGACCATACAGTCGATGACCCCATGCAGGTGCTTTTTGCGCATGCACGGGGTGTAAGCGTCGAGCGGCGTGCCGCCCGCACATGCGTATACATATCCAGAAGCCCCCAGACGCCGCACGCGCGGCCGCGTCCGGAGGAATAATGATGGGGAGCACCATTGAATTATCTGAGTGAGATGCTCAAATTGCCGGTCTTGGACGTCGACGGCGAAAAGCTCGGCGTGGTCAACGATTTTGGTATTGCTACCGGCGAAGTTTTTCCGCACGTGACGTCGCTCGCGTTCCGCGGACCCGGCAAGACGCCGTTTATGATCAGCTGGCGCAAATGGGTCGACCGTATCGACGAGACGGGTGTACACCTTAAGACATCGGCCACCGAAATCCGTTTTTCGTACCTGCAGCCGACCGAACTCTTACTCGCCCGCGACGTGCTTAACAAGCAAATTGTCGACACGCAGGGCATGAAGGTCGTGCGCGTAAACGACATCAAGTTTTCCATGTCGGGCGAAAATCAGCTGCGCCTACTGGGTGCCGAAGTTGGCGCCCGCGGTCTGCTGCGCGCGATCAGCCCCACACTCGAGCATGTCGTCGAGGGCTTTATGAAGCACCTGGGCAAGCCGCTCAGCGAGGACATTATTGCCTGGTCTTACATGGACCTGCTCGATCGCTCGACTAAGAATATCCAGCTCTCGGTGTCGCACAAGACGCTTGGTGAGCTGCACCCTGCCGACATTGCCGACATCATCGAGCAGCTCGACCCGCGCCTACGTGCGCAGGTGTTTGCGCAGCTCGATACTGCCCAGGCCGCCGAGGCCATCTCGGAGTTCGATGACGACGAGCTTATGACCGAGATGCTCGAGGGTCTGTCCGACACCGACGCATCGTCGATGCTGGCCATGATGGACCCGGACGACGCCGCCGACCTGATCGACGAGCTCGATTACGAGAAGGCCGAGAAGCTTTTGCGCCTGATGGGCGTTCAGGAGGAGAAGGCGATTCGCAACCTGTTGGGCTATGAGGACAACACCGCCGGCCGCATCATGACCTCGGAGTTTGTCTCGCTGCCCGCCACGGCGACGGTCGGTGACGCCATCGAGGCGATTCGCAAGCTCGACGAGGACTTCGAGAGCGTCTATTACGTCTATACCGAGGACCCGAGTGGCATGCTCACCGGCGTGCTTTCGCTGCGCACGCTGATCGTAGCCGACCGCGACGCCACGCTGGGTCAGCTGGCCTATCGCGACCTGGTGTATGTGTCGCCCGACGACGACCAGGAAGACGTGACGGACGAGATGACCAAGTACGACCTGGTTGCCATCCCCGTTTGCGACGAGAACCGCCACATCTTGGGTATCGTGACCTTTGACGACGCCATGGACGTTATCGCCGAGGAGCATCAGGAGGACCTGCAGATCGCCGGTGTCGGCTCGGGCGATAGCGCGTCGGACGACTCGACGAACGTGCTCAGCTGGTTCGTGCATCGCCAGTACTGGGTTGTTGTATGGGGCATCGCGTCGTGCATCATGGCGACCGTGCTGGGAACGGCGCTCGGCTCCGCGCATCTGGTGGTGTTCCCCATGTGCGCCATGCCGCTCGTGCTGCTGGCGGCCTCGCGCATGGTGTCGTTCGTCAAGAACTACTTCCTCGAGTACGACGGCCACGACGACGAGCCCAAACCGTACCTGGGATTCTTCTTCCAGAGCACGGGTATGGGCCTGATCCTTTCGCTCGTGACCTACCTGTGCGCCCAGCTGGTGCGCACCGCCGCGTTCCCCGATGCGCCCATGTTTGAGGAGCAACTCTTTACCGGGTGCTTTAATATCGCTGCCATCATTTGCCTGGTTGGCAACATGAGCGCCGTGATTTACCTGATGGTGCTGTTCTGGCGTGACGAGCATGACCTCAACACGTCGGGCACCGCCATGAACGTTATTGCCGTCATGATCTCGTGCGTAGCGTACTGCGCCGCTGCGGTGCTGCTCACCATGTCGGTCATTGGTTAGGTGGTCGCGTGCAAAATACCAAGCAAAAGTCGGGCACCAAGCAAAAGTTGACCATCGCGGCCATCTTTGGCGCTATGGGCCCCGGTCTGCTGGCGGCGCTTTCGGGCAATGACGCCGGCGGCATTGCAACGTATTCCAGTGCGGGCGCCAACTATGGCTACAAGATGCTCTGGATGCTTCCCGTCATGACTGTGCTGCTCATCGTGACGCAGGAGACCGCGGCGCGCTGCGGCTGCGTCACGGGCAAGGGCCTGGCATCGCTCATCCGCGAGCGCTTTGGCGTGCGCAAGAGTGTACTTGCTATGGCGGCGCTGTTGATCGCCAACACGGCTGTGACCATTTCGGAGTTTGCGGGTATCGCCAGCGGCCTTGCTCTCTTTGGCGTGCCGGCGAGCATCTCGGTGCCTTTGGTGGCGCTGCTGGTGTGGATGCTTACCATGTCGGGTAGTTTCCAGCGCATCGAGAAGATTCTGCTGCTGGTAAGCTGCGTCTTCGTGACCTATATTGTCGCCGCGTTTATGGCTGGCCCCAACTGGGGTGAGGTCGCGGTCGACCTGGTCGTGCCTAACATTCAAAATGACCCCAGCTACGTGTCGCTCGTGGTCGCAACGATCGGTACCACCATCGCGCCGTGGATGATTTTCTTGGCGCAGAACAACGTGGTCGATAAGAACGCGGGCGAGGACGACATCGTGCTGCAGCGTATTGATACCGTGAGCGGCTCGATCGCTGCTGATATCATTGCGGGCTTCATTATCATCACGACCGGTACGGTGCTGTTCCCGGCGGGTATTCAGATTAGCGATGCCGCCGATGCTGCCCGCGCGCTGGAGCCTATTGCGGGTCAGTGGTCCACGGTACTGTTTGCCTCGGGCCTGGTCGCGGCGAGCTTCTTGGCCGCCTGCGTGCTGCCGGGCGTTACGTCGAGCGCTATCTGCGAGGCATTTGGCTGGGAGCGCGGTGCCGACCGCAGCTGGGACGAGGCCCCGGTTTACCGCGGCATCATTACGGCCATCATCGGTATCTCTGCCGTGCTGGTGCTTATGCCCGGCGTCGATCTGTTCCAGATTATGATGACCTCACAGGTCATCAATGGCGTGCTACTGCCCGTGGTTCTGGTGTTCCAGGTGGTTATCGCCGCCGACCGTCATATTATGGGTGCCAACCGCAACGGCCGCGTGTGGAACGTGCTCACTTGGGCGACTATCGGCGTGATTACAGTGCTCACGGTCGTCATGTTTGTGCTGCAAGCGATGGGCTACAGCGCTTAGCGCCTCTTTTGGACTCCGAACAGGCCGCCGCCATGGGTTGCGGTCTGTTTTTTGCCTGTTATAGGGGGTTAGTAATATATGTGTGGACAAAAATGCCAAATATGAGTACTGTTGCCTGGCTGATAGCATTTACGACCAAGAAAATAATGAACATATCTAAAAATCCGTTCATTAAAAGCGGAGCTCCAAGTCCTAAGCCGGCCATTCTGGTCAACTGGAAGGGTCACGCGCTACCGCATGGGCGCCATTTTGGGTGGTTTTGCCTGCTACTAAAATGGTAACAGTACTCATATTTACCCCTTTTTGTCCACGACCTCTTGGAGCCGGCTCGAAAAGAGTGATTTTGGGTTGTTTGCTGCGGGCTACTTGTCGGTGCCCAGCTTGTGCGGCTTGAGAGCGAGCGCGTTGACGAGTGCGTCGGCGGCGGACTTGACGGCCGCCGGCTGCGGATCGTTAACGTGGTCCTCGGGATGCACGGGCAGGTCCTTCTTGACGGTATCGTGGATGAGCTTAAGGTACTCGGCCACGCCCGCGTTCGAAAGGTGCGTGCCGTCGCCGTCGAACAGGTCGTTGCGGTTGGCGCTATATCCGTACCAGTCGATAACGCGCACGTTTTTATAGCGCGTGGCGGCGTTGGCGATGGCCTGATTGGTGGCGCCGACCCATGGCTGCGGGCTGCGCGTGTTTACAAATACGACGGTGCGCTGATTGCCGGCATCGGCCATGATGGCGTCGATCTGGTCGTCGGTTACCAAGCCGTTGGTGCCCAGGGCAAAGACCACGATCTTGCCGGCAAGGTTCTGCTGGATATAGCCCTCAAATGTCGCGCGGCCCGCATCAAACTGGCGGCCCTTTTCGGCATCGATATGGCTGTGCGGGAACACGCCGTCAAAGGTGTCCACGGCACGCAGCGACACGGAGTCGCCGATCATAAGCAGATCGTAGGAGCCATCGGGGAAGCCGTCGTTGTCCTTGTCGGTGTCGTCGGCCGCCTGCTGGTCGGTGGGCGCGGTGTTCTTGGCTTCCTTGTTCAGAACTTCGGCGCCCTCGCCGCTCAGCGCAGACGTTTCGGGCACAAAGATCAGGCCGCCCAGTGCAACGACCAACACGACAGCGCAGGCTACGCAGACAGGGGCGTGCGCGCGTGCCCAGTTGGCGGGCGTGGTGGTGCCACCGCGGAATTCGGCGACGGTGCGCCCAAAGGCGCCCTTCCTAAACGGAGTCTCGATAAAGCGATAGCAGCACTCTGCCACGGCGACCACCACAAGTACCTGCAAGATATACTGCCACCACGGTGTATCGTTGATGTTGGCGACTGGGTTCATGAGCAACAGCAGCGGATAGTGCCACAGGTAGATGCTGTACGAGCGCTTGCCAACCCACACGAGTGGCTCGGCGGACAGCGCGCGGGCAACCATTCCCTGGGGCTGCACGCAGGCCGCGATGACCATGAGCGTGAGGATGGAGCATAACAGCGTGCCGCCGCGATACTGGAACGCGGTGTAGCCGTTGGTGAGCGCGACCATGGCGGCAAGGCCAACCAGACCCACGACGCCCAATACATCGATGGATGCGGGCGAGGACCAAAAGCGCACGAGGGCGCTCGGCTGTGCCGGGGCGGTCTCGGCTGATTCGTCGGCCTTCTCGCCAGGCTTGCCCTCGGCGTTCTTGCCGTGCTTGGCGGCGCCAGCCAGGCGATTGAGCCCCAAACGATGAACGAGACGCACCGGCGCCAGGTCGCGATCGGGGATAAAGGCCATCCAGGCACCCAGCAGCAGCGAGAACACACGGGTGTCGGTGCCGTAGTACACGCGGCTTGGATCGGCGGCAGGGTTGTAAAGCACCATCATGGCTAGGGCAGATACCACGGCAAGGCCCAGAACCACGCGGCGCGTGTTGGGCTTGCTCACATGCATGGATACCATGGCAAACAGCAGCGGGGGCCAAACCAGGTAGAACTGTTCCTCGATGGCAAGCGACCAAAAGTGCGTGAGCGGCGAGGGGTCGCCCAGAGCATTGAAGTACGAGACGTTTTGGGCAATCTGCCACCAGTTGTTGAAGAACAACAGCGACGGCAGGATGTCGGGGCGCATCTTGGTGAGCATCACGTGGTTGAAGACGGTGCACAGCGCACAGGTCACCACCACGACGGTCACTACGGCGGGGACCAGGCGACGGATGCGGCGGATCCAGAAGCTCTTGAGGTCGATGCGGCCGGTCTTAGCGACTTCGTTGAGCAGCAAGCGCGTGATCAGATAGCCCGAAAGCACAAAGAAGATCGTGACGCCGAGCAGACCGCCCTGCGCCCACGTGAGGTTGAGGTGATAGAGCACCACTGCGACAACGGCAAGCGTACGCAGGCCGTCAAGGGCAGGGATGTAGCGGGATTTGGGGCGAGCAGGCGTCTGCTCCGCGGCGGGAGTGTTGGCGCGGCCCGCGTTGTTGGCAGAAGCGCGATGGGGGCTCGCGGTGCGTCGCGGTTCGTTGGCACGGCGTTCGCCCTTCACGCGTTCGTGCGGCGCCGGCTCGTTGCCCGTGCGGCGTCGACCGCGCGAGCCCGATTGCGAGAGTTGTTCCATAAAACATCATCCAATGACGAGAATAATCAGCACGCCTTCATTGTAGCTGCCTGCTCCTGTGAATGCTTGCTGCTGGCGCAAGCTCAAGCGCGCGTCCACATCAAAGTGAACTAAAGTTATAGGGGGTGCGAGAGCGCACGATCGACGGCCGACGGTGGGCATAAGGCCCGCAGATGAGGAGGTTTCCATGGCAGATCGCGGCATCGTTGCGGTGTTCGGCAGCATGAACATGGACCTTTCGGTGGCGTGCGAGCGCATACCGCGTGCGGGCGAGACTGTCGGCGGCAGCGGGTTTATCACCAACGCCGGTGGCAAGGGCGCTAACCAGGCCGTAGCTGCCGCGCGTATGGGCGCGTGCACGCACATGATCGGCGCGGTCGGTCGCGACGCGTTCGGCGCGTCGCTCGTGGCGGGGCTCCAAGACGCCGGCGTGGACTGTGACTTTGTAGTGCATCGCGATGACGTGGAGACGGGAACGGCGACCATCATTCGCTGCGAGGGCGACAACCGCATCATACTGTCACCGGGCGCCAACCATGCGCTTGCGGGCGCGGACGTTGCCTGCGCGCTGAGGCGTCTGGTGGCCCATGAGTTCGACGGCGACGCCAGCGAGATTGCCCCGGCTGCCGGAAGCGTCTTTATCGCCCAGGGCGAATGTGACCTTGCGGCGACGGCCGAGGCGCTTGTTTGCGCTCACGAGCTGGGGTTCTATACGGTCTTTAATCCAGCGCCCGCCTGCGAGCTGCCTGCGGAGGTCTGGCCTGCGGTCGACCTGGTCTGTCCCAACGAGACCGAGTGCCAGGTGCTGACGGGCATTCTGCCCACGGATGACGCGAGTTGCGTCACCGCGCTCAATGCGCTGCTCGACAAGGGTGCCGGGGCTGCGGTCATCACGTTGGGCGGTGCCGGCTCGGTTTCGCTCGGCGATGGCGGTGAGCTGCTGCGCATGCCGGCACTTTCGAGTACGGTAGTCGATACCACGGCCGCCGGCGATACGTTTATCGGCGCGTTGGCGGCGGCTCGCCTAGAGGGCTTGTCGCTCTTTGAGTGCATGGCCGCGGGTGCTCGCGCCTCGGCAGTGACGGTGTCGCGCCTGGGCGCTCAGCAATCGATTCCCATGCGCACCGAAGTTGAACATTGGTTTGGTTAAACGATAAAGGCGGAGAAGCGGAGTAGAACAATGACAACCAAGAAGCTGATCCTTGATCTGGATATGGGTGTGGACGATGCGATGGCGCTGGCCTATGCCATCGCGAGCCCCGAGGTGGAGCTCGTGGGCATCACCACGTGCTTTGGCAACGTGCGCGTCGAGCAATCGGCGCACAACTGCCTTGCGGTGCTCGATCTGCTGGGTCGCCCCGAGGTTCCGGTGTACCTGGGTGCCGACCGTCCTCTGCAGGCGACTGAGCCCTATACGCCGCCGGCGTCCACCGCGCTCATTCACGGCAAGAACGGCATCGGCGGCGCGAGCGTGCCCGCGTCGCCCTACGAGCCGGTGGGGGCGACCTCGGCCGACGGCAACGCTGCGGTCGATTATCTGATCGATGCCGCGCGCACCTATGGTCCCGATCTGGTCTACGTGGCGACTGGCCCGCTCTCCAACCTGGCGCTCGCCCTGGAGCGCGATGCGGCGGCGATGATGTCCATCGGCCGCGTGGTCGTGATGGGCGGCGCCCTTACCGTGCCCGGCAACGTGAGCGCGGGCGCCGAGGCCAATATGGCGAGCGACCCCGAGGCAGCCGACGCGGTGCTGCGCTCGGGCCGTAAGCTCACCATGGTGGGTCTGGACGTGACGCATCGCGTGGTGCTCACACGCCGCGACATTGCCGGCTGGACGGGCTCGGGCACCATGGCGGGCTGCGCATTTGCGAGCATGGTCGAGCACTACATTGGCTCGTACGAGATGAACGCACCCTACCTGGGTGGTTGTGCGCTGCACGATCCGCTGGCCGTTGCCGTGGCGATCGACCCCACGCTCGTAGGTGCGCTCGGCTGCAACCTGCGTGTTGATCTGCTGGGCGAGTACCGCGGTCGCACCATCTGCGATGAGCGTCGCCTGTCCGATCCGGACAAGAGCGCGCTTGTGGCACTGACCGTGGATGCTCCGCGCTTCCTGTCCGAGTTCAAGACGCGTATGGCCCGTGTCCTTGGCTAAGTTGTCTTTTTGGGACGGGGCTTTTTTGCTACCGAGTAAATGTGCCCGTTGGGGGAATAGTCGGGCCACTTTACTTGACAACAGGCTAAACTAGCTCATAAACATTTACTACTCTGTTTAGATTGAATTTGCGGCCGTTTATTTGCCGAGCCATCGAGTCCCGATGCTCCGCCACGGCCGTTGCTAGGGGGAACAATGGCCAAAGCAAGTGTTCGCGAGATCAGCCGCATCACCGGTTTTTCGCCTGCGACCGTGTCCAACGCGCTCAACCGCAAGCGCAGCGTGAGTGAAGAGACCGCCAAGGTCATCTTGGAGTGCGCACAGTCGCTTGGCTACCAGCAGTCGACGCAGCTCGAGAGGATTCAGTTTGTGCTCGCGCGCAAGACGGGCGCCATCTTGGACGAGAGTACCTTCCATCCCGCGGTTATCGAGGGCGTGGAGCGCCAGGCGCGTCGCCACGGCATGAGCACGAGCTTTGTCTCGCTCGACTTTAGCGACCTGGACGCCGTGCGCCCGCAGGTCGAGGGCCTGATTGCCGATTCGGCCGCCGCTATTGTACTAATGGGTACGGAGTTGGGCGAGGAGGACTACGCTCTGTTCGCTAACGCGGCCGCCCACCTGATTGTGCTCGATGGCTGGAGCGACCGCCAGTACTTCGATGCCGTGGTCATTGCCAATACCGATTCGGTGCTGCGTGCCGTGGATTACCTTATCGAGAAAGGTCACAAGCAAATCGGCTATCTGGCGGGCGACCTTCGTATCCGCAACTTTAAGGATCGCGAGCGCGGCTATCGCCAAGCGCTTGAGGATGCGGGCCTTGAGGCCAACCCGACATGGCGCGTTACGCTGGGCACCACGCTCGAGGGCGCTTATCTCGACATGGGCGCATGGCTCGACAGCGCCTCGCGCGACGACCTGCCGACGGCTTTCTTTGCCGAGAACGATGTGCTCGCCGTAGGCGCCATGCGCGCGCTGAACGAGCACGGCATACGTGTTCCCGAGGATGTCTCGATCATCGGCTTTGACGACCTATCTCTGGGCGCCTTCTCCAACCCGCCGCTCACCACGGTGCACGTTCCCAAGCACGAGGTGGGCGAGATCGCGGTACGCCGCCTGGTGGGTAACATCCGCAATCCCAAGAGCTATACCTGCAAGACGGCCGTATCGACCTATTTTGTCGAGCGCCAAAGCGTGCGCGAGATCTAGGCGAAGGAAACGCCGGGCCGCAGGGCGGCAAAGCTCGCTAAGGCAGCCATATATAACGCTACTAAGAGAGGGTTCTTCGGAGCCCTCTTTTTTGTTCCCCTTGTATGTTCAGACTGTTTACATACCGTTTAGGCTGATTTCCCTACCGCTTACGGGTATTTCGCGCTAAACTTCTAAACAGAAGAGTAAAACATTTAGTAAACAGAACAAAACGAAACACACGTCTGTTTACTGAACATGTGATTAGGGGAGGACGTACATGGATAAGATCAAGCTCGGTTTCGTGCCCACGCGCCGCAGTATCTTTAGCGCGCCGGACGCAATCAAGTATCGCGGTCTGACGGCTGATCGCCTGCGCGAGATCGGCGTCGACATCGTGGATATCGACGACATCAACGACGAGGGCCTGCTGTTCGACGACAGCCACATCGAGCCTATCGTCAAGAAGTTCCGCGCCGAGGGCGTCGATGGCATTATGCTGTGCCACGCCAACTTTGGCACCGAGTACGTTTGCGCTCGCCTTGCCCGCGAGCTCGGTCTGCCCGTACTGCTGTGGGGCCCGCGCGACGAGCGCCCCGAGCCCGACGGCACTCGCCTGCGCGATAGCCAGTGCGGCCTGTTCGCCACCGGCAAGGTCCTGCGCCGCTTCCAGGTTCCCTTCACCTACATGACCAACTGCCGCCTGACCGACCCCGAGTTTGAGCGTGGCGTTTGGGACTTCCTGGCCGTGTGCAACGTGGTCAAGACCTTCAAGCACACCCGCATCCTGCAGATGGCCACCCGTCCATTCGACTTCTGGTCGACCATGTGCAACGAGGGCGAGCTGCTCGAGAAGTTCAACATCCAGCTTTCGCCCATCCCCATGACCGAGCTTGTCCAGGCCGTGCGCGACGCCCAGACCGACGGGCAGGCCATGGCCGCCATGCTGGCCCACATCAACGACAGCTTTGAGATCTGCATCCCCGAGGACAAGGTCCCCGCGGTCGCCGGTCTTGCCATCGCCATGAAGCTCCTGGTCGAGAAGTATGGCTGCAATGCTGGTGCCATTCAGTGCTGGAACGCTCTGCAGGACGAGCTGGGCATTATGCCCTGCGCCGCCAACGCCGTCCTCAACGAGATGGGCATCCCTATCGTATGCGAGACCGATATCCACGGCGCCATTACCGCGCTGATGGTCGAGGCCGCCGACCTGGGCCGTCACCGCGGCATGTTCGCCGACTGGACCGTGCGCCATCCCGACAATGAGAACGGTGAGTTGCTGCAGCACTGCGGCCCCTGGCCCTGCAGCTGCGCGGCCGTCAAGCCCAAGCTCACCTATCCGCTGGCTTTCGATCACCCCGGCGCGCTGACGGCCGAGGCCAAGCATGGCGACCTCACCCTTGCCCGCTTTGACGGCGACAACGGCGAGTACTCGCTGCTTCTGGGCAGCGCCCGCGGCATCGACGGCCCGGCCGGCATGGGTACCTACCTGTGGGTCGAGGTCGACAACCTCAAGCGCCTCGAGGCCAAGATCGTCGAGGGTCCCTACATCCACCACTGCGTCGCTATTCACGCCAACGTGGTGCCGGTGCTCTACGAGGCGTGCAAGTATCTCGGCATCCAACCCGACCTGTACGACCCCATCGAAGAAGACGTTAAAGCCTACCTGCGAGGAGAGTAGAAATGGCAACTATCGAAGAGCTTGAGTCCCTGCGTTGGGACCTTCGCCGCGATTGCGTCGATATCATCATGGCTGGCGCCGGCGGCCACATCGGCGGCGACATGTCGGTGATCGACGCCCTCATGACCCTCTATGCTAACCACCTCAACATTTCGCCCGAGACCGTCGACGATCCCAACCGCGACCGCTTCGTGCTTTCCAAGGGCCACGCCATGGAAGCCTACTACGCGGTGCTCTGCCACGAGGGCTATCTTGACCTCGACGACGTCAAGGCCCGCTTCTCCAAGTTCGGCAGCCCCTACATCGGCCACCCCAACAACAAGCTCAAGGGCATCGAAATGAACTCGGGCTCGCTGGGTCACGGCCTGCCCGTGGCCGTGGGCATGGCGCTCGCCGGCAAGATGGGCGGCCGCGACTACCGCGTCTACACCATCATGGGCGACGGCGAGCTTGCCGAGGGCTCGGTCTGGGAGGGCGCCATGAGCGGCGGAAACTACCAGCTCGATAACCTGTGCGCGCTCGTGGACCGCAACCGCCTGCAGATCAGCGGCAGCACCGAGGACGTTATGAAGCAGGACAGCCAGGAAGAGCGCTGGGCTGCCTTCGGTTGGAACGTGCTGTCCATCCCGGGCAACGACGTCCAGGCTATTGACGCTGCGCTGACGCTTGCTGCCGAGACCAAGGGTAAGCCAACGGTCATCATCCTCAACACGGTGAAGGGCTACGGCTCGTCCGTCATGGAGGACAAGGCCAGCTGGCACCATCACCTGCCCAACGATGAGGAATATGCCCAGATCATCGCCGATTTCGCTGCCCATAAGGAGGCCATCAATGGCTAACAAGATCGCCAATCGCAAGGTTATCTGCGACACGCTGCTCGAGGCCGCGAAGACCGATAAAGACCTCGTCGTCCTGTGCTCCGACTCCCGCGGCTCCGCGTCGCTCACGCCGTTCTTTGATCAGTATCCCCAGCAGTCCGTCGAGGTCGGCATTGCCGAGCAGGACCTGGTGAGCATCGCTGCCGGCATGGCTTCGTGCGGCAAGAAGACCTGGGCCGCTTCGCCGGCGTCCTTTGTGACCACGCGCTCGTATGAGCAGTGCAAGGTCGACGTCTCGTACTCCAACACCAACGTCAAGCTCATCGGCATCTCGGGCGGCGTGTCCTACGGTGCCTTAGGCATGAGCCACCACTCCGCGCAGGATATCGCCGCCATGAGCGCGATTCCCAACATGCGCGTGTATCTGCCGAGCGATCGCTTCCAGACCGCCGAGCTCGTGCGCGCCCTGGTCGCCGATAACAAGCCGGCCTACATCCGCGTGGGTCGCAATCCGGTCGAGGACGTGTACACCGAGGACGAGTGCCCGTTCCAGATGGACTGTGCCACCTGGGTGCGTCGCGGCACCGATGTGACGCTCGTCGCCACCGGCGAGATGGTCCGCCATGCCGTGGACGCCGCCGACCTGCTGGCCGAGCAGGGCATCTCGGCAACGGTGCTCGACATGTATTGTGTCAAGCCGCTCGACGCCGAGGCCGTGATCGAGGCCGCCGGCGCCACGCGCGCCGTCGTGACCGTCGAGGAGCATAGCCCCTTCGGCGGCCTGGGCTCTATGGTCGCGCAGGTGGTGGGCGAGCATTGCCCGCGTCCGGTCAAGTGCCTCTCCCTGCCCGATGCGCCGGTCATCACCGGCACGAGCCCCGAGGTCTTTGCGCACTACGGCCTTACCGGCGAGGGCATCGCCAAGACCGTCGCCGAATTCCTGCCCGCAGAGTAACTGGAATGTGACAAAGGGACCGTCCCTTTGTCACATTCGTTTTGAAAGGGGTGGCCATGGGCCGCTACATCATCGGAATCGATCAATCCACGCAGGGCACCAAGGCACTGCTGGTAGACGAGGGCGGCCATTTGATTCATCGTGCCGACCGCTCGCATCGCCAGATTGTCAACGAGGCCGGCTGGGTGAGCCATGATCCGGCCGAGATTGCCGCCAATGTGTTGGCCGTGGCGCGTGCCGTGGTGGAGGAGACCGGGGTCGACCCTGCCGACGTCGCCGGCATCGGCATCTCCAACCAACGCGAGACCACCGTTGCCTGGAATCGCGCGACGGGCGAGCCGCTGTGCGACGCCGTGGTGTGGCAGTGCGCTCGCGCCCGCGAGCTGTGCGACAAGCTGGCCGCGCGCGAGGGTGTGGCCGAGCTGGTGCGTGACACGACGGGCTTGGTACTCTCGCCCTACTACCCGGCGGGCAAGATGGCCTGGATCCTCGCGAACGTTCCCGCTGCTGCCGAGGCTGCCGCAGCGGGCGAGCTGTGTCTGGGCACCATCGATGCCTGGGTGGTCTGGGCGCTCACGGGCGGCGCGGAGTTCCGCTGCGACTGGTCTAACGCCAGCCGCACACAGCTCTTTGACCTGCGCCGTGGCTGCTGGAGTGAGCCGGTGTGCGGGGCCTTTGGCGTCGACGTGGCCTGCCTGCCACGGGTGACCGATTCCGATGGCCTGTTCGGCATGACGGACCTGGGCGGCTTTTTGCCGGCACCCGTGCCCATTCACGGCGTGCTCGGCGACAGCCACGCGGCCTTGTTTGCCCAGGGCTGCCACAGTCGCGGCATGGCCAAGGCGACCTATGGTACCGGTAGCTCGGTCATGATGAATGTCGGCGACGGGTTCGTTGCCAGCTCGCACGGGCTTTCGAGCTCGCTCGCATGGCGTATGAACGGCGCGACCGAGTACGTGCTCGAGGGCAACGTGAGCTACGCCGGCGCCGTCAAGACGTGGCTGCGCGATGATCTGGAACTCATCAATAACCCCGAGGAGGTTACCGATCTGTGCTATGCCGCCAATCCGGCGAGCCGCGTTTACTTTGTGCCGGCGTTTACCGGCTTGGGCGCGCCGCACTGGGCGAGCGACGCCGAGGGCTGCGTCTTTGGCATGACGCGCA
>CABQLI010000006.1 GCA_902464965.1 uncultured Collinsella sp.
GGAGCTTGCGCTTGCCGTGGGCGATCGCGCGCCCTGGGCGCCGGCGCTGGATGGTCTGGTGCTCAACGTGCCCGCGGGTGGGCGTATCTGTGTGATGGGCGCTTCGGGCATGGGCAAGTCGACGCTGCTTTCGTTGGCAGCGGGGGAGTGCGCGCCGTGCTCCATGGTGTTTCAGGATGTACGCCTGGTCGAGTCCGCCTCGGCGCTGGATAACGTGCTGGTGTGCGCCGATGCGCGTGTGGATGCTTCGAGCGCCGCGGCATTGTTGCGCCTACTGGTGCCGGGAATCGACGTGCATTCGCGCATGGCCGAGCTTTCGGGCGGACAGCGCCGTCGTGTCGAGATCGCTCGAGCCCTGCTGTGCCCGGGCGGCGCGGTGATTCTTGACGAGCCCTTTACCGGCCTGGATGCCGCCGCGCGCGATGCGACGACCAAGGTCGTGCTCGACCTGCTCGACAGCCGCACGCTCTTGCTTGCCACGCACGATGCCACTGATGCTCAGGCCCTCGATATCTCGGACATCATCACGCTCTAAATACTAACTCAGCAACAAAATGATTCGTTTTCCTCCGTCCCCATGGGGTCGGGTGTGGTATTCTATCTGCGGGGTAATACTTAGGATTACCAAGTAATACCAACGCCGCAGAAACAAACTCCGGATGCGGGCCAATCGGGTTGCCTTCACAGCCCGTCGCCCAGCCGCGTGGCCCGCATCTATCCGCACTACCGTCGTTTCAAAAAGGAAGCGCCATGGCAGAACACATGACCCCCGTAGTCGCGAAGGTCTTGCCTGAGGAGAAGGCAGCCTTCGCGGCGGCAACCCAGCTCGTGGGCACCACGCCGTCCAACGCCATCCGCATGTTTATCGCCGCGTTCAATCGCTGCGGCACCTTCCCGTTCGACATCTCGCCCAGCGGGGCCTTTGGCACTGCGCCCGATTCTCATCAACAATGACTGTCCCAAACTGCCGGCACTTGGGGACGTTCTTTTTCTGCCGGCAGTTAAGGAACGTCCCTAAGTGCCGGGTTTTGAGGAGGTTGGCATGCTCAATGCGCTGGTTTGGGCACTTGCCTGTTTTGGTGTCGTCGCTGCCGATATTGCCCTGAGCATGGTTTTGTTCTCCGCGCTGGACATCGTGTCGGCGCTGACGGGTTTCCCGATCGACAACCTCGATATTCAATGGTTTCAAGCCGCTGCTCAGACGGTGTCGTTTTTGATGGCGCTGCTGTGGTGGCGCTACCTGTGGCCCCGCTCTTTCATGGCGCGCCGGCAAGGTGAGCGTCCTCTTGGCGGGGGATTGCGTAGCGCGTGGAAGCGCATTGCCTGCGTTATCGTGATCGGCTTGGCCCTGCAGGTGGTCGTTGGCTACATGACCGACGCCGTACTGTCATTGTTGCCCGATGCCGCGGCTGATTACAGCGAGCTTGTCGAGGAAACAGGCATGGGCGACACCAGCTATCTCGCCGTCCTGACTACGGTACTCGGTGCCCCATTTTGTGAAGAGCTGCTGGTACGCGGCATTATTTTTGAGTTTTCGCTCCGAGCGTTTAACCCGCAGTGCCGCCCACTTTGGAAGCGCCGGCGTCGTGCGAGCGCGCAGGACGGCGCCATGGTGCCCTGGGCGGCCCCAAGCACGTGGGGTATCGCCGCGGCGATTGTGCTGCAGACGGCAATCTTCGGTTTTATGCATATGAACTGGGTGCAGGGCTGCTACGCCGGCGCCGCCGGCCTCATCTTTGGTTGGGTGCTCGTGACGACCGGAAAGCTCCGCTACGCGATCCTGCTGCATTTTGCCTTTAACGCCGGGTCGTATTTGATGACGCTGCTGTGGTTCGTGAACACGCCGCTCGACGTGGCAATTACGGTCGCTATCGCCGGCGTCATCCTCGTTGAGGCAATGCGCTCGCTGCGCCACGCGTGTGGGATGGACGCAGCGAGCGCACCACTGCACTAGTTGCGACGTCCGCCTCCGTTGGCGCCCTGACGTCCCTGGGCCGCGCGGTTACGGCCGGCGGTGTTCTGCGCACGTGACATGCCGCCGTGGCCCTTGCTGCCCTTGGGCCCCTTGCCGGCGGCGCCACCGTGGGCCTTGCCGCCCTTCTTGCCAGTGCCGTGTCCGCCGCTGGCCGATGTCTCGCCCGGGCGTGGTGGCACGGGACGGATCAGGCAATGCTTGGTGTAGCCAATCAGATCGCGGCGGCCGGCCTTCTCCAGCGCCTCGCGCACGAGCTTGTAGTTCTCGGGTTTGCGATATTGGATGAGCGCGCGCTGCATGGCCTTCTCGTGCGGGTCGCGCGCCACGTAGATCGGCTGCATGGTACGCGGATCCACGTCGGTGTAGTACATGCAGGTCGACATGGTGGACGGCGTGGGGTAGAAGTCCTGCACCTGCTCGGGCATGTAGCCCATGTCGCGCACGGCCTCGGCAAGGTCCACAGCTTCCTTCATGGTCGAGCCGGGATGGCTCGAGATCAGGTATGGCACCACGTATTGCTTGAGTCCGTATTCGCGGTTCAGGCGTTCAAATTTACGGCAGAACGCGTCGTAGACGGCGCGGCTCGGCTTGCCCATCACGGACAGCACCGCGTCGCTCACGTGCTCGGGCGCTACGCGCAGCTGGCCCGAGACATGGTGCTCCAGCAGCTCGCGCAAAAACTCGTCCGAGGCGTCGGCCATGGTGTAGTCAAAGCGGATGCCGCTGCGGACGAAGACCTTCTTGACGCCCGGCAGCTGGCGCAGGTCGCGCAGCAACTGCGTGTAGCCGCTCTCGTCGACCACCATGTTCTTGCATACGCTCGGCCACAGGCAGCGCTTGTTCTTGCACACGCCGTGCTTGAGCTGCTTGTCGCAGGCAGGGCGGCTAAAGTTGGCCGTCGGCCCGCCCACGTCGTTGATGTAGCCCTTAAACTCGGGGTCGCGCGTGAGCAGCTCGGCCTCGCGCATGATTGAATCGTGGCTGCGCATCTGCAGTACGCGGCCCTGGTGGAAGGTGAGGGCGCAAAACGAGCACTCGCCAAAACAGCCGCGGTTGGAGCTGATGGAAAACTTGATTTCGGCAAAGGCCGGCACGCCGCCTGCCGCGTCGTAGTCGGGATGCCAATCGCGTGCGTAGGGGAGCTCGGCCACCTCGTCCATCTCATCGGTGGTGAGCGTCGCCGACGGCGGGTTCTGCACCACATAGACGCTGTTGGGGTAGGGCTCTACCAGGCGATGTCCGGTGATGGGGTCCATATTCTGCTGTTGCACGTTAAAGCTACGCGCGTAGTTGAGCTTATCGGCGGCAAGGTCGTCCCAGCTGGGCAGCAGGTCGTAATCGTAGACCTCGTCGAGCGAGCCTGTGCGGTAAACAGTGCCGTTGATATAGGTGATCTGGTCGACGGGCAGTCCCGCGTCGAGCGCGTCGGCGATCTCGACGATCGCGTGCTCGCCCATGCCGTAGATGAGGATGTCGGCACCCGAGTCGAGCAGTACCGAGCGCTTGAGCTTGTCCTGCCAGTAGTCGTAGTGGGCCAGACGGCGCAGGCTCGCCTCGATGCCGCCGATAATGATGGGAGCATCCTTGAACGTCTGGCGGATGAGATTTCCGTAGACCGTGACGGCTCGGTTGGGACGGCGCCCCTCCTCGCCACCGGGGGTATAGGCGTCGGTGTGGCGGCGGTGCTTGGTCACCGAATAGTGGTTGACCATGGAGTCCATGTTGCCGGCACTGACGAGAAAGCCCAGGCGTGGCTCGCCGAGCACGGTGATGCTGGCGGGGTCGGTCCAGTCGGGCTGGCAGATGATGCCCACTTTGTAGCCGTGCGCGTCGAGGACGCGGCTGACGATGGCCATGCCAAAGCTGGGATGGTCCACGTAGGCGTCGCCGCAGATGTAGACAAAGTCGCACTGGTCCCAGCCGCGCGCATCCATGTCGGCGCGGCTGACGGGGAGGAACTTATCGCGGCCCGGTCGCCAGGGGCGGGCGGGCGTCGCTTGGGAATGCTTGGTGCGGGCGACCGTGGCCTGGGCCTTGCCGCCACGCTTTTGCTGCTGGCCCTGTTTGCCCTGTTGACTGCGCTGGTTGTTCTGAGCGTGCTGAGGCTTTTTTGCCACGATTCCTCCCATTGTTAGTATGCTGCACGTAATTGTAACCAGTCTTTTTGGGACGGCGCTAAAAAGACTGGTGGAGTACACGAGGCGTCGGGTGTCGGCGCCGCGCCCACCGTTTGTTTCCAGACTGTGTATCTGCGCGTTGGAGAACCCGTCTCGTGCCCACGCCATGTTGTCAATGGGTTACAGTATGAACGGCGGCTATGTTTCCGCCAACGCACGAGAGAGTCGTCAACAAGGAGGATGCACGACGATGCAGCGTGCCAAACAGATATCGGAGTCCATTGAGCTGGGCATCATCTTGGCGCTCGCCGGTGGCTTTATGGATGTGTATTCGTACATTGGGCGCGACCATGTTTTCGCCAACGCGCAGACGGGCAACATCTTGCTCGTGGGCGTGAGCATCTCAGAGGGCAATTGGGCACTTGCGGGTCGCTATTTTTTCCCTGTGGTGTCGTTTGCCGTGGGCATTATGCTTGCCGACCTGGTGCATGAGCGGTTTGGCAGCGTGATTCACTGGCGCCAGGTGACGGTGTTTTTTGAAGCCGTTATCTTGCTGGGCGTGAGCTTTATCCCGGGCGGCGATTTCAACCTGCTCGCCAACTGCCTCACCTCGTTTGCCTGCGGTATGCAGGTCGAGAGCTTCCGCAAGATCCACGGTCACGGCATCGCCACGACCATGTGCATCGGTAACCTGCGCAATGCGCTGCAAAACGTGGACGATTACATCATCACCCACAAGCGCGGCTTTTTGGAAAACGGCGCGCTGTACTTTGGCGTGATCTTTACCTTTGTGTTTGGCGCCGTGCTGGGCAACTGGTGTATTGAGCGCATGGGGCTGCACTCCATTGCGGTGGCGAGCGTGCTGCTGTTTATCGCGTTTGCCATCATGTTTATCGACCGCGAGCGCGACTTGCACAGGAAATGGGCCCGCATCATAGCTGACTGGCAGACCGCGAGTCTTAAGCGCTAAGGTGCATTTTCGTAACAACATTCAGGAGCCAGAAAAACTATCTAGCTCCTGAATGTTGTTACGAACTGCTTTTTGCGATTTATTCGAGATGCTCTTCAATCCGAGCCCTAAGAAGGGCAATGGCTGTAGGTATTCCAATTGCGGCGGCTAATTCGGCTTTATCCAAAACCTGTATGCTAAAGCACGATTGTTTATCACATTGAAGGACGATAACTGAAGATAGTTTCACTTCCCGTTGGCTGAATATATCGTAATCTCCAAATAGGAAGTTACCTTTTATTGTGTAATTCGGTATGTTCGTTACGCACTTCATCTCAAGTCTGTTTAGACCATAATCGAACACCGCAACTTCCTTGTGTTCGATGATGAGCGCAACCCTGGGCATGTTGCTAAAACCACCGTCGACGACAGTGAAGAGTTTTTCATTTGCATCGTCATAAACGGTATATTTAAGACTCAATAGCTGTCCTAGTGGACCCGTGAACCCATGTTTTTTGATGTTGAGGTTGTTTCCCGCTGGGTTGATGAGAGCCAGAGTATGCGGATAAGGGTTACCTTCAATTGAGATTTGATATTCGTTTGTAGCCGTCTTGCTCGATTTAGGACCACTAGCCACCATGTGTCATCGCCTCGATCGAATTGGAACCGTCTTCTGCTTCGTGCGGAGAATTACGCTGTACGTTGCAGTAGATGCAGCTGCAATAACCGCATGGGCAATTTCTAACAAAATGAATGACGTTATTTGCTGCATGCATGTTATTCAATACAAAGTATCTATTTATAAACGTATTGTCAAACATATATTGCTAAAACAGAAACAATTTATAGACTGAGTCGGTCGTATTCTTTGGGCGATTGCTCCTATAATCTAGCCTTCGCTGCTGTCGGGAGGGAAGGACTAAGGCTCCGTTATTCTGTTGAACCGCTTTAACACCTTTGACGTTCTCACGCGTTTTTTGTTTCAAAAGCGTTAGGATGGGACTTATAGTGCGGGGCGTAACGGGTGCCCCGCGCACGATAGGAGGCTATCAATGGCTAATCGTTTCGTTCTCAACACCATCTCTTATCATGGTTCCGGCGCCATCAAGGAGATCCCCGGCGAGCTCCAGCGTCGCGGCTACAAGAAGATCTTCGTCTGCTCCGACCCCGATCTGGTCAAGTTTGGCGTTACCGCTAAGGTGACCGACGAGCTCGACGCTGCCGGCATTGCTTGGAGCCTCTACTCCGAGATCAAGCCCAACCCCACCATCCAGAACGTCAAGGACGGCGTCGAGGCCTTCAAGGCCGCCGAGGCCGACGCTATCGTGACCATCGGTGGCGGCTCCTCCATGGACACCGCCAAGGCTATCGGCATCATCATCAACAACCCCGAGTTCGCCGATGTCCGCAGCCTCGAGGGCGTTGCTCCCACTAAGAACCACGCCGTGTTCACCATCGCCGTACCGACGACCGCCGGTACCGCCGCCGAGGTGACCATCAACTACGTCATCACCGACCCCGAGAAGGTCCGCAAGTTCGTGTGCGTCGACACCAACGACGCCCCCGAGGTCGCCGTCGTCGACCCCGACATGATGGCCTCCATGCCCGCCGGCCTGACCGCCTCCACCGGCATGGACGCTCTGACCCACGCCATCGAGGGCTACACCACCAAGGGCGCCTGGGAGCTTTCCGACATGTTCCACTTTGAGGCCATTAAGCTGATCAGCGAGAACCTGCGCGACTCCGTTGCCGAGGCCAAGTCCGGTCAGCCCGGCTCCGGCCGCGAGGGCATGGCTCTTGGCCAGTATGTTGCTGGCATGGGCTTCTCCAATGTCGGCCTGGGCATCGACCACGCCATGGCTCACACCCTGTCCGCTCACTACGACACCCCGCACGGCGTTGCTTGCGCCATGCTGCTGCCGATCGCCATGGAGTTCAACAAGCCGGTTTGCGCCGAGCGCCTGGCCAAGGTTGCCGTCGCCATGGGCGTTGACACCACGGGCATGAGCACCGACGAGGCTGCCGATGCTGCCATTGCCGCCGTCAAGCAGCTTTCCGCCGACGTGAACATCCCGCACGTCTGCGAGGCCATGAAGGCTGACGAGATCGAGGTCCTGGCCAAGGACGCCATGGCCGATGCCTGCTTCCCGGGCAACCCGCGCGAGGCGACGCTCGACGATGTCATCGAGCTCTTCAAGAAGATCTGCCCGGCTGCCTAGCCCAGTTTGGTGGTCCTTCGCCCGTAGGCATATAGTCTTTTGACTTGCCGCTGGCCCCGCCGCGCTACGCGCGGCGGGGCTTTTTGTGCCGCGTCGATGCCCCGAGATGGGTAAAGCCAAGGCATACCGCCCGCTGCGGATAGGTGGTGCACTTCCCAGCGTGCATTTTTGGGAGTATTCAGCAGACTCTGAAAAATGCATAGCGTTGTGAACGGGCCGTAGTGGTCCGCAGGCGCCCATCGACAGCCATTGCGGACGGACTATCGATGACCGGAGGGGTTGTCGCTGCAGTTTCTGCTTTGCGACGACCTGCAACCTTGCTGTAGCCGCGTCGTTTTGTCGTTTGTGATGGGGCCGTTGGGGGCCGCGGTGCAGAATACTCCGTTTTTTGCACGGTCCAAGGTAGGGTACCCTGAGACGAAGCAAAAAGATGCCCTATATTTATGCAGAAATCGAAAAGCTTTATGCACAATTCGGATTTTAAACCGTGCGCGTGCGCAAAATCGGCGCGAGGACGTCTGGAGGTGGCTCGGCTTCTAGGGCATTTCACGTGTAGAACGGTTAAAATCGGGATTCGGTCTTAGTTTTATTTGGAAGGATGCATATGGGTTCCAATATCGATGCTTCTCTAGAGGAGACGCTCTCCTATATCGCGGGACAGCTTAAGACGCTGACTTCTATTGCTTCGCCTACGGGCTATACCCGTGCGGCGACTGATTATCTGATGGAGACCCTGCGCGATATGGGCTTTGGCCCCGAGCGTTCCAATAAGGGTAACGTGCTGGTTGAGCTTGGCGGCGAGGGTGAGCCGCTTGTGTTGGCGAGTCATGTCGATACCCTGGGCGCCATGGTGCGCTCCATTAAGGACAATGGTCGCCTGCGTCCCACGACGCTTGGCGGGCACCAGTGGTCCACGGCCGATGGCGAGAACTGCACCGTCTACACGCGTGACGGCAATGTCTACACGGGCGTGGTCCTCAATACCGAGCCTTCGGCGCATGTGGCCGATGAGCCGGTCAAGGCCATCGAGAAGAACATGGAGATCTTGCTCGACGAGAACGTCGATAGCAAGGACGATGTGCTTGAGCTGGGCATTCAGACCGGCGACATCATCGCTATGGATCCGCGTACCACGGTGACGGAGAGCGGCTACATCAAGAGCCGCTTCCTGGATGACAAACTGTCGGCGTCGATTCTGCTGGGTCTGGCCCGCGCCGTTGCTGACGGCGAGGTGTCGCTTTCGCGCAAGGTGTCGCTGCTCTTTACCGTGTACGAGGAGGTCGGCCACGGCGGCGCCTTCGTGCCGGCCGACACACGCGAGATGATCAGCGTTGACATGGGCTGCGTGGGCGACGACCTGGGCTGCACCGAGCGCATGGTGTCGATTTGCGCCAAGGATTCGGGTGGCCCCTACAACTACGATCTGGTGACCACGCTGTCCAATATCGCGCGCGAGCTCGAGCTCGACTACGCCATCGACGTGTACCCGCACTACGGTTCCGACGTCGAGGCCACGCTCTCTGCCGGCTACGATATCCGTCACGGCCTGATTGGCCCCGGCGTGTACGCGAGCCACAACTACGAGCGCAGCCACATCGACGGCGTGCGCAATACCTACGAGCTCGTTCGCGCCTACGTTCAGCGCTAACGATGCGGCGGCCTCGGCTGACACAGCAGTACCGACCGAGGCCGTCCTCTCTAAGTTGCGGTGAAATAGGGACTGTTTGGCGGTTTTAAACGCTTAAACAGTCCCTATTTCACCGCAACTTATGAAGGGGATGGGGCTACATGATGGCAGCAGTTACGGTGCCGCCGCCCAGGACGACGTCGCCGCGATAGACGACGACGGCTTGGCCGGGGGCGATGGCTCGTTGCGGCTCGTCAAAAGTTAGCAGCATTTGCCCGACTTCGTCACGCGTCAGGGTCGCTGCCTGGTCTTTCTGACGGTAGCGGTACTTGGCACCTACGCGAATGCCGCCGGCGTCGAGCTCCGCCTCCATGTGTGCGTCCGGCGCGCTCCAGATCCACTCATCGGCAGTTAGCGCCGAGGCGGTCAGGTCCTCGGCTTCGCCCAGATGCACGGTGTTGTTGGCGGCGTCGACGCCCGTCACATACACGGGATGCGCCATCGCGACGCCCAGGCCCTTGCGCTGGCCGATGGTGTAGCGCAGCGCGCCGTTGTGGCGCCCGACCACGCTGCCGTCGCGCCACACAATGTCGCCCGGTGCAGCGGGATGTCCGCAGCGGCGCTCGATATAGCCAGCGTAGTCACCGTCTGGAATAAAGCAGATGTCCTCGCTTTCGGCCTTCTGGGCGTTGGTAAATCCCTGCTCGGCGGCTATTCGGCGCACGTCGCGCTCTTTGTCTAGGCCCGCCAGCGGAAAGATCGTGTGCGCCAGGCGCTCCTGCGTAAGCGAATACAAAAAGTAGCTTTGGTCCTTTTTGGGATCTTCGCCGCGATGTAGCTGCCAGGTGCCATCTGCCGCCTGGCTTGTTTTGGCGTAATGTCCCGTTGCGATGTAGTCGCAGCCCATGTCCAGCGCCGCATCGAGCAGCGCGCCAAACTTAATGTGGCGGTTGCAGATAATGCACGGATTGGGCGTCAGCCCCTCCCGGTAGGCGCTCACAAAGCGCTCGATAACGCTGTGGTCGAACGTCTGCTGCAGGTCGAGCACGTGATGGGGGATCCCCAAGCGCTCGGCGACGGCCTTTGCATCGGCGATGTCGCGGTCGACCTTGCTCATGCCCGTGGCGGGGTCAGGCGCGGGGCAGGTGAGGCGCATGGTGGTGCCGACGCATTCGTAGCCCTGGCTTTTGAGCAGGTACGCGGTCACGCTGGAATCGACGCCGCCGCTCATGGCGACGAGCACGCGCTTGTTGTGCATGGGGAGGTTCTCCTTGGTGGCATGTGGCCAAAAAAGAAAAGCGGCGCGGGAGGCTGGTTCCGCGCCGCAGACATTGTAGCAAGTTCGGGCGTCTCGTGGGACACCCTGTTGGGATGAGCCCAGGCAGCCAGAAGAGAGGGTAGGCCGGCGTGCCTTGGACTCGTTTTAAGAACGAGAAGCTCTAGTCCTGGAACAGTGCCGTGGACAGGTAGCGCTCTCCGGTGTCGGCAAGCAGGGCCACGATGGTCTTGCCCTCGTTCTCGGGGCGCTTGGCCAGCTGCAGTGCGGCCCACACGGCGGCACCGGACGAAATGCCCACGAGCACGCCCTCCTTGTGGCCCACGGCGCGGCCGGTCGCAAAGGCGTCCTCGTTCTCGACGGGGATGATCTCGTCGTAGACCCGGGTGTCGAGGACGTCGGGCACAAAGCCGGCGCCGATGCCCTGGATCTTGTGCGGGCCGGCCTGGCCCTTGGAGAGTACCGGGGAGGTGGCGGGCTCGACGGCGACGACCTTAATCTCGGGGTTCTGCTCCTTGAGGAACTCGCCCACGCCGGTCACGGTACCACCGGTGCCAACGCCGGCGACGAAGATGTCGACCTGGCCGTCGGTGTCGTCCCAGATCTCGGGGCCGGTCGTGGCCTTGTGAATGGCCGGGTTCGCGGGGTTCACAAACTGGCCGGCGATGATGCTGTTGGGAGTCTCCTTCTGCAGCTCCTCGGCCTTGGCGATAGCGCCCTTCATGCCCTTGGAACCGTCGGTGAGCACGAGCTGCGCACCGTATGCCTGCATCAGCTTGCGGCGCTCGACGGACATGGTCTCGGGCATGGTAATGATCACCTTGTAGCCGCGGGCGGCCGCCACCGAGGCGATGCCGACGCCGGTGTTGCCGCTCGTAGGCTCGATGATGGTGTAGTCGCCGCCGCGCACGAGCTCGCCTGCCTTCTCGGCCTCGTCAATCATGTTCTTGGCGACGCGGTCCTTAACGGACCCGGCGGGGTTGAAGTATTCCAGTTTGACGAGCACGCGGGCCTTGAGGTCCTCGTCGGCCTCAAAGTGGGTGAGCTCCAGAAGCGGGGTGTGGCCGATAAGCTGATCGATGGACGTGTAAACCTTGCTCATGGTGAACCTCCAAAGTGTTCAAGTTGCTGGTTGCCGTGTGGTTTTACGGCGTGTCTAACAGCTAAACCCATAAACCTTATAGGTTGTTCGTTTGGCTGTTGGCAAGCATAGTAGACACTAAAGCCTAGTAATGCAATAGGAAATAGAAGATTAATACGAGTCGATTAACCATCTTGACCGGAACGGGTATTTCCAAAGCCAATTTTTCGGCTAGAATTTCAACGGACTAAAAGACCGAAAGGCAGCACTATATATGTTGGTTTCTACTAAGGGCAGGTACGCCCTGCGCGTTATGGTTGACCTGGCCGAGCACCAGGCGGCCGGTCGCATCCCGCTTAAAGAGATCGCGGCGCGACAGGGGATTTCCGAGAAATATCTCGAGAACATCTTGGCGACGCTCGTGCGCGCCAACATGCTTTCTGGCATGCGCGGCAAGGGCGGCGGCTATGTGCTCACGCGCCCGCCCGAGCAGTACACGGTGGGCGAGATCTTGCGCCTGACCGAGGGCAGTCTGGCGCCGGTCGCCTGCCTGGATGGCGACTGCAAGGGTTGCTCGCGCTCGGATGAGTGCCCCACGCTCGACGTGTGGAAGAACCTGGACAAGCTCATCAACGACTACCTCGACGGCGTGACGCTCGATCAACTCGTCGCCCCCAACGAAGGCTACGACTACGTTATTTAGCCCACCTGCCATTTGGGGACGGGGTGGAAATGGTAGATTTTCTTGCCCTCTGAGACTTGGCAAATAAGAAGGCCGCCCATTTTTGCGATGGGCGGCCTTTGATTTGGTCCGATGCGTCTGTGTATCGGGGCGTTCTACTCTTCGGCAATACTATCGAGGATGCTGCGCATGATGGACACTAGGGTGCTGCCCATAAAGGCCGAGCCAAAGCCGGCGATGGAGATGCCGACGCCCAACAGGTTGACCGACAGGTAGCTGGCGAGCTCCAGCATAAAGCTGTTGAGCACGAGCTGGAAAATGCCGAGCGTAATGATCGTGAGCGGCAGCGAGATGACCGTGAGGAACGGTTTGACGAACGAATCGACGATGTTGAGGAACAGTCCCACAAAGGCAAAGCAGACCCAGGCCTCGGCAAAGCCGAAGGGTTGGATACCGGGGACGAGGAACGTGGCGATCGCGATGGCGATCGAAGTAAAGAGCCAGTTAAGCATAAAGCGCATGGCGTGAATCCTTTCTTGCGCCGGGGTTGCTGGCGTCGCGTGAAGCGGCTTGCGGCGGCGACCTGGATGGTTGCGCGGGCGCGCCGCGGTGTTTGGGCGCCCATTGTCTCAAATATTCGTGGAGCTTACGTGCGCATTCGGTTTCTAAACGGCGTTCGTCCTGAAAAACGCGCCGCTGGCAGAGAGTCTTGTCGCTTTAGTTTGGTGGTGTGCTACACTGCTACGGGCAAAAGCCACAGGCGTTGCCCTATTGCATAGAACGGGCGAACGATGCCCGATGTCAGTATCAACTTCGATGCCTTTTGGCGGGTTTGGCGGTGATCGATGAATATCGAGAACATGTTTGACAAGCCTGATGTCAAGCAGCTGGTCCACGCATTTAGCCTTTTGGACGACGAGAAGGATATCCAGGCGTTTTTGACCGATATCTGCACGCCGCGCGAGATTTGCGATCTATCGCAGCGTCTGCAGGTCGCGCGTTACCTGGACGAGGGCGAGCCTTATGTTGAGGTTCAGGCCCGCACGGGCGCTTCATCCACCACGGTGAGCCGTGTTTCCAAGGCGCTCAACGGCGAGTACGGTGGCTATCGCAAGATCCTCATCAAGCTGGAGGATGGCGAGTAGGCCAGCGGCAAAAAACGAATTGTGCAGAACCGTCCCTTCGGGGGCGGTTTTTTGATCCCCTGGGGACGGAGGAAAACGGATCACCGGGTTAGACTGACCCCCTCGATGATCCGTTTTCCTCCGTCCCCAAGGGATCAAATCTGTTGGCGTGCGGCAAATCTGTCCGCTTGGGCGGGTAGGATGGATGCATTGATTATTGCGAACAGTTTGAGCGGAGGACCATGCCTGTTCGAATCTATACCACCAATGCCGGCACGGATTTGAGTGACGCCGAATCGGCGCTGCTTGCCGACCTTATTGCCCGCCACGGGCGTGCCGTGCTGCTGGCACCTATGTTTGCCGAGCTCGACCTGTGCCGTCATGATGCGGCGGAAGCCGGCGTTTCGCTGGGTATCGACTACAAGACGCCTACATCGTGGCTCCGTTCGTTGTGGGAGCTATTGGGTGACGGGCGCGGTTTCGTCGACAACCTGCAACGCCAGATGCTGTTCTCGGACATGGTCACGCGTCTCGACGATGCCGATCTACAACCGCTTTCGCGCAGCCAGGGCACGGTGCGCATGCTTGCGCGCATGGCCCGCGACGTGCTGCCGGGTGTGGCGGGGACAACGGCCGAGCGATGCGGTGGCAACAATTGCCAGCCTGAGCCAAAAAGCGATGCCGAGGCTCGTGTGTTCGAGCTTTTGCGTGCCTACGCGGACGGCTTGGACCGTCGAGATATGGTCGAGCCCTGCGAGGCAGCCGACATTATGGCCGGTACCCTGGCCGATAGCCTGCCGGCGTGCACCCGCGCCGTATGCGTGCGCGGTATCACGTCGTTTACGCACGGACTGCTGGAGCTGCTGTCTGCCGTGGCGAACAATGGGGGAGAGGTCGTCGTGCTGCTTGCCCGCGAGCAGGCGGCGATGCGCGAGGAGCTTGCCGCGGCATTTGATGCCCGCGGTGTGCTGTTTGAGGTCGGGCCGCTGGGGGAGGGTGTCGGCGCGTCTGATGCCGCTTGCGGGACCGCCGCTCAGCCTGCCTTTATTGAGGTCGCCGGGCCCCATGCCCGTGCTCATGTCTATGCGGACGCCATCGATAAGTTGGTGAAAGTGCACAAGGAGTCCAAGGCCGATAAAGCTACTGCAACGCCCGCCGACCCTGTGCGCGTGCTCGTTGTTTCTGCCCGGGCACCCCAGCTGTTCGGTGAGCTCGCCTCTCGTCTGGCGGCTCGTCATATCGCCGCCGAGACAGCTGAGTTCACGGCGTTTTCCCAATCCATTGCGGGCAGGCAGTTTGCGGCGCTTGCCGGTCTGATCGAGCGCATGAAGGCCGCCGATGAGGGCATGGCGTCAAAGACCGAGTGGTGGCCCGCGCCGGAGCTTACCGACTGGATCTACAGTCCGCTTTCGGGCGCTGATGCCGTCAATGCCCGTACCTTCGATAAGAATATGCGTCTCTCGCGCAGCAAGACTACCGCGGGCGTTAAGAGCCTGCTGCAGAGTGTCCAAGGCCAGGTGAGGGGCGCGCGCAAGGCGGCGAGCGACGATAACTGGTTTAAGAACGTACCGTGTGTGGTCTCGGACGTGTTCCAGGCTCTGTGGCGTGACAAGCCCGTGACGGCGCTCAAGGCCATGCTTGCCGTTGCCGAGGCGTTGCCCGATCGCTCGCTGGGCAGCTTGGATGGTCAGGCCCGTCGCCAGGCGGAGGTAGCCCTGCTGCGCCACGCCATCGACATCCTTATGAACGGCGCCCGCGCGCTCGACGTGTCGCAGGCCGCGACCGTTCCCGTGCTCGATGGCATTCGCACTAAGGTGGACAAGCGTAGCACCGCCTATGATTACGAGACCCACGAGGTTGACCGCGCGCCGCGTGCTCAGGTTCGTTTTGCTTCGCTTGCCGATGCGGCGGCTCTGCGCCCCGGCAGCTATGATGCCGTGCTGTTTGCCGATGTCGATCTGGACAGCTATCCGCTCTCACATGAGGAGGGGCCGCTGGCCACGCTGACGGCGAGCCTTGGTCGCGAGGGCGTGACGCTTGAGCCCGCGGCCTTGCTGCGCGTGCGCTTTGGCCACGCGATGCAGGCGGCACGCGGCCCGGTTGCGCTTGCGCGCGTGACGCACGATCGCCAGGCGCGCGAGTGCTACCCGGCAGCCGTATGGACCGAGCTGCGGGCACATGCCGAGGCCGCTGGCGCTGCCAAGCCCACGTGCGTGGGCGAGGGCGATATCATCGCCGACTTTGATCCCGCGGCAGGCGAAGGTCTTAGGCGCGAGCGCGTGACTTGCGAAGCTCCTCAGCATGTGAGCGATGAAGCCATTCCGTATCTGGTCCTGCGCCGTCGCGATGGCGAGGGTGAGGACGCGCCGCTCGTGCCGCGCCTGACGTCTGCCTCGCAGATCGAGGCCTATTCGACCTGCCCGCTATGCTGGTTCGTCTCGTACCGCGTGAAGCCCCAGTCGATCGACGCAGGCTTTGGCAATATGGAGAAGGGCAACTTTGTCCACGACGTGCTGGAACACCTGCACGCCCGTCTGCCCCAGGAGGGCATGGAGCGCGTGACGCCCGAGAACCTGCCACGTGCTCAGGAGCTGCTGCGCGAGGTCTTTGACGAGACCTTGGCCGAGCATGCCTCCAAGCGTGGCAACGAGGGCCCGCTCGTGCCGCTCTCTGCGGTGGAGGAGCGCCAGGTGGCCGAGATTTTGCCGCAGCTGGAGGGCGTGCTTGCCTATGAAGCCGAGGCGCTCGCGCCCTTCGCGCCGCGCTATCTGGAGTTTGCGTTCAACGAGCTCCAGGTCGAGTATGCCGGTTGGCCGCTCGGCGGGCGTATCGACCGCGTGGATGTGGATGCCGAGAATCGCGCCGTGGTGATTGACTACAAGCATCGTTCGGGTGTCGAGGAGTTTAAGCTCGCCGACCCTACGGTGCGTGACGAGGAATCGGGCGAGGCCCCCATCGACGATCCGCGCTGGCTGCCGCCGCATACCCAGACACTCATCTACGCGCAGGCCATGCGTCGGGCGCTGGGCCTAGATACCCGTGCTGCGCTCTATTTTTCGACCAAGGGCGGCAAGCCAGCGCTGCGCGGCGCGGCGAGCGCCGAGTTGCTCGAGGAAGAGCGCGGCGACGGTCGCATCCCGGGCCTTAAGAAGGGCTTTCCGGGCGAGGGCGGTAGCATGGACTTCGATACGCTGCTCGACCGCGTGGAGGCCGGCATCGCCGAGCGCTTGCGCGAGCTCGAGGCGGGCGACGTTGCCGCCGTCGACCCGACGTCGGCGCAGGCCGCGCATGCGCGCTGCTCGTATAACCACGAAGGAACGTTTGTAAGGAGGGACGTGTAGACCATGGATCTTTCGACTTTGATGCCGCAACAGCTGCAAGTCGTCAAAACGCTCGACCGCCCGCTGTTTGTCTCGGCGGGTGCCGGCTCGGGCAAGACCTTTACCCTCACGCGCCGCATCGTCTACGCGCTCTCGCCCGAATCCGGTCCGTTTGTCGAGCATCTGGACCAGGTGCTCGCCATTACCTTTACCAAAGACGCCGCGGCCGAGATTCGCGACCGTGTGCGCCGTGCGCTTATCGAAGAGGGTATGGACGAAGAGGCCCTGACGGTCGACGACGCTTGGATTTCGACCATCCACGGCATGTGCTCGCGCATCCTGCGCGCGCACGCGCTGGAGCTGGGCATCGATCCCGAGTTCACGGTGCTCACCGATACCGACGAGCTTATGGATCAGGCTGTTGAGCATGTGCTGGGGCGCGCGACGGCGCCCGATGCCGCGCCCGAGCTCGCCGCTTCGCTTAAGGCCCTCTACGCTTGGTATCCCATGGCGGGCGAGGGCGGGACGTTTGGCGCCGGTACCACCATCAAAGGCCTGGTGCGCGACCTGCTGGAGCTATCGAGCCAGCTGCCGGGCGGCATGGACGATGTGTGCGTGGCGCGCGGCCAGGCCGATACCTCGGCACTCGCCGATGCCTATCGTGCGGCGCTGGGCGCAAGCAAGGCCGCGACCGAGAAGGCGCAGGCGGCGCTCGATGCCATCGACGCGTTCGAGGCGAGCGGCAAGACCATGGCTGATGCGGCGCGACTCATGATGTCGTGCGGCATGCCGCGGGCGAGCAAGGCATTCCCCAAGGAGCAGGTCGAGCTGCTCAAGGCGGAGGCTGCCGATGCATTTATCAATATCGTGCTTGCCTGCGGTGCCCCCGCGCTCGATGCGCTGGTGGGGCTTGCCCGTGCTGTGGAGGCGGAGTACCGTGCGCTCAAGGCCGACCAGTCCGCGCTCGATAATAACGACCTGCTTCGCATGGCGTACGAGGCGTTGCGCGATTACCCTGCCATTCGTGCTGCGTACGAGGGCCGCTTTAAGATGGTCATGATCGACGAGTTCCAGGATACCGATCAGATGCAGGTCGATCTGATCCGTTACCTGACGGGCGCGGGGGAGCGCGCGCTGTGCACCGTGGGCGATGCGCAGCAGTCGATCTATCGCTTCCGCGGCGCCGAGGTCGAGGTGTTCCGTCGCCAGGAGCGCAAGGTGGGCTCGTCTGCCGCGCCCGAGGCGACTGCCGTGGCCGACGCCCCTGCTGGCGAGCTCGTCAAGCTCGTGCGCAACTTCCGCAGCCACGACGAGGTGCTGCGTTACGTGGCACGCGTCTTTGACGGCGATACCGGTGGTTTGATGCAGGGGTTCTTGGATCTTGAGGCGAGCGACGGCCGCAAGGACACGCTGGTGGCAGACGCCTCGCGTCGCCAGGCCCTCTTTGTTGCCGGCGGCAGTACGCAGGAGCGCACACAGGCCAAGGCCCGCGCGATCGCCGAGCGATTCCGCGCGCTTGCCGATGCCGGCCAGCCCCAGGGCGGCATGGTGCTGCTTCTGGGCCGCATGACCAACGCCGACGTCTACGCCCAGGCCTTCCGCGACCAGGGGCTCGACTGCGTCATCGCGGGCGGCTCGGTCTTTGCCCAGGCAGCCGAGGTGCAGACGGTGCGTGCCCTGGTCTGCGCGCTCGCCAATCCGGCCGATACGGCGCAGGGTCTTATGCCGCTGCTCGCCTCGCAGATGTTTGCACTCGGCGCCCAGGAGTTCCTGGCGCTGGCGACCAAACTCGACGATCAGACGGGCGAGACGTCGCGCCGCAACATCGATGCGGGCATCATGAGCGATTCCGATGTGCCGGGCTTACAGGGCTTGCCGCTCGTGACGCGCGCCCGCGAGGTGCTTCGGTATGCGCTCCGTCGCGTGGGCCGCGATTCGTTCGCCGCCATCGCGCGCGACGTGGCCAACGCCTCCGGCTGGTTTATGCGTCTGGTACAGCGTGGTCCCGAGGGCAAGGCCATTGCCGCCAACGTGCTCAAGGCGCTCGACGCCGTGGCCGAGGCAGAGGCCGAGCTCGGCAACTCGCCGCGTTCCATCGCGCTGGCCTTCGACCGCTTCTTGGCGGGCAAGGAAGCCCCGGGTGCCCTCAACGAGGAAGGCGACGGCGCGGTGCGCATCATGACGGTGCATGCCTCCAAGGGTCTGGAATATCCGGTCGTGGCGGTCGCCGAGTGCTTTGGCGTGCGTAAGTCCTCGGGTGCGGCACAGATGGGTCGCGTCGAGGGCGGAGCGCAGGTCGTGGCACTGCCGGCACGCTTCGACGGCGTTAAGCTTGCCGACGGTACCTTTGTGAAGGGCGACGACGTCAAAAAGCAGTTTGAGCACGCGTTTAAGGGCAAGGGCACGTCGCTGTGGCTGCCGCCAGAGCTCATGGAGGACGTCTGTGCGACGGGTTCTCCCGCCGAGGCATTCGTTCGCCTGCGCAACGACGACCTGCAGCTTTCGCTCGAGGAGCGGGCTCGTCTGCTCTATGTCGCCATGACGCGTGCGCGCGAGCTGGTGATCTTGGCGATGGATGCCGGCGTGAGCCGCGGCAAGGTGACGGCGCCGACCTTCGACGTCGAGACCGATCTGACTTACGACGTTCTGCGCCGTATTTTGCCGACCGACGCTCTGGACATGCCGCAGCTCGATGCCGACCGCCTGGTGTTCGACAACTCCCAACCGGGCGACTACGAGCTCATTTCGCTTTCGGACTTTACCTTTGGCGAGCAGGCGTTTGAGGCCAACGCTTCGCTAGATGCCGAGGGCAGGCTCGTTCGTGGCGATGTCGATACAGATGCTGCCGACGATTCGGCCAGTACAATCGTCCCCGGTCCTGCCGACCCCAAGCCCGATTCGTTTGAGCTTGTGTATCCCCAGGCAGTGGGCGTGCGCATGGGCATCTGTCCGTATCCGATGCGTGACTCGTATAGCTACTCGTCAATCGCCGCGGCACTCCATGCCGAGACGGAAGACCGTGCCGTCGA
Organism: uncultured Collinsella sp.; assembly: GCA_902464965.1. GTDB lineage: Bacteria > Actinomycetota > Coriobacteriia > Coriobacteriales > Coriobacteriaceae > Collinsella. Next base: position 19,400 of record CABQLI010000006.1, read on the forward strand.
GACTCGTGTTCCCATGGACGAGTCCGGCGATGACGCGGAGTCGGATGGTTCCGAGATGACGGATGCAGACGTGGCCGCCGTTGAGCCCGCCGGCAACCCCATGGCGCTGGGCTCGGCGTTCCATGCCGCTTGCCAGTGGCTCATCGAGATGGGTGCCGACGCGTTGCCCGCTGCGCGCGCCGATGCGCTGGCGCGTCTGTGGCGCCTGACGCCGGAGCAGCGCGAGCGCTTCGATGTCGCTCTGGACCGCTGGCTCAAGTCGGCTGTTCGTGCCGACCTGCTCGCGTGGCCGTGCGTTCGCGCCGAGGTGCCGTTCTTTTCGCTGGGCTGCGAGGACGAGGACATTGCACGCTACGGCGCATATGCCGAGGGCGCCATCGATGCACTAGCGACCGACCCGGCGGACTCGTCACGCGCGCTGGTCATCGACTATAAGACGGGCGGCACACCGGACGAGACGCCGGACCAGCTGCTCGAGAAGCACGCCCTGCAGGCGCGCGTTTACGCCGACGTGTTGCACAAGGCGGGCTTTGAGACGGTGACGGTCAAGTTCGTTCGCGTGGAGCAGGCGAATCCAGCCATCTTCGTCGAACCCGCCGAACCTCAAGTAGTCACCTACAATCTCTAGCCCTCAGATAACTTGCGGTGGAATAGTTCCAGTATTGCGGTCCAGGTGGCCCAAGCGGGAACTATTCCACCGCAACTGCAAGAGGAGCCGTGTGGGTTTGGCTAGGTTCGGGTGCTGTCCGTGCCGTGGGGTAAAATCGTTCAGTCAGAACACGAACCCGCATCGGAGCTCATCACATGGCATTCGTCCATCTGCACAACCACACTGTCTTCTCCATGCTCGACGGCGCAACCCGTATTCAGGATATGGTCAATCGTGCCGTAGAGCTGGGCATGCCCGCCGTCGCCATTACCGACCACGGCTACATGTATGGCGTGCCCGACCTGGCGCTGGCCTGCGACGCCGTTAACCACAACACGCCCGAGTACAAAACTTGGAGCCACGACAAGGCCTTCTTGGAAAAGGACCGCCGCGACGAGCTGGTGGAGCCCGATCCCGAGGAAAACCCGCGCGAGCATGCCCAGTATGTGAAGGACATGGCCATGTGGGACGAGAGGGGCAACATCGACGAGCTCAAGCCGCCCCTGGTCATCAAGCCTATCTTTGGCTGCGAGGTCTACTTTACGCCGGACGAGACCCTTGCCCGCGACCACAAGCCCGAGCTCTACCACATGATCCTTCTGGCCAAGGACCAGGAGGGCTACGTTAACCTGATGCAGACGGTCTCCGAGGCCGCCGTGCAGGGCTTTTACTACAAGCCGCGCGTGACGCTCGACAACCTGCGCCGCCACGCCAAGGGCATGATCTGCACGAGCGCCTGCATCGCGGGCATCATCCCCAAGTACATCGACCGCGGTGACATGGAGGGCGCCATCAAGTGGGCCGAGACCTTCCGCGACACCTTCGACCCCGGCGACTTCTACATCGAGATCCAGGAACATGGCATCACCACCGACAACGGCCTGACCGACGAGCAGATGGACCGCACGCTCATCGATATCGCCAAGCAGGTGGGTGTCAAGGTCATCGCCACCAACGACTTCCATTACCTGCGCCGCGAGGACGCCCCCGTGCAGGACGTCATCATGTGCATCGGCATGAACGCCAAAGTCGACGACCCCAACCGCATGCGCATGACCGGCTCGGAGTTCTACATGAAGACCGAGGAGGAGATGCGGGCGATGTTCCCGTATTGCCCCGAGGCCTGCGACAACACGCTCGAGATCGCCGACAAGTGCTACGTCGAGCTCGACTGGGACTCCATCATCCTGCCGCGCTTCCCGTTGCTCGATCCCGGCGAGACGCACGAAAGTCAGTTCCGCCGCGAGTGCGAGAAGGGCCTGCGCCAGCACTACGGCGACGACTGGGCCACGCGCGAGATCGGCGGCGTCAACATCAAAGAGCGCTTTGAGTACGAATACAAGGTCATCTGCGACAAGGGCTTTGCCGCCTACTTCTTGATCGTCGCCGAGTACGTGCAATGGGCCAAGGACAACGGCATCGGCGTCGGCCCCGGCCGTGGTTCTGCCGCCGGCGCTATCGTCGCCTACGCCATGAACATCACCGCGTTCGACCCGCTTGAAAACGGCCTGATGTTCGAGAGGTTCCTGTCCCCGCAGCGTACCGAGATGCCCGATATCGATATGGACTTCGACGATGAGCGGCGCCTCGAGGTCGTGGAGCACGTTCGCCAGCTCTACGGCCCCGAGAAGGTCACCCACGTCATCACCTACTCGACCATTAAGGCCAAGCAGGCTATCAACGACGCCGCGCGCGTCCTGGACTACCCGGTCTACATGGGCCAGCGCCTGTCCAAGATGGTCTCGAGCGACCCCAAGGTCAAGCTCAAGCAGGTGCTCGATAAGCAACCCGGCAAAGAGGATCTGTTTAACCCCGACTTTGCCGAGGCCTATAAAAAGGACGACGACGCCCGCCGCATCATCGACACGGCGCTCTCGATCGAGGGCCTCACCCGTGGCGAGGGCGTGCACGCGTGCGCCGTTCTGATCTGCCGTGACCCCGTCAACGAGCACGTGCCCACCAAGCTCGATACCAAGGGCGGCGTCGAGATTACCCAGTACGAGGGTCATACCGTTGCCGACATGGGCCTGCTCAAGATGGACTTCCTGGGCCTGCGCACGCTGACGGTTATCTCCAAGGCCAAGGCCAACATCAAAAAGAACTTCGGCATCGACATCAAAGAGGAAGAGATTCCCTTTGACGATCCCGAGATCTTTAAGCTCATGGGCTCCGGCCACACCGCCGGCGTCTTCCAGGTCGAGTCCGCCGGCATGACGGCCACGATCAAGAACATGAAGCCCACCGAGTACAAGCACGTCGTAGCATTGATCGCCCTGTACCGCCCGGGCCCGCTGGGCGCCGGCATGGTTTCGTCCTACATCAACCGTATGAACGGCAAGGAGCCGGCCGTCTCCTACGACGACCGTCTGGACGACATCCTGGGTGAAACCTACGGCACCATGGTCTACCAGGAGCAGGTTATGCTCATCTCCGTCGAGATGTGTGGCTTCTCCAAGGGCGAATCGGACTCGCGTATCCGTAAGCCCGTGGCTAAGAAGAAGATCAAGCTGCTCACGTCGACGGTGCTCCACTGGGAGGATGGCTCGGACGAGACCACCTACGACCACTGGATGAACGGCGCTATCAAGAACAACTACACGCGCGAGGTCGCCCAGAAGATTTGGGACGATGTTCTCGAGTTCGCATCTTACGCCTTCAACAAGTCGCACTCCGCCGGCTACGCCATCCTGGTTATGCAGACGGCATGGCTCAAGGCGCACTATCCACACGAGTACATGGCGGCCGTTCTGACGTCCTATACGGGCAAGACCGACAAGATCGTGCACTACGTCTCGGCGTGCCGTCACGACGGCATCCCCGTGCTGTCGCCAGATGTCAACGAGTCCGGTACCGAGTTCACGGCTACCAAGGAGGGCGTGCGCTTTGGTCTGGCCGGCATCCGCGGCGTGGGCACCGGCGTGGCGCAGGCGATTATCGCCGAGCGCGAGGCGGGCGGCCCGTTTAAGACACTGCACGACTTTGTCGAGCGCGTGGACTCGAGCCAGGCAAACCGCCGCGTGATCGAATCGCTGATCAAGGCAGGCGCCTTCGACTCCACGGGGTATCCGCGTCGCCAGATGATGCACTTTGTGGATAAGAACAACCCCGAGAACATCATCGATGCCGCGGTAAAGCGCCAGAAAGATCGCGCGAGCGGCCAGACGTCGTTCTTCGATATGTTTGGCGACGTTGAGGGCTCGGGCTTTGAGGTGAGCGTGCCCGATCCGGATGGCCAGGAGTGGGACCGCCACCTTAAGCTGAGCCAGGAGAAGGAGGTTCTGGGCATCTATGTCTCGGACCACCCGCTGCGCCCGTTTGAGTATGCACTTAGCAAAGCGCGCGACTTCTCGTTCTCGCAGATCGACACCGGCTACGAGGTGCAAAACCCCACGGGCGGTACCATCAACCAGGAGATTCCCGAGGGCAAGGCGCTGTGGTGGGCCGGCATGGTTTCGAGCGTGTCCAAGCGCGTGACCAAAAACGGCGACCCCATGGGCATCGTGCAGCTCGAGGACATGGAAGGCGAGGCCACGGTCGTGGTGTTCCCCAAGACCTACAAGGAGGCCGAGGGGTATCTGTACGGCGAGGTCGATCCCGAGACCGGCGCGCAGCTGTCCGACGCGTTTGTGCGCATTAAGGGCAAGCTCGAGCGCTCGGACCGCGGCGACCAGATCATCGCGCAGGAGATTGTGCCGCTGGAGCTTAGCGAGGAGAAAAACAAGCCCAAGGTCTTTGAGGTCATGGTGCCCAACAGCCGATTTAGCCAGGGCAATATGGCGCGCCTGGCCACGGTGCTCACCACCAACCCGGGCGGCGACCGTGTGGAGATCTTTATCGAGCAGGTAGACGGGCGCGTGTTGCGTGCCGAGGTGCCTGCCAAGGTCAACGCACGCTCGATTCCGCTGCTGGCAGAGACAAAGGCCATCGTCGGCAACCAAGGCCGCGTGACGGTTATCTAAGCTACCCCGGGTGAGATTGGAGGAAGTGATGGCGCAGGGGACGTTTGTGCAGGCGCTCCGGAAAGAGGCGGCGCTGAGCGGCACCTTTATGAAGGGCCGCTCGCTCATGCTCAACGGCGCCGTGCTGTCGATTGAGGACAGCGGCTCGCGCTTCTCCAAAAACGTGACGGTTGAGGGCTCGGTACGCGGCTCGCACGGCGACCTGTACAAGACGCGCGTGGCGCTCGACATGGACGAGCAAGAGGTGATCGACTACGATTGCGATTGCCCCGCCGCCTATCGTTACCCCGGTATGTGCAAGCACGCTATTGCCACGGCTCTGGCGTATTTGGATGCCAGCGGCGCCGAGCCCGTCGAAGGTTTGCGCACGCCGGTTCGCACGTTTACGGCGCAGCCGAAACAGCCCGCGCGCACCGCGCCCAAAGCGCCGGCCGTCAACCCCAACTTTCCCTTTCCGGCGCCTGTCCCCACGAGTCCCAGCCTCATGGCGGCGCTCTCCGATCTTTCGGACGCGCGCATGGATGAGCTGGCGAGCATGCGCCGCAAGCTCGCCGGCAGTGTGGATCCCGATGCCCCCAAGGCGGTGTTGGAGCCCTCGCTGGTGCCGTACTACAATCCGCTGTTCGCCGACCGCTTTAGCTGGGCGCTCGAGCTTCGCATTCGCTGTGGATCGGTCTCCTACGTGGTCAAGGATATCGACGGCATGGCCGACGCCTATGTCCGAGGCGGCACCTTCTCGTACGGCAAGAAGCTCACGTTTGCCCATACGCCCGAAGCCTTCGAAGACGTGTCGACAAAGCTGCTCAACCTTGTCGTGACGACAGTTACCTATCTCGATGACATCACAAGCTCGCGTTCGGCGTCGTACGACTTTGCCCGTAGCGGTTTTGTTGCCGAGCGTCAGTTGCCGCTGTCCGAGCATAGCATCGTATATGTGCTGGACCTGCTGCGCGGCCAGGCCATTTCCTTTGAGCCCGCTTGGTCGCGGGGGACGACGACGCATCGCACCTATGACGTGACGGTTGAGATGCCTCCGGAAGGGGAGGACGAGGCTCTGTCTAAGCGCCCACCGCTCCTTGCCGCCAAAATCGCGCCGGCGGCCGGTGGCAGCTACGATTTGCGCCTGCCGGCCGATGCATACTGCTTTGCTTCGGGCGACGTTGCCTATCTGGTCGACACCCGCCGTGCGCGCCGCGCCGATGTGGCGTTTGCCCAGCATGCGGCGCCGTTTCTATCGCGTTTGCTGCCCTGTCGCACGCCGGTCCATATCGCTGCCGACCAGGTGGGGGAGTTCTGTCGTATGGCGCTGCCCATTTTGCGCGACTACACCGACCTCACCGCGCCCGCCGCGCTCGATACCGTGGCACCCGAGCCGAGCTTTGCTATGGCGATCGGCGTCGATGATGGGCTTGTGACCTGCAAAATTACGGTTACCTACGGCGATTGGTCGACGGATCTCTTTAGCCTGGGCGCTCCGGGCAGTCCCTTCGAAGAGCAACGCCCTGGCGTGCCACCCCGCGACGAGGTGGCGGAGTTTCGCGTTATGGACACGGCGGCCCTGTACTTCGATTTCTACGAGGGCGGTCTGGCGTTTGAGGAGCGCGATGACGAAAGCTTGTTCTGCCTGCTGACCGAGGGTCTGTCTGCCCTGTCCGAGCTGGGTGAGGTCATGCTCAGCGACCGTCTGCGCCAGATTTCGGTCCGCCCTGCGCCCAAGCTCTCGGTTCGTGCGACCGTCAAGAGTAACCTGCTCGATGTCGAGCTGGGCGCGAGCGGGCTTTCGGCCGCGGATCTTGCCGTCTATCTCGATTCGTACAAGCGTCATCAAACGTTTGCGCGCCTTACGTCCGGCGACATCATTCGCCTGGACGAGGGCGCCCGAGCCGCGTTTGGCCTCGCCGAGGACCTGGGTGTCGATGCCGTCGACCTGCTTGATGGCGTGTCGCTTCCCGCGTCGAGCACCCTGTTCGTCGATAGCATGCTCGCGCGCACGCCCGCGCTCGATGCCGATCGCGACGCTGCGTTCCGCCGTACCGTCGAGCGCCTGGACACGCTCGGCAAGATGGACTTTACGGTGCCGGCATCGCTCAAGGCAACGATGCGCGGCTACCAGGTCGACGGATACCAGTGGCTCGGCTCGCTCGAACACCTGGGCCTTGGCGGCATCTTGGCCGACGACATGGGCCTGGGCAAAACGCTGCAGATGATCGCGCATATCCTGGCGCGCGTGGAAGCGGGGGACACCAAGCCCACGCTCGTGGTATGCCCGGCCTCACTCGTGTACAACTGGACTGCCGAGCTGGAGCGCTTTGCGCCCTCGCTCGATGTGTGTGCAATCGTGGGCGCCAAGGCGCAGCGCCGCGTGCAGATTGCCGGCGTGGCCGAGCATAACGTGGTCGTGACGTCGTATGACCTTATGCGCCGCGATATCGATGAGTACGCTGAACAGGATTTTGCCCGCGTGGTGCTCGACGAGGCCCAGTACATTAAAAACCCGCTCACCCAGGTGGCGCGTGCCGCCAAGCGCCTGCCGGCCGGCGTGCGCTTTGCCCTGACGGGCACGCCCATCGAAAACCGCTTGTCCGAGCTCTGGAGCATCTTCGACTTTTTGATGCCGGGCCTGCTGGGCACGCGCGAGTCGTTTGCCAAGCGCTTCGAAAGCCCGGTCGAGCATGCCGAGGGCGACAGTGCCGCTCGCCTGCAGGCGCTCGTGTCGCCGTTTGTGCTGCGCCGTGTCAAGGAAGACGTGGTGGCCGATCTGCCCGAAAAGATCGAGGACACTGTCGTGGCTCAGCTCACCGGCGAGCAGCGCAAGCTCTACCTGGCAAACCAGGACCGCATTGCCCAGCAAGTGCAGCACCGCGAGGCATCCGAGTTTAAGAAGGACAAGCTCAAGGTGCTCGCCGAGCTCACCAAGCTGCGCCAGATCTGCTGCGACCCGCGCCTGCACTACGAGGATTACAAGGCGGGGAGCGCCAAACTCGATACGTGCATGGAGCTCGTCCACGGCGCACTCGACGGCGGACATCGCATCCTGTTGTTCAGCCAGTTTACGGGTATGCTCGATATTATCGGTAAGCGCCTGGCCAAGGAGGACATCGCCTTTCTTAAGCTCACGGGCGCTTCGTCTAAGGAGAGCCGCGCCAAGATGGTCGCGCAGTTCCAAGCGGGCGAGGTTCCGGTCTTTTTGATTTCGCTCAAGGCGGGCGGCGTGGGCCTTAACCTGACGGCGGCCGACGTGGTCATTCACTACGACCCGTGGTGGAACGTGGCGGCGCAGGACCAAGCGACTGACCGTGCACACCGTATTGGCCAGCAACATGCCGTGACCGTGTACAAGCTCATTGCCAAGGACACGATCGAGGAACGCATTATGCAGATGCAGGAGTCCAAGCGCGACCTGGTCAACAGCGTGCTCGGCGGTGACGGCATCTCGTCGGCACTGTTCACGCGCGAGGATGTTCTGGCGCTGCTCGGCGGCGACGGTCGCTAGCCGCGCGCGGGGTGGGACTGCTGGAGTGGGCAGGACGGTCGACGCATTTTGGCCCGACCGCTTGCCTGATCCGTTATGTGTTCATTTGCAATGCCGTGGATGGTTTGTCTGCCTTTGGGCATAAGAACCATCAAGAACATTGGCACATCAGCAAAGGAGAACATCATGGCGAAATTCTTTAAGGACCCTGACGGTAAGCTCATCGCCGCCCTTGGCGACGACGTTGCGACCCCTGCCGGTTGCACGGAACTGACCGCAAACACTGAGGACGCGGCGCACGAGAAGCACGTGCCTGTTGTCGAGACCGAGCGCGACGGTCACGTGATTCGCGCCCGCGTTGGCTCGGTCGAGCACCCCAGCCTGCCCGAGCACTACATTGAGTGGATCGCCCTTGAGGCCGAGGGCCGTCTGGAGGTCCATTACCTTGAGCCCGGCATGAAACCCGCGACGTTTTTCGCGGGCGGCTCCAAGACCGGTACCGTCTATGCCTACTGCAACCTGCACGGGCTGTGGTCCGCGACATTCTAGGAGCGCGCCCCCGCTCGGGGTATCATAGCTAGCATATGCACATGCAAGCGCCGACTGCATTATGCGGCCGGCGCTTTTACTACGATTTCGATGGTTTACGACGGAAAGGGCTGAGCCATGAAGCTCGCGCTTGCACAGATCGATATGCGCCTGGGTGATATTGAGGGCATTTGCGGCCGCATCGAGGACCAGGCTCGTCTGGCCCGCGAGCGCGGGGCGCGCGTGCTGTGCGTTCCGGCTCCGCTCTTTATGGGCGCCATGCCCGGTGGCCTGGTGGGCGCTGCCGACTTTGAGCACGACATGCTTGCCGGCTTGACTGGTGTCGCCGAGCGTATCCAGGAGCTTGACATGATCTGCATTGTGCCCGCGGCGGTTTCGTTTGAGGGCCAGCCGCTGCTCGACTACATGATGCTCAAGGACGGTCATGTGGTGCCGGCGCGTTCGAGCATTGCCCTGCAGCGTGGCGAGAACAACGACACGCGTTGGGCGCCGCCGGTGTTCGACGTGGACGGCGTGCGCATCGCCGTGATTTTTGACTTGGACCGCGAACTCGAGATGCTGCCGACCGGTGTTGACCTCATTGCGTATTTTCAATTCAACGCGTTTGACATGACCGACCGCGAGACTGCCGCCATTGCCGCCGTTCGCAGCGGCGCCTACCGCAAGATCGCATCCAAGCGCAGCGTGTGGTTTGCCTGCATGGCGCCGGTCGGTGCCTATGACGAGTCGGTGTATACCGGCGGTTCGTTTGTACTCGACGACTGCGGTCGCGTGGTGGCCCAGGCGCCGTGTTTTGAGGAGAGCCTCCTGGTTCAGGAGATTCAGCGCGGCGTGATGCTCGATGCCCTGGAAGATCACGAACTGCCCGAGTTTCGTTCCGAGGAGTGGCTGTGGCAGGCGCTGGTGCTCGCCGTGCGCGACAACGCCCGAGCCCACGGTGCGTCGCGTGCTGTGGTGGCACTCGAGGGTGACTTGCCGTCGTCCCTGCTGGCGGCGCTGGCCGTCGACGCTCTGGGCCCGCGCAATGTGATTGGCCTGGTGCTGAGGCGCAACCGTATCTTTACGCCGGCGCAGGAAGAGGCCGAGGCTGCCCGCTGTGCCGCCGTCCGCGCCATCGCCGAGCGTCTGCACATTCGCACTGTCGAGCGCGATGCACCGGATGCGGCGCGTGTGCTCGATCGCGACGTGTCGGCGGGCGATGCCGAGCGTCTGCGCTCGCGCACACTGGGCCTCATGCTGGAGGACACGGCGCTCGAGCTGGGTGCGATGGCGCTGAGCCCGCTGTCCAAAACCGAGTACGCGCTGACGGCGCCGGCGCTTTGCGGCGGCTATCAGGGCGACTACGCGCCCTTTGGCGATGTGTACCTGTCGACGCTTGAGTTTGTGGCGCGTGTGCGCAACCGCACGTCTTCCGTGGTGCCCCAAGAGCTCGTGACGCTCAATGCGGTGGAAGACTGCATGGAGCGCGTGCTGGCGCAGGCGCTCTCGACGCTCGACGGTCCGGTCGATATGCTCGACCGCGCGGCACAGCTGCTCGGCGGGCTTGAGCCGGGTGAGGTCGATGGCGTGCTCGAGGCGCATGTGGACCGCAATCGATCTTTCGACGATATCCCGATGGCCGCTGGCAAGCCTGAGGCCTGCTCGCTGCTGCTGATGCTCGTTCGACAGGGTGAGGCTGCCCGCCGCATGTTGCCGACGGCACCGATCGTCTCGTCCCGCTCGTTTGCCGAGCGCTCTTGGCCGTACATGCTCGCGTGGTCCGACCTGGGGCTTAATGGCAAGGAGCGTATGTCGGTCGATTCGCTGGCGCGCGCCGAGGTGCGCCGTTTTGCTGACGAGGATACGAGCGAGCGCGTACGAAACGAGATGATGGGCGTGCTGGGCGAGCTACTGGGTATTTCGCCCGAGCAGATGGAGGAGCTGCGCTCTGAGGATGGCCAGCGTCGTCTGCATGAGGGTATGAAAAAGTTCGAGGGCGAGGTTCAGGACGCCATCGATAAGATGATGGGCGGTCAGGGCGGCTCGCAGGGTGGGCCCCAGGGCGGATCGATGCCGCATCCGCCGGTGGATCCCCGACAGTTCCCATTCTTTAGCCAGAACTAGGGCAGACGGAAACATTGCGGGAGGGATTCTCTCGCACACATTGCTTCTGCCGAATCTATCTTGCATTAAGTACCTTGGCCCCGTTGTGTTATTCTAGAACAGACGTTCGTGAATGATGCGCGGGGCCTTGTCTTGCGCTGTGCTTGTGGCGAGGGGAGGTTGGCTTGGTTATCTTGGGCATTGACCCCGGTTTGGCTCATACGGGTTGGGGGATTATCGAGGAGCGGCGTGGCGAGGTTCGCTGCCGTGCCTACGGTTGCATCGAGACCAGCGCGGGCAGCCCGCTCGCGGTGCGCCTGTCGCATATCGCCCGTGACCTTAAGGATGTCGTCGAGCGTTATCGACCCGACACAGCTGCTGTCGAGAGCATCTACTTTGGCGCCAACGTTCGTTCGGCCATCCCCACGGCGCATGCCCGCGGTGCTGCGCTTGTGGCGCTTTCGGAGTGCGCGCTCGAGATTGGCGAGTACACGCCCATGCAGATCAAACAGGCTGTGGTGGGCACCGGCGCCGCGGACAAGCGACAGGTCGCCTACATGGTACGCACGCTAACACAGCTCGACCACGACCCGCATCCCGACCATGCCGCCGATGCCCTGGCCTGCGCCATCTGCCACGTAAACCTCAGCCGCACCCGCGCCCTCACCGGTGGCGAGTTCTATCAACAGAGAGGAACCGGATACTGATGATTTCCCAGCTCCACGGAACGCTTGTCGAGGCCACGATGAGCTCTGCTGTCGTCGATGTGTCGGGCGTTGGCTTTGAGCTCGGCATTTCGGGCAGCACTGCGGCCACGTTGCCGACGCCCGGTGGCGAGGTCCGCCTCTACACGCGTATGCAGGTGCGCGAGGACGCCATGACACTTTTCGGTTTTTCCTCTAAGGATGAGCGCACGATGTTCGATCGGCTCGTGTCTGTCTCGGGCGTTGGTCCGCGCTTGGCGCTCGCCGTGCTTTCCACCTATACCGTGGGGCAATTGTATTCGCTGGTGATGGCCGAGGACGACAAGGGCATGGCCAAGGTGCCCGGTGTGGGCAAAAAGACAGCTCAGCGTCTGATCCTGGAGCTCAAGAGCACCTTTGCCAAGGACAAGGGCTTTGTGCCGGTCGACGTGATTCCCGGCCAGGTTGCGATGCCCGTGCCCGCTGCTGCTCCCTCGGCCATCGATGATGCCCGTGCGGCACTCCTTTCCATGGGCTTTAGCCCGCAGGAGACCGATGTTGCCCTGAGCGGGTATGATGGGCAGAATATGCGTGTCGAGGATCTGCTCGGCGCGGCGCTTAAGCGACTTGGAATGGATGCGTGATGTGGGAAGCCGATGACTCTCAGGACCTGTGGGCGACGCCCGGCAACTCGCCGGCGGCATCCATGGCGCACGGCGAGCGCATGGTGGGCTCGGAGCTGACGGCCGAGGACCTCGATGTCGACCGCACTTTGCGCCCCCAGCGCCTGGACGACTACTGCGGCCAGGAGCACATCAAGCAGAGCCTGCGCGTGTTGATCGAAGCGGCGCAGAGCCGTGGCGAGACGCTCGACCACGTGATTTTCTCGGGTCCTCCGGGCCTGGGCAAGACCACGCTGGCCACCGTTATCGCCAACGAGCTGGGCGCTCAGATCAAGACCACGAGTGGCCCTGCCATCGCACGCACGGGCGACCTGGCGGCCATCCTTACTAACTTGCAGCCGGGTGATGTGCTGTTTATCGACGAGATCCACCGCCTCAACCGTTCGGTCGAGGAGGTCCTGTACCCCGCGATGGAGGACTTTGCCCTCGATATCGTGATTGGCAAGGGTCCGGCGGCGCGCTCGATTCGCCTGGATATTCCCAAGTTTACGCTGGTAGCGGCAACGACCCGCTCAGGCATGTTGACCGGCCCGTTGCGCGACCGCTTTGGCATTTCATATCGCCTGGATTACTACACGGTCGAGGAGCTCGCGCAGATTGTGACGCGCTCGGCAACTATCCTTGGCGTGGCGATCGACCATCCCAGTGCACTCGAGATCGGCTCGCGTTCGCGCGGCACGCCACGTCTTGCCAACCGCCTGCTCAAGCGCGTGCGCGACTATGCGCAGGTGCGCGGCAACGGTCCCATCGAGCTCGATATCTGCCGCCAGGCGCTCGAGTTCTTCGAGATCGACGAGCTCGGTCTGGATTGGATGGATATTCGCATTTTGGAGACGCTCGCTAAGACGTTCTCCGGTCGTGCCGTGGGACTTACGACCCTTGCCAGCGCGGTGGGCGAGGACCCGGGCACGCTCGAGGATGTCTATGAGCCCTATTTGCTGCAGTGCGGGTTGATGATTCGTACGCCGCAGGGCCGTCAGGCTACCCTTCGCACCTTTGAGCACCTGGGGATTGAACCTACCGTTTAGGGCGCTTTGTTTTGGCGGGCTGTTGGGCTATCGCTGGGCATCGGGTAAACATATCGCCGTTCATCGGTTATGGGCGTTTTACTATTGCGCGCCCGTGCTATGCTGAATTGGTCTTTTTCTCATTCGGTAACGAAAGGACCGCCCATGCCTACTGACATCGAAATCGCACGTTCTGTCACGCCACTGCCTATTACCGAGGTGGCCAAGAACGCCGGCGTCGACGTTAAGCACCTTATTCCGTACGGCTTCGACAAGGCTAAGGTCGACTATTCACTGCTCAACGAGCCGACTGATCACCAGGCTAAGCTCGTCCTCGTGACCGCTATCAACCCAACGCCTGCGGGCGAGGGTAAGACCACCACGACCATCGGTCTGGCCGACGGCCTGCGTCGTCGCGGCGTCAAGAGTGCCGTGGCCCTGCGCGAGCCTTCGCTCGGCCCCGTCTTTGGCGTTAAGGGCGGTGCTGCCGGCGGCGGCTGGGCTCAGGTCATCCCCATGGAGGATATCAACCTGCACTTTACCGGCGACTTCCACGCTATCGGTGCTGCCAACAACCTGCTGGCCGCCATGCTCGATAACCATATCCAGCAGGGCAATCAGTTCGGTATTGACGTTAAGCGCATCACTTGGAAGCGCGTCGTCGATATGAACGACCGTCAGCTGCGCCACGTTATCGACGGCATTGGCGGTAAGGCCCAGGGCGTGCCGCGCGAGGACGGCTTCGATATCACCGTCGCCTCCGAGGTCATGGCAATCCTGTGCCTGTCTACGAGCATCAGCGACCTCAAGGAACGCTTGGGTGAGATTGTCGTCGGCTACAGCTTTGCCGGCGAGCCCGTCCGTGCCCGCGACCTTAAGGCCCAGGGTGCCATGGCCGCGTTGCTTAAGGACGCGCTCAAGCCCAACCTGGTGCAAACGCTCGAGGGCACGCCCGCGTTTGTCCACGGCGGTCCCTTCGCCAACATTGCCCACGGCTGCAACTCTATCATGGCCACGCGTATGGCGATGCGCTTTGGCGATGTCGCCATTACCGAGGCCGGCTTCGGTGCCGATCTGGGTGCCGAGAAGTTCCTCGACATCAAGTGCCGCATGACGGGCGTTCGCCCCAGCGCTGTCGTGGTCGTCGCCACTGCCCGCGCGCTTAAGTACAACGGCGGTGTCGCCAAGGCCGACCTCAACGAGGAGAACCTCGAGGCCCTCAAGGCCGGCATGCCCAACCTGCTGCGCCACGTCGATAACATCCAGAATGTCTACGGTCTGCCTTGTGTGGTCGCCATCAACCGCTTCCCGACGGACACCGAGGCCGAGCTTGCGCTCATCGAGTCCGAGTGCCAGAAGCTCGGCGTCAACGTTAAGCTTTCCGAGGTCTGGGCCAAGGGCGGCGAGGGCGCGCTCGAGCTGGCCGATGAGGTCATGCGTCTGATTGAGCAGCCGAGCGAGCTCAAGTTTGCCTATGAGGACGGCGCTGATGTCGCTGATGCCCTCGAGGCCGTTGCCACCAAGGTCTACCGCGCCGATGGCGTTGACTTTACGCCGGCCGCCAAGCGCCAGCTCGCCGAGCTGCGCGAGAATGGCTTTGGCAACCTGCCGGTGTGCGTCGCCAAGACGCAGTACAGCTTTAGCGACAACGCCAAGGCCCTGGGCGCTCCCGAGAACTTCCGCATCACGGTGCGTGAGCTCAAGGTTTCCGCCGGTGCCCACTTTGTGGTCGCACTGACTGGCAGCGTTCTGACCATGCCGGGCCTGCCCAAGGTCCCTGCGGCCGAGAATATCGACGTCGACAACGACGGCAACATCACCGGCCTGTTCTAAGCTCGCTGCTCATAGCTGCTAGCCCGCCCCGCCGCGCCCACAAGGCACGGCGGGGCTTTTTGATCCTTAGGCCCGCGCATGTCTTGTAGATACCGACGGACTCTGCCCGTCATAGGCTTTTGCGCGGGTAGAATGCATGGATAACTTGAGGCTCACGCGCGACGGAAAGGAATCGTTGCATGGATCAGGACAAGACAACCGTGATGGGCGGCTACGGTTCCGCGCAGGCTGGCGATAGCGCCGATGCGACCCGCGTTGTTCCCAACCCCGGTTATACCGACCCCGCCGCGACGCAGCCTTCTACCGAGCCCACCCGGGTTATGGGCTATGGCGACACGGTGCAGGATCCTTACGCTGCATCTTCGCAAGGCCCTTATGGCAACGCAGCTCCGGATCCGTTTGATTACGCGCCGCAGGATTCTTATGCTGCCTCGACGCCGAATCCCTATGATGACCTGCCGCAGAATCCCATTCCGCAGCCTCAGCAGACGACGTATTTGCCTCGCACGGCTCAGCCTCGTTACGAGTCGCGCGAGCCGTATCGCGAGTACCCCAAGTCGATTCCGCAATATGGCGAGGACGAGGAGAAGAGGCCGTCGCGTTCGTCGAGCGTGATCAAGAAGATCCTCATCGTACTGGCGATCTTCTTTGCCCTTTCGATTGTGTTTGCCATCGTGTCGGGCATGCTTAACAAGCGAGGGAGTTCAACGGCCGATGCCACTGCCGAGCAAACCGAGTCCGCCTCGTCTAGCACCGTCGATCTGAGCGATATCCCGGGGCAGTACTGGTCCAACGCCAAGAAGATCCTCAAGTCGCGCGGCGCCGATCTTTCGAATGCCGTGGTCCTGACTGATGATGGCTCAACGCCCGTCGTCGATGCCAACTGGGTCGTTACTTCTGCCTACTATAACGACAACGGCAACCTCGAAATTCAACTCACGCACAAGAACGGCTTGGGCAACTCGTCCGACGGACAAAGCGGTACCGACAGCTCGAGCTCCAATACGCTGGAGGACTTGAGCAACAAGGCACAGGAGTTGGGAGACAAGGCGCAAGAGCTGGGCGACACGGCACAAAACCTGGGCGATACCGCGCAGAACTTGGGCGGTATGGCGACGGATGCTTGGAACGCCCTGCAAAACGGCATCTCGAGCGTGCAGGGAAACTAGCTGTTAAACAGGCTACAGCTGCTCGGCCGGACGGTCGGGCGAGCTAAAGCCCGAATCAAACGTGACGGCGCACGAGACGTCGGGCCGGCGCTCGTGCACGATGCGCGTGACGAGCTCCAGCAGCTCCTCGTCGGATATGTCAAAGCCGTCGGGACGCACCAGGTCAAACGAAACGAACCCGTCGTGCTCGTGCAGGTCGTGGATGGAGAGCGCGGGATCGATCTGCATGACGCCGCGCTTGACCCAGCCGCGCAAGTCATCGCCGGTTGTCGCGATGGGGTCGCAGTGCAGCGTGATACCAATGCCCATCTGGCGCTTGATGTCGTGCTCGATGGTGTCCAGAATCTCGTGGTGCTCAAACGCGTCGCCCTCGCCGGGCATCTCCACGTGGGCGCTTGCAAACTGACGACCGGGGCCGTAGTCGTGCACCATCAGGTCGTGTGTGCCCAAGACCTGTGGATAGGACATGATCTTGTCGCGGATTGCCTGGACGAGCTTGGGGTCGGGCGCTTGCCCCAGCAACGGGCTGATGGCGTCGCGCACTAGGCCCATGCCGCTGATGCAGATGAAGATGCCCACACCCAGGCCTGCCCAGCCGTCGAGGTCAAAGCCTGTCGTCTGCGAAATAAGCGCCGCCACCAAGACCGAGCCCGAGGTGATGACGTCGTTTTTGGAGTCCTGTGCCGTGGCGATGAGCGTCTCCGAGTCGATGCGATCGCCCAGCGTGCGGTTGAACGCTGCCATCCAGAGCTTAACGAGCATGGACAAGACGAGGGCGGCTAAGGAGAGCACCGAATATGCAGTGGGGGAAGGCTTGATGATCTTAGTGACCGACTCGAGGATCAGATTGATGCCGACGGCGCAAACCAGGACGGCGACGAACAGGCCGGCTAGGTACTCATAGCGACCGTGGCCATAGGGGTGGCCTTCGTCTGCCGGGCGGCTGGCAAGGCGGAACCCGAGCAGACTCACGATGTTGCTCGAGGCATCGGAGAGGTTGTTGAAAGCGTCGGCGATGAGGGAGACGGAGCCGGCGAGCAGGCCCGCGATGCCCTTGGCCAGGCACAGGGTGATGTTGAGGCCAATGCAGACGAGGCTTGCGGAAAAGCCCGCGTTGGTGCGGCAAGATGCATCGACCGGCTCGCTCTCGCTGCCGGGAACAAGCGTATGTACCAGCCGATTTACAAATAGCATAGCGGTCGTCCTCACAATCATGTTTAAGGGGATAGTGTAGCTCGCGCGGGGGCGCCGTGCACCGATGCTCAGAAAATGCAGCAATAGTCTGCCGGTGCTAACGAGCGAGCCTTCTCGTCTGCCTGAGTGGTCCATTTTGGGCCACATGGGTATGGGCATGTGCCTGCTTGCTCGACATACTTAATGTCGACAGCCCCTGTGCAAAGGAGGACGTTTCCATGGACGAGATGTTTGCCATTAAATGTCAAAACTGCGGCGGCCCTATGTACTCGCACCAGGCTAAGCGCAGCTTTGAGTGCGCCTATTGCGGCACGGTCGTTCCGTGGCAGGCTGATGCGGGGGAGCCCAAGAGCGCCCTGGGCATTCGCCATACGCCGCTGACGGTGGTGGATGGACTGCTCAAGCTCACGCATGTGTCGCAACTCGAGCGCCCGGAGGACCCGGACTGGTATTTCTTCAATTCGCACTGGCGCAATCAGTCGGTCCTGGAACATCTGCTGTGGGAGGATCGCGGCACGGCGCAGGAGTTCCAAGAGGCCACGCATGTGAGTATTCCTTGCCCCTTCTGTGGTGCGTCCTTTGAGGGCGAGTCGACCCAGCGCGTGTTTGAGTGCCCGTCCTGCGGCAACAAGATCGGCATTGCCGACCTGCTCAAGCCGGGGACGTTTAGCAAGCGTCTGACCATGGGCGTGGGTGCGGAGTATGTGCCGGATCAGGGTATTCCCTGCGAAATCTCGCCGCAGCAGGCATGTGCCAACGCGCTGCAGCTGGTGCGCCAGTACCCGGATGCCTTTGCCGGGCACGACGTGGAAGATGCGATCCAAAACGACATGGTGCTCTTCTATTTCCCCATGGCGCTGGCGGACCTGCGCATGATGGCGAGCTTCCCGGGCAAGGGCCTGAGCAAGGAAACCCTGGTGTACTACGAGGTGCTCGACTGGGCATACCCCAGGGCAAACTACCTGGACGTTCGCCTCATGGGCATTTTGGAGCCGTGGGACTTTGCCAAGGTCGGTCCGTTCGATCCCGCCATGCAGGAAGGCGACTTCCGCGTCGTCTCCGTCGATGCATCTACCAAGGACCAGGTGGTCATTGATAAGTTGGCGCTCGACGTTGCGGGCAACGATGCCGAGGCCGTACTGGGGCTCAATAAAAAGAGCATCCGAACCTGGGCGCGCAAGGCCCGCAAGCATAAGGATGGCCTGGTGATGGTGCCGGTCTACTTTGTCGATCGTCCGGCGACGGACAGCCGCGATGGCGAGCAGGTGCGCATTGCCGTAAACGGACAGACGGGCCGCGCGGCCGCGGTGGTGTTTAGTGACAAGCGCGAGACGCATATCGTGGCGCCGCTCAACCCGAGCCTGCATCTGTCCGGCGAGAGCACCGTGCACGCCACGCCCATCGAGGTCAAATATGTTAAATCGCCGTTCCTATACCAGATCGTGCGCCGTGGAGACGGCGGGCAACCGCGCCAGGTTGCAGCCGCCGTCGAGGGTTCCTACCGAGAAGAAAAGCCCAAACGCAAGGGCTTGCTCGCTGCGATCTTTGGGAAGTAGGGAAGCGCAGCATGGGACGGCTCGCAGGCATGCGGGCTGCCGTCCGGTAGTTTGGCAGGGGGTAGATGTAAATAAACGGTGGAGCGGCTGCAAAAGAGCCGCCTCGCTGGGCAAAATCAGGTTGTGCCGCGGAACCCGCTCCTCAGTTAGTCACACTTCGGAAGCGCGGGCAACGCAGACGCAAGTGTCTTAAGGGCCGGCTGCAACCGGCCCTTTTCTGTGGCAGCCAATGGGCCCACATCAGACGAAGGTCGCGTTTTTGCCTGTCAGGTCACGCTCTCCAGCCACGGCTAGAATGTCGTTGCCGGCGTCCATGACCGGTATTGTTTCGTAGCGTGCGCCTCAACCGCGGGTGCGCCTGCGACGGCTGCGGTGGTTTCGGTCGCAACGTGCTGCTACCCTTGCGTTTCGCCATTAGTCGCTTCGTTGATGGCGCGGTACTCGGCACTCAGCTCGCGCGCCAGCTCTTCCTTGCTTGGAAGATACGGCAGGTATTTGGCGGCAAACACTTGGTCGTTGTCTTCGGGCAGCGTGTACTCGACGATCGAATCGCTTTTGTCCGCGCAGAGCACGATGCCTATGGGCGGATTGTCGCCTTCGTTCATGAGCTCACGCGTGTAGTAGTTCACATACATTTGCATCTGGCCCAGGTCCTGATGCGTAAGGTCATCGGTCTTAAGGTCGATGAGCACGAAGCAGCGCATCAGATAGTTGTAAAACACAAGGTCAATATAGAAATGGCGCCCATCAAAGGTGATGCGCTTTTGGCGCGCCTCGAAAGCGAAGCCACGGCCAAGCTCCAGCAGGAACTTCTGAAGATGCGTGATGAGCGCCTGCTCTAGATCGCTCTCGCGAAACGCAGTATCGTCCGAGAAACCTAAAAACTCCAGTACATATGGGTCGCGGATGATATCCTCGGGGCGACGAGCCGGGGCGCTCTCTTGGATTTCCTGGGTGACGGCCTCCTTGTCCTTGCTGGCAAGCAGGCGCTCGCGGAACATGGTGTTGATCTGGCGCTCGAGCTGACGCGTGCTCCAACGAGAA
The DNA here is from genome assembly GCA_902464965.1 of uncultured Collinsella sp. Taxonomy (GTDB): domain Bacteria; phylum Actinomycetota; class Coriobacteriia; order Coriobacteriales; family Coriobacteriaceae; genus Collinsella. The sequence continues at coordinate 39,280 of CABQLI010000006.1, forward strand.
TCGGCGCATTCGTTCATATACCAGGCGCGAGCATCAGGGTCGGGAATGCGCATCAACCTGCGGTAATGAGTCCAGCTCAATTCGCTACGCAGTGCGTCGCGAATTGGAAACGCAAGAAAGAACTGACGCATATTGCGAAGGTTTGCGATGCCAAAGCCTCTTCCGAAATCCGCGGTAAGCCTTCTGGAGAGGCCTGCAATCAATGCCTCTCCATATGCTGCGCGCTCCTCTCCGCCCTGCTCATCAACAATGCTCTTGCCGATCTCCCAATATGCCTCAACCATCGCAAAGTTAACGGCGGTATAGGCCTTGTCGCGAGCGGCGTTGAGAATCGAGGAAACCTGCTTGTAAAAAACTTCTGGCACGATTGCCGATTCTCCACGGTTTGCCAGTTCGCCCATCACTGTCGCCCCACTTTCCTCTTGTGGAATGCATCTTTATCGCATTTAGTTTAAAGCCTCGCGCGGACACGAATTGCTGTGCTGTCTAGCACCTTCGCATGGGAGCCTTGCGGTGACTTAAATGTGGCCATAGAGACAGTTTTAACGAGCCCTATGGAGGTGACGCGCATGGACAACAACACTTTGCTGTTCCAGGACAAAGGTTCGGGTAGGTTTAAAGACGTCAAGATCTACCCTAACCGCATCGAGGTGCTCAAGAAGGGCACTTTTGGTGGCAAGCACACCGAGATTGTTTATCTTAAGGACATTACGGGGGTCAGCAGGATCAAGGGCCGCGACGTTTTCCTACGTAACAGGCTGTTGACTGCCTGTGTCTTTAGTCTGAGCAGCCGCTCCCAAGCTCAGGAGTTCGTGAATGCGCTGAACATGGTGATGTAGCCGATAACGGTGTTCGGGCTAAGGTAAAAATCGGGGCGCAGAACGGTATTCTGCGCCCCCCAATTGAGTCGATGTGTCTAAAAGGCGGGCTTGCCTATTCGCTGTCGTCCCCAATGTTTTCGCGGTCATTGGCAAGCATCGCCGCGCCGGCGACCGTTGTCGCCATGGCGGCAGCGGCGAGCCCGGCGGCAATGCCGGAGCCGTCGCCCGTGTCGGCGAGTTTTCCGCCCGAGCCCTTGCCCTTGTTGCCCTTACCATTCTTATCAGCGCTGCCTGCGCTGGAACCCGTGCCGCTGCCGGTGCCGCGTGCACTGTCCGAGGCCGCTACGGTAAAGTTTGCGGCTCCGTCGCTGGCGAGCGTGTAGTTCTGCGCCGCGTCGCCCAACAGACCTTTCGCACGCACCCAATACGTCCCCGCGGCAAATGCCTCGCCCTCGGCCATTGCCGTGCCCGGAGCGCCGTCCGCGTCGTGCACAAACTCGAGCTGGGCGGTGCAGGCGTCGGTTTCGAGCTTGCCCTCGAGTGATGCCGCAATCTTGGCGCGCACGTCTTCGCCGGCCTTAAGGCCTTCGAGTCCCTCAAAATGGGGCTTCAGCGCGAGCGGATCGATATCGATGGGCACGAAGCCCTGCAGTCCTGTAGCGGTCTCGTTGCCCAGGGCGTCGACATCCACGTATTCGATGGCAAACGCGCTGCCAGAAGCGGCCACGTTGAGTACGTTGCTGCTGTCGACAAGGCGGAAATGGCCCTCGCCAACGGTCTTGCCATCTTGGAGCGAGGCATCGCTCAGCGAGTCTCCATACGTCATGTGCATGCGGTCCGGGAGGCAGCATGAAACTGTTGGCTTGTGCTTCGCGTCGTAATTGCGTTGGTAGATGCTCCGGGCCAGTGCCGAATCGACAAAGTCGGACGCGATAATGCCAACGTGCTTGAGGCAATCTGACTTTGTTTTATCGCTGCCGCTGGGATTGATGTACTGGCTCTTGTACAGATGCTCGTTGACCACTCGCGCCGCGGTAAAAGGATTGCTTCCTTGTTTGTAATTCGTGCAACTGGTGTAGTTGATAGACCAGCAGCGTTCCAGGACTTGCACCTTGGCGCCATCATTGTCCTCGACGTCCACCTTGTTGCGCGTGAGATTGGTCGTCTCTCGCAGCGCCATATCGACCCAGCTAATCTTGTCGGTTCCGGTGCATTCAAAATGGTCCTGGGCGTATACCTTGGTGCAATAGGGCTCTTTGTCGCCCGCATTGCCCGTAGTCTCAAAGCCTCGCGCGTCTTGGACGAGGCACATCGACTGCCCGGAATGCGCCTTGATTTTGTCGTCCCATTGGGTGAGATCGAGGCCCCACGTGTGGCTGCTTACGCTGTTGCCGGCGAGTACAAATCGACGCAGCAGGACGATCTTTCCGCGCACCTCGTTCAGTGTGGGGATTCGGCTCGACGTGTAGAACAGATCGGGATTATCGTGCATAACCTTGGCGAAAGCCGTCGTAACGCTTTCGTCGGTAGCCTCGTCGTTGCCTCGTGACGCAAGCATGATGAGTGCTTCTGACGGGTTTTCGTTCAAAAATGTTTGAAGTAACCGATGACATCGGAGAGATGCATAAAGCCCCCGTCTTTTTTGAGCAGGTAGCATCTTCCATGGTCGATACCGGGGTCGCCGTTCTCGTCGTTCCTTCCGAGTCGGATATCAAAATAGCGAATGCCTTCGAGCAACTGCGTCGGGATGTAATCCTGCTGGCACTTTGCTTGTGAGGATTGGGGCTCGGTGTCGTTGTCCACGCTGCAGGTGCCCGAATCATGCGTGCCCGGGATACTCAGCTCGTCGAGGTACTTGTTGTCGTCGACGTATTTCATCCAGCATGGTCCGTCGACGTAGCTGCTATACGTGGTCCAGTCGATACTTCTAACTGTGGTATTGATCTTGCCCATGTCGTAACCGACAAGTTCTAGCTCCCACGGAATGCTCTTACTCTTATGGCAGATCTTATTGTTGTCCTGGTCTTTGCCGTCCGATTCTATTGCCAGGTACTTAATGTCTTTTTTCTCGGTTTCTTTCTCGACCGTGCGGTCTCGAATGATATAGGTTCCGTTTGATTGACGTTCGAACGCAAAAGCGCGGCTGGGCTTGTTGTCATACTCGCCGCCCCATACGTGGATGACCTTTCCATCTTTGTCCGAGTCGTCGTCGACCGACCAAATGCTGTAGCCCGTCTTTTTATGCTCTTCGAAATTGAGCAAGGTGCGGATAGCATACCAGTTTGTATCGTCATTCTTGGTCGTTACGTTCTCAAGGATGAGCTTGCTGGACGTGCCGTCGTTAAACAGGTGGCAGACGTTGCCGCGAACGTTGCCGTCTTGGTTGACGCTCGCGGTGCGAAAATAGCCCGCGGGGCGAAGGCGAATGACGAAATTGTCGAGGCTGTCCGACGGTGCGGGTGTGTTGTCTGCAAATGCCGTTCGCAGGGGAATGCCCGGCGCTGCGGTTTCAGGCAGGCTTGCAAGTGGTGACAACGCCGCAAGCCCTAGGCCCAGCGTAAACGCTCGGCGGCTGATGGCATGGTGTTCGGTCATATCTCCTCCGTTCGCAGGGTGCGGTTATGCACTTGTTTTGGTCACTATACTGCCCAGATGTTTAAAGACGCCGGTTTAAATTGCCTGCGCGGCGCTATAAATCGGCGGGCGGACGTGTTGGGGTGTTTGTCGTTTTCGTACTGTTGCTACATTTGGAGCGGTTCCGGCGTCCGGCATCCTCGCGTTCGTTGGCTACCGGCATAAGAAAGGGAGGGTCGGTTTACCGGCCCTCCCTGGGTACGAAGCGCTGGGGTACCGTCGCTTGTTTGCACTGCGCCCGTGTTCCCCGCTGCGCTCGCCAGTCGCTTAACGCTTGATCTCGATATCGTCGAGCTTGACGTCCATGGCCTCGGTCTTGGCCTCGGCGATGTCATCGGCAAATTCCAGGGACTTCATCATGGTCTCGACGGCGTCCTTGTGCTCCTCGACGTTGTCGATGCGCATATACACGCTGCCACCGTCAACGTCGGTGAAGTACTCGGTCGTCACGCCGCCCGAGTGCGTGTAGGAAGCGTTGCGCCAGGTCTTGCCGTTGTACTTGACGGGGTCATTCTCGGTCCACTCAAAGCTGGCATTCCACTTTGCCTCGTAGTCGAACAGCTCGTCGGCGTTCTTGTCAGAGTCGAAGACGGGGATGAAGCGATCGCTGGCGTGCTCGCTCTCGGTGAACTTAAACTGGGCCCTGTCGGCGGTGTCGCCGGCAACGTCGGTAATCTCGACGCCCTCGGGAACCTCGATCTTAAACCAAATGAAGTCGGTCCTCATATCCACGGCGGGCTTTTCTGCGCCGCCGCCACCGCCACTGCCGGTAGCGCCGCCGCTGCCACCGCAGCCCACCAGGGAGACTGCGGCTAAGAGGCTTATGCAGAGGGTGAGAATCGCAAAGGCCTTCTTTTTCATGGTTGTGTCCTCCTCGATCTGTAACCGCCCATGGATTACCTGCCTTTACTGTACGCGCGAGCGGCTCGTTCTGGTGGGCCATGTGTCCCATTCTGAGGGCCGGATTTGCGCCGTTAAGTGGCAATATGCGAGGGCGCAAAAGAGGGGAGGGCCGATGCTGTCGGCTCTCCCCGGGTTGGGCGCCCGTTGTTTTAATGGGGCGCGCCTACGCGGGTTCGCGTAGGCGCGTACGGGTGCCCCGTTACTTGATCTCGATACTCGAAATCTCGACGTCGCGGGCCTCGGTAACCGCTTCGTTCATGTCATCGGGGAACTCGATGGAGTTCAGAAGCGCCTCGGCTTCTTTCTTGTGCTGGTCGAAGTTCGGGATGAGGATGTAGACGCTTCCCGGCTCGACGTCGGTAAAGAGCATGGTTGAGGTGCCGCTGTTGTCCTTGTACGTTCCGGTGAGCCATGTCCTGCCGTTGTACTCGACGGACCCGCCATCCTCCCACTGGAACGTATCGCCTTTCTTTTCTGCCTGGTCGGCATGGGACTCCTCAGCCGTCATCGCCTTTTTCCAGACGGGGATGAAGCGGTCGGAGGAACCGTTCTCGTCTTCGGGGAAGGTGAGCTGGATTCTATCTGCGTTCTTGCCAGCGGAGTCGCTAACGCCGACGCCTCCGGGCATCTCGACCTTAAACCAGATAAAGTCGGTCTTTTCGGCGACGGGGGCCTTTTCCTTGCCCTCGCTCTTGGCGGCGCTGCTGCCCCCGCTCGACGCGCTCCCGCCGCAGCCGACAAGGGCAAACGCGGAAAAGAGGGCGATGCACAGGGAAAGGATCGATAGGGTCTTTTTCTTCATGGTGGCGTCCTCCTTGTCTGCCGATGACATCACGGCGCCGCATGCTGTTGGGGTACTGATTGCGCTGGTGGCGGATGTCTCTGTGTACTGTGCGGCTTATGCCTCCGTTCATCGCTTGTGGCCGTTGCGCGGCCGTGCCCCAACGGGTTCCTTACTTATAGATATGCCCCAGTTTGTACCGTTCGGGAGTCTCGAAAGGTGGGCCATGTGTCCCATGTTTGCGGTGCCGACGCCTATCGTTCGTCATAGAAATCCGCGATGGCCAGGTGCGCTGACGCTTATGTACTTATGGGCTAGACTTAGCACCATTATGTGATCGATGCGGTCGGTCGGCGGTTTCCACCCGACCGATGTATATGACTTGAAGGTGCATGCGTATGAGCCAAGAGATGATGGACAAGACCTGCCGCGGGTTTGCCGAGGCGCTTGCCGCGCGCGAGCCGGTTCCCGGCGGTGGCAGCGCGAGCGCCTTTGTGGGCGCGCTGGGCGCCTCGCTGTGCGGAATGGTTGCCCGCTACGGTGCGACTAATCCCGCGCTTGCTGATCGTGCGGATGACCTGACGCGCGCGTTTGCCCAGGCTGATGAGCTGGCCCAGGAGCTTGTCGAGTTGGTTTCCGAGGACGTTCGTGCCTACAGGCGGGTGTCCGCGGCGTACGGTATTCCGCGTGACGATCCGGCTCGAGCGACCGCGATTCAGGACGCGTTGCACGTGGCGGCCATGCCACCGTATCGGATCATGGATGCCTGCGGCCGCGCGCTGGCGCTGCTCGAGGATATGGCTGACAAGGGATCGCGCCAGCTGCTGTCCGATGTGGCCTGTGGCGCCGTGTTCTGCCGTGCCGCCATGCAGGGCGCGAGTCTGACGCTCTTTGCCAATACCACGTCCATGAAGGATCGGGCGCGCGCCGAGGAGCTCGAGACGGCGTGTGATGAGTTGCTCGACACATGGCTGCCGCGCGCCGATGCGCTGGCGCGCCGTGCCGCCGATGCCGCCAGGAAGAGGGGATAGCCATGGCCGAGCTGCTGAAGGGTGCTCCCGTTGCTCGCGCTTTGACTGAGGAACTTGCTGCTCGCTGCGCAGCCCTGCGCGAGCGGGGCGTTGTTCCGACGTTGGCTGTCGTGCGTGTAGGTGAACGCGAGGACGACCTATCCTACGAGCGCGGTGCGCTCAAGCGCTGTGAAAAAGTGGGGATTGAGGTTCGTCGCATTTTGCTTCCCGCCGATGTTTCGCAGGACGAGCTGTTGACGGCCATCGAGGACATCAATACCGATTCGGCTGTCCATGGCTGTCTGATGTTCCGCCCGCTGCCCGCCGGCCTTGACGAGAACGCCGTCGCCGCAGCGCTCGATCCCGCCAAGGACGTTGACTCCATGACGCCGGCTTCGCTGCTCACCACGCTTTCGGGGCGCGGTGAGGGTTTTGCCCCCTGCACAGCCGAAGCCGTGCTTGCTTTGCTGGATCATTATGGCGTTGAGCTGGATGGAGCTAAGGTTGCTGTGGTCGGGCGCTCGCTGGTGATCGGGCGTCCTGTTGCTGCCATGCTTACGGCGCGCAATGCGACCGTGACGACGTGCCATACGCATACGCGCGACCTTGCTGCCGAGTGCCGTGCGGCTGATATTGTGGTTGCCGCCGTTGGACGCGCGCGCACGATTGGCGTGGATGCCGTTCGCGAGGACCAGACGATCATTGATGTGGGCATTAACTGGGATGAGGACGCTGGCAAGCTGGTGGGTGACGTCGATTTTGTTGCCGCGGAGCCGGTTGTTGGTGCCATCACCCCCGTGCCGGGCGGCGTGGGCGCCGTGACAACGGCGATTCTCGCCAAACATGTGATCGAAGCGGCCGAGCGCGCATCGATATAGGCGTTTTGGGCTGTTTGAGGGGTTGGCTATATACCACGTGGTCAAAAAGCGCCAAATATGAGTACTGTTGCCAAGATAGTCACATATATTTTACGTCTTTTGGGCTTCCTACGATATTCATTCTCGTTAGAAAGCCCATTTTATTGAACCTATGGGGAATAACGCTGCCTCGCTTTTGGACAAATAGGGATTTCCGGCACTCATTACAAGGAAATTTGCTGCTACTAAATTGGTGACAGTACTCATATTTGGCATTTTTTGACCACAGGGGTTCCGAGGGGGTCTCGAAGGGTCGCGGTTTCGCCCTTTTTGCGTCGAAGCGATACACTGTTGCCGTTTGATTTCTTCGCTCAAGGAGGATGCGCATGCCGTGCACAACGATTCTGGTCGGTAAGAACGCGAGCTACGACGGGTCGACGCTTGTCGCGCGTAACGAGGACTCGTCCAACGGGGTGTTTGAGCCCAAGCGTATGCGCGTGGTGCATCCCGACGAGCAGCCGCGCGTCTACACGAGCGTCCTGAGTCACCTGACCGTTGAACTGCCCGATAACCCCATGCGCTACACGAGTGTCCCCGATGTTGTCCCGGGCCACGGCATCTGGGCCGAGGCCGGTTTCAACGAGCTCAATGTTGGCATGTCCGCAACCGAGACGCTCACCACCAACGAGCGCGTTCGCGGCGCCGACCCGCTCGTGGACTACGTGCCCGCCAAGGGCAACGAGGGCGAGGACGGCTATGTGCCGGCGCAGCCTGGTGGCCTGGGCGAGGAGGACATGGTGACCCTGGTCCTGCCGTATGCCAAGTCCGCCCGCGACGGCGTGCGCATCCTGGGCGACCTGCTCGAGCGCTACGGCACTTACGAGAACAACGGCATCGCCTTTAGTGATGTGGACGAGATCTGGTGGCTCGAGACCATCGGTGGTCACCACTGGATTGCCAAGCGCGTGCCTGACGACGCCTATGTGACCATGCCCAACCAGCTGGGTATCGACAGCTTTGACCTGGATGACGCCGAGGGCGCCCAGGCCGACCACATGTGCTCCGCCGACCTGCGCTCCTGGATGGCCGAGTGGCATCTGGACCTGACGCTGGGCGTCGAGGGCGACGGTCCGGCGACGGTCTTTAACCCGCGCGAGGCCTTTGGCTCGCACAGCGACAGCGACCATGTCTACAACACGCCGCGCGCGTGGTACATGCAGCGCTGCCTCAACCCCAGCGACGTGTGGGATGGTCCCGAGGCCGACTACACGCCCGAGAGCGACGATATCCCCTGGAGCCGCGTGCCCGAGCGCAAGGTGACCATCGAGGACATCAAGTACGTGCTTTCGAGCCACTACCAGGGCACGGAGTACGACTGCTACGGCAGCAAGGGCACGCCCGCTACGCGTGGCGCCTATCGCCCCATCGGCATCAATCGCAACAGCCAGCTTGCCGTGTTGCAGCTGCGCCCCTATGCGCAGCCGGCCTACCGCGCCGTGCAGTGGATGGCCTTTGGTTCCAACTCGTTTAACGCGCTGGTTCCGCTGTACGCCAACGTCGAGACCATGCCCGAGTACTATGCCGACACGCAGGCTCGCGTGACGTCCGAAAACTTCTACTGGGCCAACCGCCTGATCGGCGCGCTGGCTGACGTCCGCTTCCATGAGTGCGGTCGCGCGGTCGAGGATTATCAGGAGAAGGTCGGTGGCATGGGCCACAAGCAGATCCATGACGTCGACGCTGCCGTAGCCGCTCTGCCCGAGGCCGAGGTGCCTGCCGAGCTTGCACGCGCCAACGAGGCCTTTGCCGAGCGTGTTCGCGTGGAGACCGATGCCCTGCTGGGCAAGGTGCTCTACACCACGAGCTGCGCCATGAAGAACTCTTTCGCGATGAACGACAACGTGAGGTAGGGATTTCCCGTCGATTGAATAGCGCTAAAACGCTTTGTCGCTTTCGCTCAATCTTGGGTACAAGAACGCCAATGCAGTTGTTTGTGATTGGAGACAACCATGGTTATGAAACTCGATCAGCTTGTTAACGGCGCCATTAACGTGGGCTTTGGCGCTGCCGCCGTTGCTGTCGAAGGCGGCAAGAAGGTTCTCGACGACCTTAATACCAAGGGCGAGCAGGTTCGCAAGGACGCCGGCGCTCCCGATATCGCCCGCAGTGTGTCCGACATGTTCGAGCAGGCCGGCGGTACCATCTCCGATCTGACCGAGCGTCTGGGCATGCAGGGCGAGACCGCGGCCCAGCGCGTGCTCGATGAGCTCATCCTTGCTCGCGTCCGCGTTATGACCGCGTCCGAGCGCACGGCCTTCCTGGCCCACGTGCGCGACATCGTCGATTCGGTCGAGGACAACGTGACCTCGGTGCCCGTCGAGTCCGTTGAGCCCGACGATGCGAAGGATACCGAAGAGGCCGAGTAGCAGCGCAGATGGCAGATTCCACCACCGATTACAACAATCTAGATCCCTTGGGTGACGAGGCGGCGGTTGCCGACGAGGTCGAGGCCGCCGTTTCGGGCGCTCGCAAGAAGCCGCGCGCTGTCGATATGGTCCCCGAGGAGCCCGACGCGATGGCGCCGGATGAGGAATACCAACTCACGCCGGCGGGTCGCCGCGAGCGCATTGGGCAGATTGTTCGCTTGGTCAAAAAGTACCGTGTGTGGGATAACCTCACGCCGGTCCGCTTGCGCCGCCTGCTCGAGGAGCTCGGCCCCATGTTCGTCAAGATGGGGCAGATTCTGGCCAACCGGTCCGAGATTCTGCCGCAGCGCTTTTGCGATGAGCTGCGCCGTCTGCGTTCCGACGTGGAGCCGGTGCCGTACGAGGTGGTGCTTCGCTGCCTGGAGGAAGAATACGGCCTGCGCCTGGGGGAGATGTTCGATGCGATCGACCCCAACCCGCTTGGTAGCGCATCGCTCGCGCAGGTGCACCGCGCTCGTCTGGTGACGGGCGAGGACGTGGCCGTCAAGGTGCAGCGCCCCGGTGCGCAGCAGGTTATGGCGCAGGACATCGATATCATCCGCTCGGTGGTGCGTATCGTTTCCAAGTTCGTCAACACCGATCAATTCGTTGACCTGCACGGCGTAGTCGAGGAGTTGTGGACCTCGTTTCGCGAGGAGACCAACTTTTTGGCCGAGGCCAAAAACCTCAACGACTTCTACGAGTTCCATAAGAGCGTTCATGGCGTGACGTGCCCTAAATCCTATCTGGACCTGTGCACCGAGCACGTGGTGGTCATGGACTACGTCGACGGCATTTCGATCGCCGATCCTGAACGCTTGGTGGCCGAGGGCTATGACTTGGAAAAGATCGGTGCCGCAATCGTCGAGGACTATTCGACGCAGGTGCTCGACGACGGCTTTTTCCATGCCGACCCGCATGCGGGAAACATCATCCTCAAAGACGGAATTGTCTACTTTATCGACTTGGGCATGGTCGGACGCATGTCGAGCCACGACCGCGGTATCGTCAAGGATATGATCTTTGCCGTGGCCGAGGGCGACGTGCCCAAGCTCAAGGATTCGCTCATGCGCTTTGCCGTGACGCGCGGCGATTCGGCCGAGCTTGACCATTCGGCCTTTTTGTCCGACTTGGACTTTATTGTTGCCGACTTTGCCGGGCTCGACCTTAAAGACCTGGATATCGGCGAGTTTTTGACTTCGCTGTTAAACCTCGCGCGCAAAAATGACGTTGAGCTGCCGAGCGTGGTGACAATGTTCGCCCGCGGCATGGTGACGCTCGAGGGCCTGTTGACCGAGTACATGCCTAACGTCAACATGATCCAGATCATCCAGACGCACATCAAAAACGAGAAGAGCACCTACGCCCGCATGTGCGAGATGAGCCGCGACTTTGCAGCGAGCAGTTATCGCGCGGCGAAGGGCTCGCTCGAGGCGGCTGAGTATCTGGGCTTGGCTTCGCGCATGCTCACACGCGGTCAGCTTAAGGTGAACACGCAGATCATGAGCAGCGATAAGGCGCTGCGACAGCTGGGCGGAATTATCGACCGCATGTCGATGGCAATTGTGATTGCCGGCCTGTTTATCGGTTCGTCGGTGGTGTACTACGCGCGCATCGAGCCGGTTGTGTTTGGTATCCCGGTCATTGGCTTTATGGGCTACGTGAGCGCGCTGGTGCTGGCACTTATGCTGGGCCGCAATATCTGGCTCAACAGCCACGGCGGCAAGCACTAGAGGCTGCGACCGTCACCGCATTTTCCTATCGCAAACAATAGCTTTTACCATGGGCTTCGCCTGCGTGCGAGGCCCTTTTGCGTGATACCATTTTGACGGTAATAATCGATGGCCTAGATGGTGGTGCGGAGACGCACGAATGCGCGGTTATCCTGCGCATTTGGGAGAATCGGGTGCAAGTCCCCGGCTGTACCAGTAACCGTAATTCCTCTTGGCTCGGGATGCTCACGTCGCAGATCGGACGACGTGCCCGAGTCGTTAAGGTTAAGTCGGATCGCCTCCCGTCTTGCATGCGGCTGCGGCTTTTGCCGCCGGTGTGCATAGGGCTCTGGAGGGAAGGGGGACCCCGATGGGGGAACTCGAGCGCAACATGCGCGATGACGTGGGGCAGTCTCAAGGCAACGCTCCAAGTACAGACAGTAGGAGACAAATGGATATGTTTGAGGACGAGCGCCAGCGCGTCTCGCATCGCCGTGGCGCAATTGCGCGCGGCGTAGCCAAGCGCGGCCTGGTGGCATTCCTGGCCTTCGCGATGGCCTTTGGCACCACACCGGCTCAGCTGTGGGCCGAGGGCGCCGAGGGCATTGCCGAGGCTGTGGCTCAGGCGGCACCGCTTGCCGAGAACGGCTCTGGTGAGTCCGCGACAAGCCCTGCTGCCGACCTCAATGCGAGCGGCATGGTGGCGAATGGGGGCACTGCCGAGCAAGATGCCACTGCGACAGCTTCGGGCCCTACCGACAAGACTGAGGACGATAGCGCTGCCGGCAATGAGGCACCGGCTGCATCGACGTCCGATGCCTCGAAGCAGGACACCGCCGTTGTCTCTGCCGCTGGAGAGGCCAAGGCTCAGCCTGCCAAGGCAGAGAGCCAGGAGGTCTCTGCCACGTGCTCCGTCGTCGGCACCGACGCCAAGGGCGCCCAGCAGACCTGGGCCGCCGCGCAGCGGATCACGCTGAAGGAGGGCTCGACCGCGGCCGACCTCTCCGAGCAGCTCTTCAAGCAGGCCGGCCTGACCACCGACTACGATCCCAACGGCACCTGGGGCTGGGCGCTCAACACGATCACGTCGCCCTTCGATAAGGACCGCAAGCTCGGCTACGACTCGGCGACCGGCGCGTACTGGCAGCTGTTCGTCAACGGCAGCGCCTCCGAGGTCGGCGCGGGCGGCTACACGCTCAAGGACGGCGACTCCGTCGTCTGGTGCTACTCGAAGTACGGCGACCCTGCGCCTGTCGCTCAGGTCTCTGCCACGTGCTCCGTCGTCGGCACCGACGCCAAGGGCGCCCAGCAGACCTGGGCCGCCGCGCAGCGGATCACGCTGAAGGAGGGCTCGACCGCGGCCGACCTCTCCGAGCAGCTCTTCAAGCAGGCCGGCCTGACCACCGACTACGATCCCAACGGCACCTGGGGCTGGGCGCTCAACACGATCACGTCGCCCTTCGATAAGGACCGCAAGCTCGGCTACGACTCGGCGACCGGCGCGTACTGGCAGCTGTTCGTCAACGGCAGCGCCTCCGAGGTCGGCGCGGGCGGCTACACGCTCAAGGACGGCGACTCCGTCGTCTGGTGCTACTCGAAGTACGGCGACCC
>CABQLI010000007.1 GCA_902464965.1 uncultured Collinsella sp.
GTGGAGACCCAGGCCGACGAGTCCTACACCTCCCACAACACCGAGAGGCTCGACGTGGAGGGCACCATCGCCAAGATCAAGACCGCCGAGTACGTGCAGCTGGCGCTCGAGGGCCGCGAGCACGAGGCGGTGCAGTAGGGTGCGCGTCCTCGTCACAGGCGCGAGGGGCTTCGTCGGGAGGAACCTCTGCTGCGCGCTGAAGAACATAAGGGACGGCAAGGACCGGCGCGAGAGGTACGCGGGCCTGCTTCCGATCGAGGTCATGGAGTACGACGTCGACTCGACGCCCGGGGAGCTGGACGGCTACTGCTCCCGCGCCGACTTCGTCTTCAACCTGGCGGGCGTCAACCGCCCCAAGGAGCAATCCGAATTCATGGAGGGCAACTTCGGGTTCGCCTCCACGCTGCTCGACGCCCTCGAGCGCCACGGCAACACGTGCCCCGTCATGCTGTCCAGCTCCGCGCAGGCGAGCCTGTCGGGCCGCTTCGAGGGCTCGGTCTACGGCGAGTCCAAGCTCGCGGGGGAGGGCCTGTTCCGCGAGTACTCGGAGCGCACGGGCGCTCCTGTCCTCATCTACCGCTTCCCGAACCTCTACGGCAAGTGGTGCCGACCTCGCTACAACTCCGCCGTGGCGACCTTCTGCGACGCCATCGCCAACGGCCGCCCCTACACCGTGAACGACCCCTCGGTCGAGCTGGAGCTCCTCTACATCGACGACCTGGTCGACGAGATGCTGGGCGCCCTGCTGGGGGAGGAGCACCGCTGCGGCTACGAGGGCCTCGAGCGCGTCGAGGGGGAGGACTTCTGCTACGTCCCCCAGACCGACGTGAAGTCCCTGGGCGAGATCGTCTACCTGCTCGGGTGCTTCCGCGACAGCCGCGAGACGCTTTCCGTGCCCGACCTGGCGGAGGGCTCCTTCTCCAAGAAGCTCTGGAGCACGTTCCTGTCCTACTACGAGCCGGGGCACTTCGCCTACGGCCTCAAGCCGAACGTGGATGACCGCGGCTCGTTCACCGAGTTCCTGCGCACGCCGGAGCGCGGCCAGGTCTCCATCAACGTCTCGAAGCCCGGCATCACCAAGGGCAACCACTGGCACATGAGCAAGTGGGAGAGGTTCCTGGTGGTCTCCGGCACCGCGAGCATCAAGCTGAGGAAGGTGGGGGAGGACGCCGAGGGCAACCAGTTCCCCGTCGACGAGTACGTCGTCTCTGGCTCGGACATGCGCGCCGTGGAGATGATCCCCGGCTACACGCACTCCATCACCAACCTGTCCGACACCGAGGACCTCGTGACGGTCATGTGGGCCAACGAGCCTTTTGACCCCGAGAACCCCGACACCTACTACGAGGAAGTCTAGAGGTTTTGACCAGATACGCTCACATTAATAGCGTTCCAAATGGATCCACTGGGCGCATTATGATGAAGGAGCATTTTGCTCTTATAGATCAGGGATGCGAATCGCTTGCTTGCTGGGGTAGAAGAAGGCCAGCAAGTAGTGCCAGTGAGTACTGCTTTGGGTCATCGGCTAATTTTATACTCGACGTTGGACTTACTTTCCTTGACGGGAAGATTGGTTTTCATTCAGTGAGGCAAACCGAGGCGTTGATTCATCGCCTTGATGAGTTTGGTCCTGATGTGGTTCACTTGCACAACATTCATGGTTACTATTTGAATATTGATAGGCTATTTAAATGGTTGTCGATATCTGATTGTCGTGTTGTATGGACTTTGCATGACTGTTGGGCTTTTACCGGCCATTGTCCGTATTTCACATATGCTGACTGCAATCAATGGAAAAGCGGCTGCGGTACCACGAAATGTCCACAGCTTATGGGATATCCTCCAACTATCAATTCTGGTTCATGCAAATGGAATTATGAGGCTAAACGTTCGTTATTCACTTCGTTGCCTTCCGACCGATTGACAATTGTCACTCCTTCTAAATGGTTGGCCGAACTGGTTGCTTCAAGCTTTTTGTCAAAGTATCCGATAGAAGTTGCACATAATACGATTGACCTCGATATATTCAGGCCGCGATCCAATGGCGAAGTATCTAGTGTTAAAGAGAAATACGGTCTCGATTCTAGAAATATTATTTTAGGTGTTGCGTCTCCATGGTCAAAACGCAAGGGGTTATCAGACTTTTATACTCTCGCTGACAGGCTTGATCGCTCCAAGTATTCCATCGTACTCGTTGGTTTAAGTGCCAAACAGATGCGGGCGCTGCCGCCAGAGATCGTCGGTATTCCACGAACCGACTCTCAGATAGAGTTGGCCTCACTTTATAGTTCTGCCTCTGTTCTATTCAATCCAACATACGAGGATAACTACCCTACGGTCAATCTTGAGGCTGAGGCTTGTGGGCTGCCAGTCGTTTGTTACGATGTCGGCGGATGCTCTGAGACTTTGCACAGGGACGATTCGAAACTTGTTGAATGTGGTGACGTGCAGGCCGCCTCATTACTGTTGGCAAAATACTAGACTCTGTTTTAAGGAAACCTATGAATTCCAATATTTGTTTTAAAGACGACGGCCGCCTGAAGCTCCTGATCATCGTGGGCACGCGCCCCGAGGTCATTCGCCTTTCCGAGGTCATCAAGAAGTGCCGCCGCCACTTCGACTGCCTGCTGGCGCACACCGGCCAGAACTACGACTACACGCTCAACGGCATCTTCTTCCGCGACCTGTCGCTGGACGATCCGGACGTCTACCTGGACGCCGTTGGCGCGGACCTGGGCGAGACCGTCGGCAACATCATCGCGGCCTCCTACAAGCTGATGGTCCAGGTGCGGCCCGACGCGCTCCTGATCCTTGGCGACACCAACAGCTGCCTGTCCGCCATCGCGGCCAAGCGCCTGCACATCCCCATCTTCCACATGGAGGCGGGCAACCGCTGCAAGGACGAGTGCCTGCCCGAGGAGACCAACCGACGCATCGTCGACGTGATCTCCGACGTCAACCTGGCCTACTCCGAGCACGCACGCCGCTACCTCAAGGACACCGGCTGCGCACCCGAGCGCACCTACGTCACGGGCTCGCCCATGGCCGAGGTGCTGCGCGCCAACCTTGACAAGATCGAGGGGTCCCATATCCTCTCCGAGCTCGGACTGGAGCCCAGGCGCTACATGCTGCTGTCGGCACACCGCGAGGAGAACATCGACACCGAGGCGAACTTCACGAGCCTGTTCACCGCGGTCAACGCGCTGGCCGAGAAATACGACATGCCGATCCTGTACTCCTGCCACCCGCGCTCCCGCAAGCGCCTGGAGGCCACCGGCTTCCAGCTGGACCCGCGCGTGCGCATGCACGAGCCTATGGGGTTCCACGACTACAACTGCCTGCAGATGAACGCCTTCGCCGTGGTCTCCGACTCCGGCACCCTGCCCGAGGAGTCCAGCTTCTTCGCGAGCGTCGGCCGCCCGTTCCCAGCGGTGTGTATCCGCACCTCCACCGAGCGCCCCGAGGCGCTGGACAAGGCCTGCTTCACGCTCGCCGGCATCTCCGAGAGGGGCCTGCTCCAGGCCGTCCACACCGCCGTCGAGCTCGATGCGGAGGGGTCGCTGCCCGAGGCGCCCGTGCCCGATTACGCCGACGAGACCGTGTCCACCAAGGTGGTCAAGATCATCCAGAGCTACACCGGCGTCGTGGACAAGATGGTGTGGAGGAAGAGCGTTTAATGACTAGCTCATGTGCTGGTAAGAAAATGCTTGTTGTTACGCAGCATTTCTATCCGGAATCTTTTCGAATTAATGACTTGGTGAAGGGATTTGTTGAAGACGGAATAAGCGTAGATGTTCTCTGCGGCATCCCTAATTATCCTTCAGGCGAATGGTCTGATGGATATGGTTATTTCGGTCACCGCCGAGACGATTATTTCGGTGCGTCCGTTTTTCGATCTGGTGAAATCCGTCGTAAGGGTAATACTTCGATACGCATTTTTCTGAACTATATTAGCTGGCCAATTACTGCTTCTTTTAGAGCTATGAGGCTCAAAAAGAAGTATGACGTTGTATTTTGCTATAACACAAGTCCTATTTTGATGGTAATTCCTGCAAGGGTTGCTGCATGGCGAAATAAATGTCCTCTAGTAACTTATGTCTTGGATATTTGGCCCGAGAACCTTTACACAGTCTTGAATGTCCAAAGCAGTTTTCTGAGGTCTTTTGCCAAATCTTTTTGCGACAAGCAGTATGCGGCCTGCAATAAGCTGATTGCTTTGAGCGACTCTTTGGCTGATAACCTGTTTCATAGAGTCAAGCCTTTGAATTCGGATGTTTCGATAGGCGTAATACCTCAACATTGCGAGGAAAGTTACGAGCAAAAGCTAGTCTCATCGGAACTAAGATCTCAGTTCAAAAATCAATGCGTCTTCCTATTTGCTGGTTCTATAACCCCCGCCCAAGGGCTTGATACGGTTATTGAAGCATTCTCGCGTGCAGTTTCAGAGAACTCTATCGAGATGAAGCTGTTAATTCTTGGCGATGGCATGTCTAGGGCAGAACTGCAGAAGCTCGTTTCAAGCAAGGGGCTTGATAAGTCTGTTTTGTTTTTGGGGCGCGTGGATCCCGAGGTCGTGCCCATGTACTCCGATATTGCAACGGCAATGATTGCTCCATTTGCCGATAATCCTGAGTTAGAGCTTACTATTCCAGCCAAGATATCAAGCTGTATGGCTTCTTCAAAGGCAATACTTGCCGTAATGCGCGGAGAAGGGGCCAATGCGGTTCGTTCTGCTAGATGCGGGTTTGTCTCCGATCCTTCAGATGTAAATGCGCTTGCTAACAACATGGTAAAAATTGGTTCAATGAAAAAAGGCGCTATTGATGCTTTGGGATCTAATGGCTTCAATTATTATCGTGAGCATTTTTCGAGACAGGTTTGTTTGGATAAAATTAAGCAGGTTTTATTTTCAATTTAGGTCCAATCTGGATCGTTGGGGTTTTAATGGATGACATGTTGCGAGTGTTGGTAATCATTCCTGCTTATAATGAGCAAGCCAATATTGTTCAGACTGTTTCATCGGTTGTTGAGGCTGGCTATGATTATGTTGTTGTGAATGACGGCTCAACCGATAATACGCTATCTATCTGTCGTCAGTACGACTTTAATGTCCTTGATCTTCCGCAAAATTTAGGCATTGGTGGTGCCGTTCAAGCCGGTCATAAATATGCGCTCAGGCAAGGCTATGACGTTGATGTTCAGGTTGACGGTGATGGTCAGCATGATCCTTCTTATATTGGGAGCTTAATCGAGCCAATTATTGATGGTGCCGATTTAGCCATTGGTTCCAGATTTGCCGTGCCCACAGAAGGCTTTCAATCAACATTTTTAAGGAGAGTAGGTATCCGATGGCTTTCTGGTTGGTTGAGATTATTTACCGGAAAAACGATTAAAGATCCAACTTCTGGATTTCGCGCGTGTGGTAAAAAGGCTATAGACCTGTTCTGTAGGGACTATCCAGACGATTACCCTGAGCCTGAATCTATTGCAGCAGCATTAAAAACCGGTCTTTCAGTGGTTGAGGTTCCCGTGCTTATGCGTGAGAGACAGGGTGGAGTGTCATCTATTTCTGGCTTTTCATCAATTTATTACATGATTAAAGTTTCGCTCGCAATTTCCATGGCCTGTTTTGTTTATAGAAAGGCGGCTCACCAATGAGTATGATAATTCGCGTGGGCGCTGGCGTAATTTTTAGTGGTCTATTCTTTTATGTCGTTTCTTTAGTCGGCAAAGGAAAGCTTCTTTTAAAGTACTCGTTACTATGGCTCTGCCTGTGCGTGGTGGCATTATTTAGCGTTTGCTTTCCGGAGTTGATTTATCGAATTTCAGATTGTATTGGGTTTATCAGTCCTTCGAATTTCGCCTTTCTCGTCGCAGTAGTACTTTTATTGATGATTTCTCTATCTCTCAGTATTGCGATCAGCAGACTCGTTACGGCTTGTAAAAACTTAACTCAACGCATTGCGATTCTTGAAAATGAGAACGATACTTTGCGCAACCAGCAGGGTTAGATAAAGATGGAGTTTAATAACTCGTATGAATAAGTACCTTACCTCAGAAGACCGAAGTAATAATTTGCATAACGATAATTTTCATCTTTATCGGGCTGCTTGTTTTGCGCTATCTTTTTTGTTTGCGCTTATTTACTTATCTTTATTTGTTAACTATGTTTGTAGCTTCTACGGAAAGATCGGTGTTACAACTGCTAGCTCGCTGCTCAATAACGGTATGTCTGTTCTCATCATCGGTGGATTGACCGTTGCGTTTTTATTCTCAGCAATCAAGCTGATCGAGTATAAAAGCGATTTTATATATAAATATCGATGGATAATCGGTATTTCTGTCGCAATGCTTGCGGTGGTGTTTAAAGTCAGCGGCTCATCGCTTGGCATGTGGAGCATTATGCTTCCTGAGAACGCCGGGACTCCCATCTGGGGTATACCTAGGTCTCTTCGAAGCGATGAGTTTTCAGTCGGTACTTTATTTCAATTGTCTCAGTCTCATAATGATTATGCGCCAATTTCGGAAATCTTAAGAGGAGATATAACAGATGTCCGGATGGTTTATGGTGCTGCCTGCTGGAGTGTAATTTCGTTATTTCGTCCAGTGCTTTGGGGCTATTTGGTATTTGGTTTTGAATCGGGTTTAGCGTTTGCTTGGTCCATGAAGCTATGCATTATGGTCCTGGTTTCCTTTGACTGCGCTTTCCTCATGATTAAATCAAAGCCACTCAGTTTGCTCTTTTCAATATTGCTTTGTTTTTCGCCGCTGATTCAGTGGTGGGGTACAGGCGAGGTGGTTCTTTACGGTCAAGCCCTTGTTTTGTTATTAGATAAGACGCTCTTTACTCGTAAAAGGAGCACTAGAGTCATTGCGATTGTTGCTATTGCATGGTTATGCGGTTGTTACATAATGCTCATGTATCCCGCTTGGATGGTTCCTTTTTTCTACATTTTTGCCCTCATGGGAGTTTTCAGGGCAATTGATTATTGTCGAATCCTTAAGTCTGGCGAGTACCGTTCGGTGCTTGCGTGGTCAATTAGTGACACTTTAACTTCGATCTTCTGTTTGCTGGTTTCGGCAGGACTTGTATTTTTCGCTTTTTTCCAGTCCTCTGAAGCAATGGCATCTGTTGTTAATACGGTTTATCCGGGCGCGCGTTTTGAAACCGGAGGAAGCGGGCTTCCCGAACTTTTTTCGAATGCGCTTTCTCTTTTTTATGCTTTTGATACGCCTTTGGTTTCAAATGAATGTGAAATTGCCACCATTCTCTGCTTTTTCCCTCTTGGGACTCTTGCGTCTCTGTCCTGTATCATCAAAAAGCGAGATTGGCATTTAATTGCACTACTAGTCCTTCAGTTATTTTTCCTTCTTTTTGCCTTCGTTGGCTTCCCGTCATTTTTATCCCGAATTACCTTGATGTATAACGTACCTGTTCTGCGGCTTTTATTTCCTATTGGGTACTTAGAGCTTCTTCTTTTCTTGATATCTGTTAAAAAAGCCAAAGAATTCCAAGAGGCTAATAGCCAAATTAGTTCTTTGTTGGTTTTGCTAGTGATTGGAATCTGTTTAAGTTCAGTATTCCAGATTTATATTCTTCTTTCCGCCAAGTATCTTGTCGCAAGGAAATTGTATCTTTTGATGCTGATATTGCTTTGTGCAGTTTCCTGCCTTTTGTTCAGCGCATTTATCCTTGGTAAAAACTGCATTGGTTTATTTGTCGCATTTGCTATTTGCTTCGGTGTAATTCCTGGTTGCTGTATCAATCCAATACAAATTGGTGCAGCTCCGCTTACCGAAACGGAGTTGGCGTCTCTTGTTGATCAGTTCGCTGACAAGGATGATTATTCAGTTAAATGGGTTGTCGATGGTTCTTGGACAGTTGCCAATCTTTGCGCTGCGTATGGAGCGCCTGTAATTAACTCGACCAATGCTTATCCTGATCTGGCGCGTTGGAATTCTATCGATGATAATAACGAGAATGAGTACGCATACAATAGGTATGCTCATATCATTGCAAATGTATTCACTCCGTCTACGTCTTTTAATTCCGCTCAGGATGATCTCTTCACAGTTAATTTGACTGAAGATAATCTAAGACAGCTTAATGTGAAGTACGTTTTGTCTAGTAGGGATTTGACGGAGTTTTCATCTGATCAACTGCGGATTACGCAATTAGGTTCAGCAAACGGATTCGTTCTATATGAAATAACCTATTAGGAAGAATGGGGCTGTCGGTTAACCGGCAGCCCCATTCTCCATTCTTTACGTGCTCATGAGTTAAGCGTCATGACACTTTTATATTTGATAATACAGATTTCCACTGACGATATTTATGTTTATATACGGATCGCCTTTCACGTAGTACTCTGGCCATAGGTAGTTGAGCAATGAGTATTCCCGATGGAACCTCATTTTCTTTTCATCGCTGATCTCATAGCCTCGTGATAACGACTCGTAATGATACAGCTCAGTATCGGGTGTATATACAACCAAATAATTGTGACTCCTCACTTTGAGGCAATAGTCAACATCATTAAAGGCGACAGCCAATTCTTCTCTAAAGCCGCCGACTTCGTCGAAAACAGCTCTCTTTGTCATGAGGCATGCTGCGGTCACGGCACTTAAATCTTGTGTACGATCGCATAGATTGAAGTAGCCCCATTTACCTCTGGGGTAGTCTTTTCCGAGGTGGCCGGCTCCAATCCCTCCGATGCCGACGCCTGCATGTTGCAGAGTATTATCGCTGTAGAAAAGTCTTGCACCAACAATGCCAACTTCTTTTCGCGAACAAATGCCCAGCATGTTTTCGATCCAGTTTGGGGTTATAACTTCTGTATCGTTGTTTAACAAGAGAAGATAATCGCCCTTTGCTTTGCTAGCGCCAAAGTTCATCAGTTTTGAGAAATTAAATTCCGCATCCCAATATTCGATGCGAATCGTATCGGGATAGCTTTTCTCCAATTCTGAGTAGTACTCGAATGTTTCTTGGTTCTCGCTGTTGTTTTCGATAATGATGATTTCGTAGTTATCGTACGTTGAGCGTTCTATGATCGACTTAATGCACGTATCGAGAACTGTGGGATGGTCCTTTGTTGGAATAACAATTGAAACAAGTGGATGACTTTCCGGAACTGCATAGGCAACTTTATAAGTGAAGGGGTCGTTTCCGCGGTAAACTTTCGCTGCAATTCCAAGCCTGTCCAAATGGGCCTGTACAGCTTTGACGCCAGCATCCCATGCATATAGCTTTGAGTTCGGGTCACCTGCAGTTGAGTTCTCGCTAATTCTCCAGTGATACAGGATTTTAGCCACGTGCACCACATGCCGTGCTTTTTCGATTGCCTTAAGCGTTAAGTCGTGGTCTTGGGCTCCATCGTACTGTTCGTCGCCGTACCCGAGAGAATCGAATAGCGTTTTTCTGATTGCAAGGAAATGGCAAATATAATTAACGCTTCGCAGCAAATCGATGCTTAAATCTGGCTTAAAGAACGGATCGCCATAGCTGCCATTGACAAACAGTTTGTCTTCGTCGCAGTAAATTAGATCAGTATTGTTTTCAGCATTAATTGCATGCGCATATTCATAAAGCGCCGAGGGCTCGAGAGTATCGTCGTGGTCTAAGAAGCAAATGAAATCTCCATTTGCTTCTTTTGTCCCAGCAAGAGTGTTTTTGGAAATGCCGGCATTGTTTGCTAGCTCTATCACCTTAATGCGAGCGTCTTTAATCTTAGCGGCTTCGATTATATCTGCAAGCGCACTGTTATCTGGGCTTGCATTGACTAGCACAAGCTCCCAGTTTGCATAGCTCTGTATGAGAACCGATTCCACCATTTCCCTGAACAGATTTTCGGGTGTGTTGAATAGGGGAACGACGATGCTAAACAAAGGCATTTCCTTGAAGGTAACCATCGATTGTTTTTCGAGTATCGCCGAGCTTGCCTTGTGTTGCTCGAGCCAATTTGGATATGCAGATGGATCAATCGAAATAGGTTTCATTTTCGATGTGGTTAAAATGCGTAGCTTATCGAGCTCTTCGTTGTCCACAACAGCGAAGCTGTTAAAGCTTGGGTGGTTGTCGTCTTCGATTGTGAAGATAAGCCTATTTGTGCTATTTGGGATTCGGACCGAGTATTGAATTTCGCGACGTTTTTTATTGGGAGCAAACCACAAGGGGATCGTAATGTCATCGGTTGTGATCGGCTCGATCTCAATACGATTCATCGAGGTATCGAAGCAGCTGATGGCTATTTTGTTGTCTTCGCGCTGAGGAAGTTTTACTGAGCAGCGAAGAATGGCCTCATCTCCATCTTCGATAAACTCGTGAAAACGCATGCTTGCTACATCCAAGTCGTGCTTATCGTCATAGTTCCTAATGGAATGGGACAAATCATTCTTTAATTTATAGTTTAATCTTGACGCCCATTTTGCCGTGCTAAAGCTGATTTTAATGACATCGTAGACGCATCGCGCACTCAAATCATTAATCTGAATATCGCAATCACCAGTTCCAAGGTCGGGAAGAACTACGACGTATTGATTTTTATTTGACTCGTATGGATAGATAGAGCTTGGTATTGTCGTTCCCTCGCTCTTCGCTGCTGTCACCTGAATATTTGATGCGTCTATCTCAACATTCTTTAGGAGAACGTACACCTTTCCGCTTCCACGGCAAATACAATCCATGCTAATTTTCATTTCAATTTACCTTTCCGTTGCACTGAGGATGCCTGCACTATTTCACTTTGATCTCAGGTTTATTCTTGCATTGAATTAATCCAGTACAGGTAGTCTCTCGATTCTTTCTTGGTACCGAATACGCGCCGCTGTTATTCGACGTTCATGCCATGTGGCCATAGTTGAATTGCTTTGCTCGTCTTGCGGATGAATGTTTTCATATCCAATTGGATGCATATATTCTTTAGGATTTGCTATATACATTTGCGCTGCCTCGAGATTTGCGCTGCACCTACTTCTTAAATCTGGATTTCCATTCAGAAGAGAGCCGATAGAAAAATGTGGATGTGCAACTCGATTTTCATTAATGCCGATTGCGATGAAATGTTCCAGCGCTCCAAGGGGGTCGTCTTTATATCTATCGAATAGATCCTCGTAATGATTTACATAAAAGGAATAATCAAATACCGATGAATAGTCTACTCCGTTAAATATGGCATTCGTAGAGCACGAGCATGTAAGTTGCGGTCTCCTTCGAGGCCACGTGCTTTGATCGATCGTGAGGGCCTCTTTATTAATTGGGTTAAAGATGTGGCATTCATAGCATTTAATGCCTTCCTTTTTAAGGAAGGCATTAAACAGTCGTTCTGAGATAAAGCCAGGCATCCTTTGTTGATAGCTATCGCGACCACTTATATAGTCAATACGCTTCTCAAGTTGTTTTTCGATTTTGAAAAGCCATTTACAATATCGGTCCATCAGCTCCTTTTTGCAAATAAACATATTGCATGGCGAAAAAGAACACTCCTCGCAAATTGCTTTATCAAAAGCATCCAAGTAGCCAGGGCATTTCGTCCTGATGATTTCCCTTGCCTGTAGCAGATCTGTCGAAGAATGGATCATTCTATACTGCTCAGCAACAGTGATTAAGTTGCACCCGATTGAGCTTGTGCAGGGTTCTTTGGCTGCAACAATACAGTCATAATGAGTAAGAATGTTCTCAATTTCATAGTCTTTGAGCATCTGCTTTGAGTCATTGGGGGACTCAAACGCCCTTCGATAATGCGTGAGCCCAACTATCGACTCAGGAGAATTCTTCCATATCCAATAGAGGCCGGTAAGCTCGCAGTAGTGTTTGTTTTTCTGGGAAATATTATCGCCTTGATCGTCGTACAGCCATCCAGCCTGACGATTGTCTGTTGGAATGGAGCTTGCCCCAACGTAGAGCGGCTGATACGGCGCTTGCGCATCAATGTCAAAGTGCTTATGCGCTGCGATGTAAATCTTCACTGTTCCTGACGCTCTTTCCGTGCCGAGGCAATTAGATGGCCTGTTCAATGGGTATCGCTCATATATTTTTAATTGATATGACCGATAGAGATTATTATATAAGTCGTAACTAAATCAGTTAAATGACACGGAGGACTACATGAAAGGCATCATCCTCGCCGGCGGGTCCGGCACACGCCTGTACCCGCTCACGCTCGTGACCTCCAAGCAGCTGCTGCCGGTCTACGACAAGCCCATGATCTACTACCCGCTGTCCACCCTCATGCTGGCGGGCATCCGGGACATCCTGGTCATCTCCACCCCGACGGACCTCCCCAACTTCGAGCGCCTGCTCGGGGACGGCTCGCGCTACGGCGTGAACCTGTCCTACGCCGAGCAGCCGAGCCCGGACGGCCTGGCCCAGGCCTTCACCATCGGCGAGGAGTTCATCGACGGCGAGCCGTGCGCGCTCGTGCTCGGCGACAACATCTTCTACGGCAACGGACTTTCGCGCCACCTGACGCGCGCCGTCCAGAACGCCGAGTCGGGGAGGGCCACGGTATTCGGCTACCACGTGGACGACCCCGAGCGCTTCGGCGTCGTGGAGTTCGACCGCGAGGGCCGTGCCGTCTCCATCGAGGAGAAGCCCGCCGAGCCCAAGAGCTCCTACGCCGTCACCGGCCTGTACTTCTACCCGGGCGACGTGGCCGCCAAGGCGCATAGGGTCGAGCCCTCCGCCCGCGGCGAGCTCGAGATCACCACGCTCAACCAGATGTACCTGGAGGAGGGGACGCTGTCCGTGGTGACCCTCGGCCGCGGCTACGCGTGGCTGGACACCGGAACCATGGAGTCTCTCCACGAGGCCGCGGAGTTCGTCCGCGCCGTGGAGCACTCCCAGGACCTGCCCGTGTCCGTCCCCGAGGAGATCGCCTGGGAGAACGGCTGGATCACCACCGCCGAGCTGGAGGAGGCCGCGAAGGCCTACGGCAAGTCGGTCTACGGCCAGCACCTCAAGAAGGTCGCCGCCGGCGAGATCGTCAACAGCCCGCGCGAGTACTAATTGCCTGGTGAAAGGGGATGAGTGATGACCGATATTCTGGAGCGCGATGGCCTCTCCGTCGAGTTGCTCTCATCCCTTTCTTATAAAAGCGAGCTGGGGATATCGCTTAAGAAGAACCTGCATTATTTTGATCGGGACCTTCTGCTTGCTGAGCTCTTTAAAGCTAATGAGTGGTATCAAGGCCAATCGGCATTGGTTGACTTGCCTATAGACAGTCGAATTAAATCTCTTCAGTCTATCAAGCTTAAGCTGGACCGTTATTGGCCCGATCATCAAGTGCGTAAGGTCTTTAATGACTTGCTCGGCTTTCGATCCATTGTTGATTCTTATGAATCCGTTCTTGCGTTAAGCGGTTCTGATTTTAAAGTTGTTAATCTATCTGCTGGAAAAGCCATAGACGACGGTTATCGTGGCGTTCATCTCTATTATGTGCGTGAAGCTCGCTGTTATCCGATAGAGCTTCAGTACAATACCTTCTTTGATAGGCAGTTAAATAACTGGCTTCACAAGTATTTGTATAAGAAGACCGTTGATTCGTCGATCGGTGCCTTCTTGCGAATGCGTTACGAGGCCGGTTTGATTCATGATGAAGCTGAGTTCAGAGGGGAGTTGGCTGATGCGCTATCTGGTTGCTAAGTGGTTTTCTAAGCAAGGTTCGCTGGTGATGGTCGTTAAGCCAGGCAAGGAGCTTATTGAGATGATGCGAAGAGTGCAGGGTCGTTTTGGCACCTCTGACCTTCAGCTCGTTACCATCAGTCGTCCCTCCGCATATGGCGAGTACGAACCGTTTGAGTTTGTCCATTCCGAAGAGCAGCTTGTGGCGCGCCTTGAGCAGCAAGCTGCGTAAATAAGGAGAATAATGTCTGAGATTTTTGAACCCAAGAATATCATCGTCACGGGCGGCTGCGGCTTCATCGGCAGCAACTTCGTGCACTACGTGGTCAACAACCACCCCGGGGTGCACGTGACCGTCCTGGACAAGCTGACCTACGCCGGCAACCCCGAGAACATCGCGGGCCTGCCCGCGGGCCGCGTGGAGCTCGTCGTGGGCGACATCTGCGACGCCGGGCTGCTCGATGAGTTGGTGCCGGGCCACGACGCGATCGTGCACTACGCCGCCGAGAGCCACAACGACAACTCCATCGCCGACCCCGAGCCCTTCCTGCTCACCAACGTGGAGGGCACCTTCCGCCTGCTGGAGGCCGTCCGCAAGCACGGCGTCCGCTACCACCACGTCTCCACCGACGAGGTCTACGGCGACCTGGCGCTCGACGACCCGGTGAAGTTCACCGAGGAGACGCCGTATCACCCGTCCTCGCCGTACTCGAGCACCAAGGCCAGCTCCGACATGCTCGTGCGCGCCTGGACGCGCACCTACGGGCTTCGCACGACCATCTCCAACTGCTCCAACAACTACGGCCCCTACCAGCACGTGGAGAAGTTCATTCCGCGCCAGATCACGAACATCATCGACGGCGTCCGCCCCAAGCTCTACGGCCGCGGCGAGAACGTCCGCGACTGGATCCACACCGAGGACCACTCCTCGGCCGTCTGGGACATCCTGACCCGCGGCCGCATGGGGGAGACCTACCTCATCGGAGCCGACGGCGAGAGGGACAACATCACGGTCCTGCGCATGATCCTGGAGGCCATGGGCCGCGACCCCGAGGACTTCGACTGGGTCGCCGACCGCCCCGGCCACGACCGCCGCTACGCCATCGACTCCACGAAGCTCCAGCGCGAGCTCGGCTGGAGGCCGGCCCACACCGACTTCGCCGAGGGGCTGAAACAGACCATCGACTGGTACGTCGCCAACGAGTCCTGGTGGCGCCCCGCCAAGGAGGCCACCGAGGCCCGCTACCGCGCACAGGGCCAGTAAGACCGCATCCCGGCGCCCGCAACCTGAACCTCTTCGATAGGAGCTTTTCCCACATGGCAGACATCGCATTCGAGAAGGACCTCGCCGTCGCCGAGACCGGCATCGGGGGCCTGAAGGTCGTCGACCTCGCCGTCCACGGCGACTCGCGCGGCTGGTTCAAGGAGAACTGGCAGCGCGCCAAGATGACCGCCCTGGGCATCCCGGACCTCCGCGTCGTCCAGAACAACGTCTCCTACAACGACAAGAAGGGCGTCACGCGCGGCATCCACGCCGAGCCCTGGGACAAGTTCATCTCCGTGGCGCGCGGCAGCGTCTTCGGCGCCTGGGTGGACCTTCGCGAGGGCAGCGAGACCTTCGGCAAGGTCTACACCTGCACCCTGGACCCGTCCAGGGCCATCTACGTCCCGCGCGGCGTGGGCAACTCCTTCCAGGCCCTGGAGGACGGCACCGCCTACACCTACCTGGTGGACGCCCACTGGTCGCTGGAGCTCAAGAGGACCTACACCTTCGTGAACCTCGCCGACCCCGAGCTCGCCATCGAGTGGCCGATCCCGCTGGATCAGGCCACCGTCTCCGTGGCCGACCTCAACCACCCGATGCTCAAGGACGTCGTCCCCATGGCGCCCAAGAGGACCCTCGTCACCGGCTGCGACGGCCAGCTGGGCCGCGCGGTCCGCGCGCTGGCGGAGGAGCGCGGCGTGGCGAAGGACTTCGACTTCTGCGACATCGACACCTTCGACATGTCAGACCCGGACGCCTACTCCAAGTACGACTGGTCGCTCTACGGCACCGTGATCAACTGCGGCGCCTACACGGCCGTGGATAAAGCCGAGACCCCCGAGGGCCGCGCCACCGCCTGGAAGGCCAACGCTATGGGACCGGCGCTGCTCGCACGCACCTGCGCCGAGCACGGGATCACCCTCGTGCACGTGTCCTCCGACTACGTCTTCGACGGCACGGCCGGGGTCCACACGGAGGACGAGCCGTTCTCCCCGCTGTCCGTCTACGGCCAGACCAAGGCCGCGGGCGACATCGCCGTGGCGGGCTGCCCGCGCCACTACATCATGCGCAGCTCCTGGGTCATCGGCGAGGGCCACAACTTCGTCAAGACCATGAAAGGGCTGTCCGACCGCGTCGCCGACCCCGAGGACAAGCTCACGCAGGTCACCGTCGTGGACGACCAGCTGGGCCGCCTGACCTTCACGCGCGACATGGCCGGGGCCATCTTCCACGTGCTGGGGACGCACGCCCCCTACGGCACCTACGACTGCACCGGCTCCGGCGCCGTGAAGAGCTGGACGGACATCGCCCGCGCCGTCTTCGAGGCCGCCAACGGCAACGGCGAGAAGGTCGTGCCGGTATCGACCGCCGACTACTACGCGAACGCCGAGGGCCCCGTCGCCCCGCGCCCGGTCCACTCCGCACTCGACCTGTCCAAGCTCGAGGCTGCCGGCTTCCACATGCCCGACTGGGAGGAAGAGCTGGGGGAGTACTTCAAGACGCTCTAGCTGCTATTAACTTATCGAGGGTAAAAGCCGCCGCTTGTTAACGGCGGCTTTTCTTGTGCCTGGCGTATAGCCCCGCTGCAACAAGGGCTGCGGCGGTCGCCAGACTCACTGCAAGTCCCGCAAGGGCGCCCGGAGTCTTGTAGGTCATCACGATCCTATTCGCGCCTTTCTGCATGTTCAGGGACGACAAGCCCTTATCAGCGGCGGGCGTTAGTTCTGCGGTGGTTCCGTTTACCGTTACGTTCCAGCCCTCATCGTACGGAACGCTCAGCAGCAGGTTGCCGTCATCCTTGGCGGTATACTCGCCTTCGATCCTTCCGTCCTCAAAAACCGTCGGAATAAACTCGCTCGTCTTAAGCTCGTTAATAATCTGTTCGAAAACTTCCAGATTGAGGGCGTAAAAGACCGGCTCATTGTCTTGGGGCATGTCTGTATAGCCCTCTGCGATTCCGATTGACACCGTATGCTGGCTCGGGGCGTCCGATGCATCCGCAATCTGGCGGATATTATTGTCGAATCTCCAAGCCTCGTTTTCGATCGTTCGCTGGTCGATGGTAAGGGCGACGGGCCAATAACTGCCGGCGGTCGCATCTTTGTTGATGTAGAGATACCCGATTGAGCTTGCCGGTACGGTAACGCTCCATTGCTTTAAGCTATCGCTATTTTCCGTGCTCGTGGCCTCGATCTTGGTATAGAGCTCGACCTCGCGGCCTAGGATTTTGCTGTAGAGGTCGTTCTGCTTTTCGAAAGGGTTCTCGCTCTTCAACGTACTGTTTTGGATATCGCTTGAGGCTGCGACGCCAATGCTGAGCGCATAGGGGTTCTCGTACACTGCGCTTGTGGAGTCGGCCTGATTCGTCTTGGCTAAAACGTATCCCGCAGGCGCGTTTTCAGGAATGGCATACTTGACTCCCAGTAGGGCATCGATGGCGAGAATGGGCTCGGCATAACGGGTCGAGAATTCGCCGACGCTGCTGTATCCAAGGGAGTTGAGCAGTGCGATGGCCTGCGGGTTGTTTGCCGACGAATACGAAGACAGCTGGTTGTACCCAAGCGCCAGACCTTCGTTGAGGGCGGCGCTGTCAACGCGTGTGGTTGTGCGGTCAATGCGATAGAACGACGCCGAAGTCTGGTCTTGAATGGCCGTGATCGTGTCGGTTGCGGTGGCGACATAGGTGCTGTTGGCTTCTTCGGAATAGCCTGTGTACAGCTGGTTCCATATAACATGGGCGTTGGCAAAGAGTTCAATTGCCGTGAGTGCCAGGAGCGGCATGATGATGGCCGGACGATGGGCTCGACGTAATGCTGGCCGCTCTTTGAGTTTCTGCAGCGCGTATCCTGCGGCCCACAGCGCAAAGAAACTCAGCAAAAAAGCCGTGCGCGAGTAGAAGCCGTTGGGAACGCGCATGCCGCACCAGATGTACTCGAACGGGCTCAAAACGGAGCTTGCGACCAGGATTATCGTGACGACGAGCGTTGCGATGCGTGTCTTGATTGAAACCGTGCGGTTAACCAGCAGGCTCACCGCGAGCAGCATCATGATGATGCCGCAATAGAACTGCGGTGTGTTTTCGTTGTTTACCCACATGCAGGGAAGAAAGCCCCTGATGAGCGACTTGGGGCTGGTTTTAAGTAGGGGGCCGAGTGCCAGAACAGGACCGCCCTTGGACATGGCAAGGATGGTCGGCAAAAAGGTCCAGGCGGACAGAAGCAGTCCAAGCGCGATAGTCCCGGCGAATCGCAGGGCCCGATCGAGCATGAGCTTCCAGCTAAATCCTTCTTCTGCAGCATAATCGACAAATTCGACCAATACGAAGATGCAGAGGAACAGGATGCTGATGTAGGCCGTATACCAGCAGAACATGACATTGAGCGCCGTTGCGATGACGAGGCGGATCATACGCTGCTTGCGAATGAGCTCGTGGCATCCGTAGGCGCAGATGGGCAGCAGGATGAGGCAATCGATCCAGAGTGGGTTGCGCAGGTTGCTGATGGTCCAGCTGCAAAACGTGAACGATAG
The DNA here is from genome assembly GCA_902464965.1 of uncultured Collinsella sp. GTDB lineage: Bacteria > Actinomycetota > Coriobacteriia > Coriobacteriales > Coriobacteriaceae > Collinsella. The sequence goes on from CABQLI010000007.1 coordinate 18,414, forward strand.
AGAAAGCAGGAATGTGGCGGGCTTGGACAGGTCAAAGCGCTTTTGCATATACCAAGCGCTGCTGATGTGGATGCAGCCCAGTTTGAGCGCGGTTATGACAAATACGAAGAGCGTCAGCTTGTCTGCGGGAAACAGCACGCAGAGCAGGTTGAAGGGGCTGGCGAGGTAGTAGCTATAGAGCCCCCATGTGTTCATGCCGAGTCCCTGTGAGAAAGAATAGCGAAGGTTTGCCTCGCCTAAAAGGACGCGGCGAAACCACGCGAAGAAGTCGATGTATTGGTATTTGAGATCGTTGGTGAGAAACGAGTTGTCGCCAAAGGGGTAGACATGCCCCGCCGCTGCAAGTGCGACAAAGAGTGCGACGGAAAACGCGAAGCAGGCGGCGTAGAGCGCCACATTCTTGAGTGTGCTGTTATTGGGCTGTGTCATCAGATTCCTCGTTGGATTCTCGAATGATATAGATGGGGCGGCGCTTGGTCTCCAAGTAGGCTTTTGCCAAGTATTCACCGATGATTCCCAGGCATAGGAGCTGCATGCCGCCAAACAGTGTAATGAGGCAGGCAAGGGAGGGCCATCCGCCTACGGGGTCGCCCCAAACAAGCGTTTTGACGAGGATGACGATAAATCCCAGGATGGCGATGAGACAGAAGACGATACCCGTGAGGGCGGCGAGGGAGAGCGGCGCCGTGGAAAACGCGACGATGCCGTCGATGGAATAGAGGAGTAGCGACCAAAAGCTCCATTTGGTCTCGCCGGCCACGCGGTTGACGTTTACGTAGGGGAGCCATTTGGTCTTGAAGCCGACCCAGCCGTAAATGCCCTTGGAGAATCGGTTGTATTCGCCCATGGAGATGATGGCGTTGACCATAGGTCGCTTCATAAGCCTAAAATCGCGTGCTCCGTCGACGATGTCGGCCTTTGAAATGCGGTTGATGATCTTGTAGAACATACGGGCACAGAACGACCTGATGGGAGGCTCGCCTTCGCGGGTGGTCCTGCGTGTAGCGACGTTGTCGTAGTCTTCGGTTTGCAAGATCTCGTACATCTGCGGCAGGAGCGAGGGTGGGTCCTGCATGTCGGCGTCCATGGTGGCGACATAGTCGCCCTTTGCGTGCTGGAGTCCGGCGAGTAGTGCCGCCTCCTTGCCAAAGTTGCGCGAGAAAGAGTGCCAGTGGATGGCGTATGGATGCGCCGCCGAGGCTTCTGCCTTCATGACGACAAGCGTTTTGTCTGCCGAGCCATCGTCGATGAGGACGGCCTCAAAGGAGATGCCGGGGTCTTGTTGGGTCATGATGCGAACGACGCCATCGAGCTCTTTGAGAAAGATCGGAAGTGATTCCTGCTCGTTGTAGCACGGCACGACAATGGAGATGAGCGGCATGCGACTTATCTCTCGTTTTTATTTGCGCTGGAGGTAATGCTGCAGCCATATGTGTTATACACGTTGACCTCCCACTGTTTACGCTCAACCTTTGCAACGGAATCAAGGATAAGCCCCGTCGCGAGACTCAGGCCACAAAGGAACATGAAAGATGCGGCGAGCATTGCGGTGGGGAAGCGGGGGACGAGACCGGTCTGGAAATATTCGACGACGATGGGGATGCCCAGGGCGAGGCCGATAATCGCAAACAGAAGCGCGACCAGGCTGAAGAATTTGAGCGGACGGTAGTCCTTGAACAGCGTGCCGATCATGGCGACGACCTTGATGCCGTCACTGACGGTATTGAGCTTAGACTCGGATCCTTCGGGGCGATCGCGGTACTCAATGGGCACGTCCTTGATGCGCCAGCGGTGATCGACGGCATGGATGGAGAGCTCGGTTTCGATTTGAAATCCCTCGGAAAGTACGGGGAACGTTTTGACAAAGGGGCGACTCATTGCGCGATAGCCCGTCATAACGTCATCGAAGCTGAAGCCATAGATCCACTTAATCATGGCGCGAACTAGGTTGTTGCCAAAACCATGGAAGGCTCGCTTGTTTTCCTCGGCATAGGTCCCATTGGAAAGGCGGTCGCCTACGGTCATGTCGGCCGTGCCGTTTAGGATGGGCTCGCAGAGGGCCTTTGCCGCTTCGGCAGGGTAGGTGTCGTCGCCGTCGACCATCAGGTAACAATCGGCGTCGATGTCGCGAAACATCTGACGGCAGACGTTGCCTTTTCCCTGACGCGGCTCAAAACGCACCGTGGCACCGTGCTCTGCAGCAATGTGAGAGGTGTTGTCTGACGAATTGTTGTCGTATACGTAGAGAGTCGCCTGCGGAAGCTCGCGGTGAAAGTCGTCGATGACTTTTCCGATGGTGACTGCCTCGTTGTAACAGGGGATAATAACGGCAATCGTTTGCTCGGCCATGAAGGTTCCTTTGGTCGCGTACAATCGAATCGTTTGTTTCGTGGTTAGGATGGGCGCATTGATTCGAGAGTTCAGGTTATTAGATGTGACACGTGCTGTTTTGCTGTTTGCAGCAAGCATCGCTACGGTGACGTATTGTAGTGGTTCCTTCGACCTGTTTCCATCAGTCTTGGCATGTGTTGCGATAATCGCATCATTGGTTAATTTCAATAAGTTTGCGTGCAGGGATTTTGCATTTCCGTCGGTTGTTGGTAGAGCTTGCTGCTTAGTGATTTCCCTTGTTTTTTCGTTTGTTCTTGTGCTGGGAGCGCATATTCGTGTGACTGAACCGGTGATTGCCGGCGGGATTTACGAGAACTATATTGAGCCGTATTCCGCGATTGATTTTGTTGCTTTTTGGGTGATGTCGGCGCTGGTTTTTTGGGTCTTGTCGGTGCTTGTTCAGCTGTCTTGTCGTTGCCGCTGCTGTGTTTTCTGCAATGACTCGCTGCGGACTAATGATGGTGACTCGTCCATTCGACTCCTATCTGTTGCGGTCCGTGCTCTAGTGATATTTCTTTTGTATCTCCCGTTCTTCCTGAGGTATTGTCCCGGCCTGTTTTTTGGGGATACCTTCTCGTCGTTCGCTCAGATTATGGGGTGGAACCCTTTGAGCAACCATCATCCGGTTGCATTCACCATGATGATGGCTGCTTGTATCAAAATTGCAGGCCTCATGGGGATGAGCCCTTCGGTGGGCGTTGCCTTGCTAACGGTGCTTCAGATGGCCTGTGTTGCAAGCACGTTTGGCTATCTTTCAATTTGGGTGACTTCCCGCTTGGGGGTCTCCTCTCGCTGGTCTTGGCTGCTCGTAGTCTATTTTGGCTTGTCACGGTATTGCGCTCTGTATTCTGTGGCGCTTTGGAAAGACCCGTTGTTTTCCTGCTGTCTTGTCTTGATGGTGACCATGCTTGCCGATGCCGTCACGGGAAAGGATTCCCGGTCGAGCGCGTTGCGTTTGCTCTTTTTTGGTGCCCTAGCGTTGGGCGTTATGCTTCTACGGAATAACGGTTTGTATATTTGCGCTGCGCTATTCGTGGTGCTTGCGATAGTTGTAGCTTTGGGCCGACTCGGCTGCATTGCCCCGATGAAACCTGCCTCTCGTTTGACCGTATCTCTTGGATTTGCGCTTGTCACATGCTTGGTTATTACGGGGCCCGTGTACTCGGCTCTGGGCGTTGTTCCATCGGAGGATGTTGAGTCAGTGGGTATTCCGCTTGCTCAGATGGCTCGCGTTGCCGCGCTCGATGGCGGAATGTCCGAGTCCGACCGTTCTTATATGAACGAGCTGCTCCCGCTTGATCGTTACAAAGAGGTTTACCACCCCAGTATTATCGATCCGCTTAAATGGAACGATGACTTTAATTCGGACCATTTAAAGGATGGATTCTGGGCTCATTGGGCCTCGATGCTTTCGCGTAACCCTTCGATATACTTTGAGGCGTGGGAACTGCAGACGTTTGGTTTTTGGGCCCCAAATGTAAAGGGTGCTGACGGTCTGCCTGAAAACTTTCTCATGGGCGTTCCGTATAACCTTGTGGCCGACGCAAAGGCTTCTACGGGAGTTACATTTCGCAACTTGCTTGCGCCCCTCGGCGATGATGTTGATGTGGCGATTGGACTGAGCGCTTGGTCTATTTCTGGCGCAGTTGTCTTTTGGTTGCTCATGTTTTCGACAGTACTGTTGGTGTCTTGTGGTCGCGCAAGGTTTGCTTTGCCGCTTTTGCCTTTTTTGTTGTTGTACGGGACGCTCTTTATTGCAAGCCCCATTTGGTATTGGCCTCGTTATATCGTTGCGGCACAATTTGGCCTTCCGGTTGCGTTTGTGGCGGTTGCTCGTGGTCTGTTGTTTGGTAAGGAAAGCACCGCAAATGATGTTGTGGGTTAGTTCTCCAGTTTTGCTACGCCGCCCTATGGCTTTGAGGGCGGGTCTATACTGTTCGGTTGTCAACGATTACGAGTAAAGGAGTTGCATCCGTGTCGGATCAGACAAAGCAACAAGAAACTCGCAGTCTGCCTGCGACGTTTGCCAAGAACGCATTTGAGAAGGATGCTTTTATCCTTCGTCAGCTGGTTACTAAAGACTTTAAGATCAAGTATCGCCGCAGTGTTCTGGGCGTTGCGTGGTCGGTGCTCAACCCGCTGCTGATGATGATTGTCATGGCTATTGTGTTCTCGACGATTTTTGCCCAGGGCCGCAATGGGTCGATTACGCCCGAGATGTACCCGCTGTACTTGATTGTGGGTAACGTCACCTTTGCCGTTATGTCTGAGTCTACGAATCAGGCGCTGACGTCAATCGTGGGTGCGGCCCCGCTGCTTAAGAAGGTCAAGGTTCATCGCTGGGTCTTCCCGGTGCAGAAGGTACTCTTCTCGCTGGTTAATTTTGCTTTCTCGCTAGTCGCCGTTGCCATTGTTATGCTGTGGTTCCACGTTATGCCATCTTGGCATCTCATTCTGCTGCCTGTTTGCCTACTTTTGCTCATGTGCTTCTGCATGGGCTTGGGCATGATGCTCTCCGCTCTCACGGTCTTCTTCCGTGATGTCATGCATCTGTGGAGCGTTGTCATCACGGCGTGGACCTATATCACGCCCATCTTTTGGACGACCGATTTTGTTGCGCAGATGCCCCATATTGTCCGTATCTTGGTATATGCGAACCCCATGTACAACTATCTGCAGTTTATGCGCGATATCTTCCTGTTCCAGACCACGCCTTCGCTTATGACGTTTGGCATGTGCGTTGCTTGGGCGGTTCTTGCGCTTGCCATTGGCTATACCGTGTTCCATAAGTCCGAGCGTAAGTTCATCCTCTACATCTAAGGAGTGCTGTGATGACTGAATCTGTTGTTGATTACAGCGAGCAGCCTCTGGCTGTCGAGGTCGACGACGTCACCATGATCTTTAACATGGCGTCCGAGTCGCTGACCAACCTCAAGGAGTACTTTATCAAGCTTGCCAAACACGAACTGTTCTTTGAGGAGTTTAGGGCGCTCAAACATATCTCGTTTGATATACATCGCGGCGAGGTTGTAGGCCTTGTCGGCACCAACGGTTCCGGCAAATCTACGATGCTCAAGATTATTGCCGGCGTGCTTGAGCCCAGCGAGGGCAGCGTTAAGGTGCATGGCAACATTGCGCCCCTTATTGAGCTTGGCGCTGGATTTGACCCCGAGCTAACTGCCCGTGAGAACATTTATCTAAACGGCGCACTGCTCGGCTACACCAAGGAGTTCATCGATGCCAACTTTGACGGCATTATTGAGTTCGCTGAGCTGCAGAACTTTGTCGATATGCCGCTTAAGAACTTCTCCTCGGGCATGGTGGCGCGTATCGCCTTTGCAATCGCGACGATTACCGAGCCCGATATTCTGATCGTTGACGAGACGCTGTCCGTCGGTGATGTGTTCTTCCAGCAGAAGTGCGAGGACCGCATCCAGCACTTTATCCAGAGCGGTGACGTGACGGTTCTGTTCGTTTCGCACTCTATGGAGCAGGTTGAGCGCATCTGCCAGCGTGCCGTTTGGATTGAGAAGGGTGACCTTCGCATGGACGGCCCGGTCGATGAGGTCTGCAAGGCGTATCGCGAGCAGTTCAACTAGGTTATAATTACTTGCGCCTGACAGGCTTGCGCTTGCTTGGGCGTGCGGTTATTTGCTCCATTAGCTCAGTTGGATAGAGCAGGGGACTTCTAATCCCAAGGTCGACGGTTCGAATCCGCCATGGAGCACCATCGTTTATTAAGCCCGGGCCGCTAGGTGGTCTGGGCTTTTTTCATTTTGTGTGCTGCGGTTTTGAAGGGTTCGCTATGGGAAGCAAAAGGCTCGACTGGATCGATATTGCAAAAGGGATTGCAATTATTCTGGTCATTGTGGGGCACACCGTCCCAAATCCCTCTCCCTTGAGGCACGCGATCTTCTCGTTTCACATGCCGGTGTTCTTTATTCTTGCCGGGTATACGTTTAGGCCGAAGCCGTGGCGCGAGCTGCTGAGTGGTTCGGTGTCGCGCCTGCTGGTGCCGTATGTGGTTCTTGCGCTGGCGTGGCAGGTGCCGACGTTCTTGATGAGCGGCACTCCGTTGACGAGCGGTACGCTGGTTGCGGGGCTTAACACGCTCGTGTTTGCCTCGGGCGTTGATGTGCCTGGGCTTGGCGTTACCGCCGTTGGCATGGCATGGTTTCTGGCGGCGCTGTTTATGTCGCGCCTGCTGTTTAATGCGCTCACGCGGCTGTTTGATCGCCGCGGGATTGGGGTTGTTTGGCAAGGGGTTGTCTGTGCCGCGATTGCCTTTTGCGGTTTGAGCGTGTCTCGCTATTTTGGTGTTTACCTGCCGCTCGATTTGGATTTGAGCTGCTACATCGTCTTGCTGATGTGGGTTGGCTATACGGCCCGCCAAAGGGGGCTGGAGCCGAGCGTGAACAAGCCTCTGCTATTTATTGGAGCCGGTGTTGCTTGGCTTGTCCTTGCCGCGCTGAGTGGGCTTGAGCTTTCGAGCCGCCGTGTGGATGGGTTTGTGGCTGCGACAGTTGCTGCTGTTGCGGGTAGCTACTGCGTCTGTTGGGTTTCGATGGCGTTGGATAAGTTGAAAGACGTGCCGGTTTTGGGGGCTTTTGAGCAAGGACTCGTGTTTTGCGGACAAGCCAGTCTGGCGATCTTTGCGATCCATGCGGTCGATTGGTTTATTCCTTGGCAGACCATGCCTCTGCTTATGACGCTGCCGGCATCGTGGCTCTTCGCATCAATCGTGCGTTGCGCCTGCGATATTGGGTTGGCACACGTGATCAAGAAGGCGTAACAAAAGCAGTGTGACTAAGTTGGCCCCCGCTGTTTCATTTGGGTTTTAAGTATTCTGGTAAGACTTTTCTAACGCATTCAGCGATTGCGGCCATAGAACCTAGTGCAGCACTCTGGCCGTATCATCAACATCCAAAAAGTCATTGGTGGCACCGACGAACTCCTGCATGTTCTTGACGATGCGGCCGTCATTTTCAATACGGATTTCGAAACGCTTCCAGGGGAATTTCATGATGTGATAAAGGGTTACCAGCACGTCTTGCTCTTTGCCAATCTTGAGCAGCCAACGGGCGCAGTTGTCTCCGCAGGTGGAAGCATTAAATACCATGTCGGGGAGATTGCGTACCAGCAGCAACGTCTTGACACCGCCAGAAAGCTCGAGTGGCGTAATCGAGCCAAGCTGCTTGCTGATGATGTTGTGGGGGCCGATGAGCTCTGAACCGTCAACACCTTTAATCATCTGTGCAGCCATGGGATCTTCGAACCATGAATCCAGGTACGAGTTCCTAAAGTAGGTCTTGGTATCGTAGATGGAACCGGGGTAATCCCCCAGGTGAATGCTCAGCATGTGGGTCTCCAGACGTAGTGTGACTGCAACGATTATATGCCAGTAACAAAATGCCGGAAGCAGCGAGGTCGCTGCTTCCGGCGCTGGAGTTTTGTTCGCGTGAATCGGTGTTAATGAATTGATCCGCGAGGCTACTTTTCGAGATGCTCCTTCAGCAGCTCCAGTGCATGCGCATAGCCTTTCAGGCCCTCGCCGGTGATGGTGGCGAAGCAGGCTAGGCGTGCATAGCTCACCTGGCGGAAGTCCTCGCGGGTCTCGACGGCGCTGATGTGTACCTCGACGGCAGGGATGGCGACGGCTTTGAGGGCGTCGAGGATCGCCACGCTCGTGTGCGTGTAGGCCGCCGGGTTGATGACGATGCCGTCGACCTTGCCGTAGGCCTCCTGGATCTTGTCGACGATGCTGCCCTCGTGGTTAGACTGGAAGACATCGACCTCGTCAAAGCCCTGTGCGGCGCCCGCTTCCTGGCAAATCTGCACTAAGCGGTCGTAGTTGTCGTTGCCATAGATGCCCGGCTCGCGAATGCCGAGCATGTTGAGGTTGGGGCCGTTAATGACGAGTGCTTTCATGGTTGTTTCCTTTGTGGTTGGAAAGCCACCACAAAGGTGCCTTTCCCCTTTGTGGTGGCTTAGGTTAGAGAGCAGGTGGGAGGGTCTCGAGGAGGGCTTGGGCGGTGTTGGCGGCGCAGTCGCGTGAGTCGATGATGTAGTCGGCCCATGCGCGGTAGCGCGGCATGCGCTGCTCGGCGAGTTTATCGATGCCGTCGCGCGCGGTGATGGGGCGGCCCTTGTGGGCGAGCTCGTCGAGCTTACGGTTGAGCATCACGATCTGGCTATTCTGGTGCAGCAGCGGGTGGTTCTCGTCGCGTGTGACCACGCCGCCGCCGGTGGAGAGCACCAGGCCGCTGCGCTTGGAGATGTCGGCCAGCGTAGCCGTCTCCTGTTCGCGGAAGGCCGCCTCGCCGCGCTCGACGATAAAGTCGGCGCAGGGCATGCCGAGGCGTTCCTCGAGAGCTCGGTCCAGGTCGATGTGCTCTCGACCCGTGAGCAGGGCAATCTGCTCACCCACGCGGGTCTTGCCCGAGCCCGGCATGCCGATCAGCGCGATGTTCTGTTCGCGGCGTGACAAGCGCTCCGTTACATCCAGGATGCGCTCGCGCGGGGTGACCTGGCCGGTATAGCGCTCGACGGCCTGTGCCGCTTGGGCCACGAGCATCAGCAGGCCGCCGATGCAAGGGATACCGCGGCGCTCGGCCTCGAGCATCAGGCCCGTGCGGGCGGGGTTGTAGACGATGTCGATGACGCCCTCGAGCGCATCGAGCCCCTCGAGCGTGCAGGGCGCGTCGGGGCAATGGGGGAACATGCCGGCGGGCGTGCAGTTGACGAGCAGTGTAGCGTCGGATTGCTGCGCGATGTTGTCGTAGTTGACCTCGCTTGTGCGACCGACGGGTACGACGACGGCGCCTAGGTCGCCGAGCACCATGCTGGCCGTGGTACCGGCACCGCCGGTGGCACCGAGCACAAGGACCTTCTTACCGGCAACCTTTACGCCCAGCTCTTCGACCAGGCATTGGAAGCCAAAGTAGTCGGTGTTGTCGCCGCGCAAACGACCGTCAGGCAGGCGTGTGATGGTGTTGACGTTGCCCATGCGTTCGGCCAGCGGACTCAGCTCATCCAGGTATTCCATGACGGCGCGCTTGTAGGGGATGGTCACGTTGGTGCCCTCCCATTCGTCGCCGGTCATAAATGCATCAAGATTCTCGGGTTCGCGCTCAAAGCGCACGTACTCGAGCCCCGCGAGCTCCTTGTAGATGGTCGGGGTGTAGCTGTGGCCCAGCACGCGTCCCAGCACGCCGTAGGGGCGGGTTGCAGCGGAATCGGTCATCTAGAGCACCTCCGTGTAGCTGCCAAAGTAGGTGAAGCTCTCGCACACGTCGTCGACGGAATCGAGCAAGTCGTCGAGGTCCTTGCTGCCAAAGGGGCAGTCCAGGTCAAAGTAGAACATAAACTCAAAGTCGTGCCCGGGGATGGGACGGCTCTCGAGCTTAATGAGGTTGATGTTGAGCGCATAGAAGCGCTCGAGTACGCGGTAGAGGGCGCCCGGCTCATTGGCCGTGGTGATCATGAGCGAGGTGCGGTTGGCACCGGGGTAGACGCGCGGCTCGCGACTGATGACGACAAAGCGCGTGTAGTTGTTGTCCGAGTCCTGGATATTGGGCTCCAGCACCTCCAGGCCGTAGAGCGCGGCACAGCTGCGCGAGGCGATGGCGGCAACGTCGGTACGCTCGGAGTTGGCGACCATCTCGGCCGACATGGCGGTGTTGGGGTATTTGGTGGCGTGCAGGCCGTGGGCCTCGATAAAGCCGGCGCACTGGGCGATGGCCTGGCCATGGCTGTAGACCTCGCGCACGTCTGCGAGCTTGGTGCCGGGCTTGACGAGCAGGTTGTGATCGATCTTGAGGCGCAGCGAGCGCACGATATGGAAATCGAACTGGGCGAGTAAGTCGTAGACGGCGTTGACCGAGCCGGCGGTTGAGTTTTCGATGGGCAGCACGCCAAACTCGCAGAAGCCGTCGCGCACGGCGCGCATGACGCCCTCGAAGGTCTCGAAGAACGCGATGTCGGGTACGTCGAAGAGCTTGCACGCGGCTATCTGGCTGTAGGCACCTTCCACGCCCTGGCAGGCAACGCTGGCCGTCTGGGGGAAGGGTGTATCGAAGGCTACGGCCGTGGCATGGGCCTTTTGCGACACCGTAATGCCCTTGAGCTCGTTGATGTAGCGCTGTTGCTCGGCTTTGCTCATGCTCATGAGGAGACGAAACAGGGCGATGGTCTGGGCCTCGTAGCGCTCGGGTGCGCGGCCGGCGAGGTTGTTAAGTTTGGAGCGCTCGCGGGCGGGGTCGAAGACGGCCTTGCCCATCTCGATTTTTGACTTGGCGACCTCGGTGGCAATGTCCATGCGCTCGACAAAGCTATTGAGGAGCGTGGTGTCGATGCCATCGATGGTCTGGCGAATGTCAGCAAGGTCCATAGGGACCCCTTTCACGTGTCGGTGATTTTTCTGGGACGGGGATTAAAAAATCATTGTGTACCCAGTGATTTTTTAATCCCCGTCCCAGAAAAATCACTGGGTGGTCGTGGGGGCCGGAGTTGGCCCCCAGAGATTTTTAGAGCTGTCCGGCGTCCTCGAGGAGAGCGTCCCAGATGGCGAGGGCGGCGGCTGCTTCGGCTACGGGGACGGCTCGGGGGACGATGCAGGGATCGTGACGGCCGTGGACCGAGAGCTCGGCATTTTCCATGGCGTCCATGTCTACGGTCTGCTGCTCGCGGCCAATTGAGGGCGTCGGCTTTACGGCCATGCGCCACATGACGGGCGCGCCGGTCGAAATACCGCCCAGGATGCCGCCGGCGTTATTGGACTCGACCTCGATTTCGCCGGTCTCGGCATCGATGCGATACGGATCGTTGTTCTCGCTGCCGCGCATGGCGGCCACGGCAAAGCCCATGCCAAACTCCACGCCCTTTACGGCGGGAATCCCGAACGCGATTTGAGCGATGCGGTTCTCGATGCCGTCAAACATGGGGTCGCCGATGCCCGCGGGAAGCCCGTAAATGCTGCACTCCACGATGCCGCCGATGCTGTCGAGTTCGTCGCGCGCGGCTAGGATCTCCTCGCGCATGCGGCCGGCTGCGGCGGCGTCAATGCACGGCAGATCGTTCGTAAGGATCGCCTTGCGGTCGGCCTCGCGATAGACCATATCGTCCATCGGCAGGTCGGAGATGCCGCCGATCTGCGCGACGTGCGCCATGACCTGAATGCCGCGGGCCTCGAGTGCCTGCAGCGCAATGCCGCCGGCGATGCATAAGGGTGCCGTTAGGCGGCCGGAGAAATGCCCGCCACCAGCGACATCGTGCATGTTGTGATACTTCACACGCGCCGGGTAATCGGCATGTCCCGGACGGGGCTTGCGGCGCAGCTCGGAGTAATCCTTGGAGCGCGTGTTGGTGTTCTCGATAATCGCGGCGATGGGCGCGCCGGTGGTATGTCCATCGACAACACCGGCGATGATGTGGGCGGCGTCGGCCTCGCGGCGTTTGGTCGCGGTCTCGTCGTGACCGGGGGCGCGACGGTCCAAAAAGGCCTGCAGCGCTTCCTGGTCCACGGCGATGCCCGCCGGAATGCCATCGAGCGAGCAGCCGATAGCGGGGGAGTGTGACTGGCCGAAGATGCTCAGATGCAAGACGTTGCCAAAGGTCGAGGCCATGCTATTCCTCCTCGAGTGTGACCTTGCCGCCCAGCAGGCGGTAGTGGCCGAAGAAATCGGGATAGGACTTGTTGACGGCCTCGGCGCCGTGGATCACGACCTCGCCGGTGGCGCGGCTCGCGGCGATGGCGGCCATCATGGCGATGCGGTGGTCGTTGTGCGAATCGACCTCACCGCCGGTGAAGGCATCGACGCCCTTGATGATGAGGTCGTCGCCGGCAATACGCACCTGCGCGCCCAGCGCGGTGAGCTCGCGGGTGGTGGTGACCAGGCGGTCGGATTCCTTGATACGCAGACGGGCGCAATCGCGGATAAAGGTGCGGCCCTGTGCCAGCGAGGCCACGGCCGAGATAACGGGCACCAGGTCGGGAATGTCGTGGGCACTCATCTCGAAGCCGGCGAGCTTATCGGACTGCACGGTGGCGGCGTTGGTGGAGCGCACGATGCGGGCACCAAAGCGCGAAAGTGCGGCAAGCACGTTGCGGTCGCCCTGTGCGGAGCTCAGGGACACACCCTCGACGGTGATGGGGTCGGAGCCGATGGCGCCGGCGCACAGCCAAAAGGCGGCGTTGGACCAGTCGCCCTCGACGGCCACGTTGCCGGGCGTGCGGTACGAGCCACTGCTCACGCGGAAGTTTGTGACCTCGGGCTTGCCGTCCTTGGCGGGAATACGCTCGACGTTGACCTCGACGCCGAAGGCCTTCATGGCCTGGATCGTCAGGTTGATGTAGGGGCGGCTCTCGATGAGGCCGGTTACCTGCACGCAGGAGGGCTGGGCGAGCAACGGGGCTGCCAGCAGCAGGCCGGAGATATACTGCGAGCTCACGTTGCCCGGCAGCACAAAGGTGCCCGGGCGCATGCGTCCGCTCGTCTTGAGCGGAAAACCGCCCAGACCCTGTAGGTCGCAGCCGGCGGCGATGATCTCGTCCGAGAGCGGGGACAGCGGACGGGCGCCCAAGCGTCCCTGACCCACAAACGTGGCCTCTGCGCCCAGCGCGCAGGCGACGGGCAACATAAAGCGGAGCGTGGAGCCACTTTCGCCGCAGTCGAGCGTGCCGCCCGCAAGTGCCTTGAGCAGGCCGAACTCAACACTCTTCATGGTGGGGTGGACCTGGAAGCCGTCCTCGACGGTCTCGATGCGGGCGCCCAGGGCCGTAAGGCAACGCACCGTAGCCTCGATGTCGGCGCAGGTGGTGTTGCAGGTTACGTGCGTCTCGCCGTTGGCAAGCGCGGCGCAGATGATCAGGCGATGCGCCATCGACTTGGATGCGATGGCGGGAACGGTGCCCTTGAGCGGGGACGGGGTGATGCGGGCTAGCATGCGGATGCGTCTCCCTTCTGGCCGAGGCCCTCGGCAATGAGTTCGTGGAAAGTGGAAAGCGGCGTGCGGTCGATGCTGCAGCGGCCAATGCCGTGCGGAATCACCAGGTCGATGGTGTCGCCCGCGCGCTTCTTGTCGTGGAGCGCCTCGGCAAAGACGGCATCGGCATCTAGGTCGCAGCGGGTCTTGAGGCCATGGCGGGCGCAGAGTTCCTCAATACGACCGGGCAGTGCAGCATCGCAAACGCCGTGCAGGGCCGCGGCGCGCGTGATGATGCCCATGCCGATCGACACACAGTTGCCGTGTCCGAGCTCGAAGTGCTCGCAGGCCTCGACGGCGTGTCCGGCACTGTGTCCAAAGTTGAGGAGCTTGCGCTGGTTGGTCTCGCGCTCGTCGGCGACGACCACGGCGCGCTTGATGTCGATGTTGCGGGCGATGATGAGTGCTACGCGGGCCACATCGCGGTTGAGCAGCTCCAGCGTGAGCGGTGTCTTCTCCAGCTCGGCAAAAAGCTCGGGGTCGGCGATTACAGCGTGCTTCACAACCTCGCCACAGCCGTCGGCGAACTGCTCGGGCGTGAGGGTGGCCAGGCACCCCACGTCGGCGATAACCACGCTCGGCTGCCAAAAGGCGCCGGCCAAGTTCTTGCCGGCAGCCAGGTCGATGGCGGTCTTGCCGCCCACCGACGAATCCACCATGGCGAGCAGGCTCGTCGGGATCTGCACAAACTTGCAGCCGCGCATGTAGGTGGCGGCCACAAAGCCCGCCACGTCGCCCACGACACCGCCGCCGAGTGCCACGATCACGTCGGAGCGCGAAAGCTCGTGCTCGGCCACAAACTCCAAAATGGCAACATAGGTTTCGGCGCGCTTATGGGCCTCGCCGGCCTCGAAGGTGCAGATACTCACCTCGTAGCCTGACGCCTCCAGGCTCTGCTTAACGGGCATCTGGTAGAGCGGGCCCACGTTGGTGTCCGTCACGATGACGGCCTTGGTGCCGCCGGCAGTGGCGCGCACGAGCGGTCCCGCCTGCTCCAGCAAAAACGTGCCAACATGCACCTGGTAGGGGCGTGCGGTGTCGATATCGATGGTAATCGCCATAAGCTTCGGTCCTTTCGACCTGGCGTGATGGGTGGTCTAGTGGGAGGCCTCGTCGTCGAGTGCACGCTTAATGCGGTCGCCCTCGGCAAGAAGATTCTCCAGATAGCGTTGGTCGCGGTCCTTGAGCGCTCGGCTGTAGGCGCCAAGCGACTCGATCAGATGGTCGATCTCGAAGGCGAGCGCGTCGGCGTCGTCAATCATGAGCTCGGACCACATTTGCGGGTTGAGGTGCGCCACGCGGGTGAGATCGCGGTAGCTACCGGCCGAAAAGCCGTGGTGGACCTGGGCAGTGGGGCTTTTGACGTAGGCGTTGGATACCACGTGTGCAAGCTGGCTCGTGAAGGCGATGACGCGGTCGTGCTCGGCGGCGTTCGTTACGCTGAACTTGCCAAAGCCCAAGGGGCGCACCATCTCGCGCACCTGGCCCAAGAGCTCCAGCTTAAGGGCATCGTCTACCGCGGGCGGAACGAGCACCAGGGGAGCGCCCTGGAACAGGTCGGCGCGGGAGTGCGCGTAGCCCGAGAACTGGGTGCCCGCCATGGGGTGCGCGCCCACAAAGTAAAAGCCGTTCTCGCGGGCAAGCTCAAAGGCGCGCTCGCACACGATGCCCTTGACGCCCACAGTGTCGATCACCACGGGACCCATGATGGCCTCGGTATCGGTGGCGTCGGCGAGTGTCTGGGCATGCGCCTCGAGCCACTCGATGCAGGCCTCGGGGTAGCAAGCCAGGACGATGATGTCGCATTCGCCGAGTGTCTTGTCGTTGAGCTCTCCGGCGACAGTGCCCATGCTGGCGGCCGTCATGACATCGTCATCGGGGTCCCAGGCCAGCACGCGGACGCCCGCCTGCGCATAGCCGCGGGCAAAACTGCCGCCGATGAGGCCCAGGCCGACGATGCCGGCGCACTTAGGGCCGCCCTGGTTAACGCGCGCGTTTCTCACCGTACCCATGGGCTACTCCATGGTCTCTTGGCAGACAACCTCGCGGATGGCTCGGATGCGGCGCATGGTGTCGTCGAACTGATCGGGGGTGAGGGCCTGGGCGCCGTCGGACCAGGCGCGGCTCGGCTCATCGTGGACCTCAATCTCCAGGCCGTTGGCACCGCAGGCGGTCGCGGCGAGCGCCATGGGCTCAACGTAGCGGGTGTAGCCGGTGGCGTGGCTGGGGTCGGCGACGACGGGCAGGTGCGACAGGTGGTGCAGCACCGGCACGGCGTTGAGGTCAAAGGTGTTGCGGGTGCGAGTCTCGAAGGTGCGGATACCGCGCTCGCACAGGATGACGTTGTCGTTGCCCTCGCTCATGATGTACTCGGCGGCCATAAGCAGCTCATCGATCGTGCCGGACATGCCGCGCTTGAGCAGAATCGGGGTCTGGGTCTTGCCGACCTCTTTGAGCAGGGGGAAGTTCTGGGCGTTGCGGGCGCCGATCTGCATGACGTCAATCTTCTTGTCCAAGAAGACCTGCACGTCGCGTGGGTCCATGATCTCGGTGACGATCGGCATGTCGAGCTCGGCAGACGCCTCGCACAGCAGGTCGAGGCCGGCGGGGCCCATGCCCTGGTAGGCGTAGGGAGAGGTGCGGGGCTTGTAGGCGCCGCCGCGCAGCATCGTGGCGCCGGCGGCCTTTACGCGACGGGCGATGCGGATGAGGTTCTCGCCCTCGACGGAGCACGGGCCGGCGATGACCTGGAACTGATCGCCGCCGATCTTGACGCCGTGGCCGCAGTCGATGACGGAGTCCTCGGGGTGGAACTTGCGGTTGGCGCGCTTGAACGGCTCGGAGACGCGCTGCACGCGTTCGACGACGTCCATGGACTCGAGCAGGAACGGGTCTATCTTGGTCGTATCGCCCACCAGGCCGATGATCGTCTCGTTCTCGCCGCGCGAGACATCGGTCTTCAGGCCCTTTTTCTCAATCCAGCTGACGATATGGCTGACGGCCTCGTCGCTGGCGCTCTGCTTTAAAATTGCAATCATGGTGTGCCTCTCACCTCGATGGATAACTTTTGCAAAAACGGCCCGCATCGCGAGCCGTGTATATATGGTGCATGAGAGTTTATACTATCTGACTCGCTTTTGCCTTCTAAAGTGGGCCGTTGCGCCGCGTCTTCCTCGGAATTGCAAAGCTTTTTCTTTTATTTTGATAGCCCGTGGTGCACTTGGGTATAATGCCAACCGTTGGCCCTATTAGCTCAGGGGATTAGAGCGTCTGCCTCCGGAGCAGAAGGCCGTTGGTTCGAATCCAACATGGGGCACCATTCCAATTTTGCTCGAACCCGCTGGATGTCCAATCTGGCGGGTTCGCCCTTTTTGTCGTAGTTCAGCGTGACCAGTATCTCGTCCTCCGAGACGACAGCCTGCCACACGAACGCCTTCAGCAGCGTCGCGTCGTCGAGCGCCGTCCCGCACTGCAGGAAGTCGGCGAAGCGCTCCGGGTCTATCCGCTCGTCCGTGATGGCCTCGAGGTCGTACCTCGCGCGCGCCTGCTGCTCCTCGAGCTCGGCTATGCGCTCGTTCACGCCCGGTGCTATCACGCCCTGCTCGATGGCGTTGAGGATGTTCCTCAGGCCCCTCTCCGCGGCCCTGAGCGAGTCCTCGGCCTGCCTGCGGCGCGCCCGCACCTCGGCCGTGTCCGCGCGCTCCGCTACCATGTTGGCTATCTGCAGCGCCTCGCCGCGGTCGCCGAGCAGCCCGCGCAGCGCCGAGGCTATGGAGCCCTCGAGTTCCTCGCGCCTGATGTTGCGGACGCACGACCCCGGGCAGCTGTAGTACTCGTACTTCACATTGTTGCGGCCCCTGCCGCTCACGCCCTGCAGGTTCCTGCCGCATTCCGCGCACAGCGCCGTTCCGGCGAGGGCGAAGTCGCCCCAGTTCTCCTTTGAGCGCTGCTTGCGGCACTTGATTCCCTGGACCTCCATGAACGTCACCTCGTCCACTATCGCCGGCATCCCGCCCTCGCGGACGATGCCTCCCCACTCGTACCTTCCCGTGTACCTGCGGTCGCGCAGCATCTGCTGCACCATCGCCTGGCCGCACGGGTTGCCCTTGCGCGTCCTGAGACCGCGCCGAGCGAACTCGCGCGCTATCGCGTTCATGGACATGCGCTCAAGCCTCAGCGCGAAGGCCTCGCGCACCCACGCCGCCTGCGCCTCGTCGACCTCGTACTCGTCGTTCCCGTTCCTGTGGTATCCGAAGATGCGCACCCCGTTGGTCTTGCACTTGAGGGCGTTGCCCTCCATGCCGCGCTTGGTCCTGATGGCGGTCTTTCTCGACTCGCAGGCGGCGAGCCCCTCGAGCAGCTTCTCGTAGATGATGCCCTCCGGGCTGTCGGGTATCTGCTCGAGCGCCGAGACCAGCTTGACGCCGTGCGTGGCGAGCTCGCGCTTGTATATCGGCGCGTCGTACTCGCCGCGGCTGAAGCGGTCCATCATGTAGACGAGGACGATCTCGCTCTCGCCGGCGTTGGCTATCATCCGCTGGAACTCGGGGCGGTCGTCGGTGCGTCCCGACACGGCGCGGTCGCAGTACTCCGCCGCGACCTCGTAGCCCTCGCGCGCGCACCACTCGCGGCAGACGCGCAGCTGGTCCTCGATCGAGGCCTCGCGCTGCCTGTTGCACGAGAATCTCGCGTATATCACTGCCCTCTTTGGCATAATGTGTATGTCACCCTTCCTTCAAGTTGAGTTTGCATGGGTGCACTGGTTGGATGCCCCGTCGGCTAAAGCGGTACCGGCGCTGCCGACGGGGCTCTTTTATCTTCCGAGATAGACAACGGTCACCCTCCATATGGGAGAGCCATCGTGACCTTCTCGCTTTTGGCAGCAGGCGAAATAGGGGCGTTCGCCGGCATGCTCGGCGAGGGTCTTGTAGTGCACGCACCTCGCGCTGACATCGGCCGCCATCGACCCATCCACAAAGACGGCGACATGCGGTTTCGCCGTTGACCCGCGAGGAGTCGGGATCAGCTCCGTGGAGACCTCGACCGGAAATACCCCGCTTTTTCTCATGCCTGTCCACTTGTCATCCTCGATGTAGACACAGTCTCCGTCCACGCCCACCGGCAGTTCTCGCCCGCAAGCCTTCGACAGTTCAAGCCTGGTGCGCTCCGATAAGGCAGCCGACTCGCATTCGGGGGAATGCCTTTCCTCGAAGCTGACGTCGCGCCCAAGGCCCTTGCAGGCATCGAGCCACGCGAATATCTCCTCAGGCTCGTCGATCATCATGACGACGGTCGGGATTCCCTTGGCGTACCATCCCGTCATTCTGCACGACACAGTGATCCTGTATCCGAGCTCCGTAATGTCCTTGAACGTGTTTCCGAGAGCCGACGCTGCCCCAAACACCTTTCCTTTGTACGCGAGCGCAAAGCCATTGTCCGTAGTGTCCCATACGCCACCCGTGAGCTCGCTTCTCAGCCGCATTGGCTTCGTCACGACCTCGGCATCGAACACATCACCTTTACGAATCTTCTTCAACGGCTCGCCGTAATAGACGTATACGGGTCGCTCGCACTCACCGCGAAACGATATGGACTTGCCAACGCCAACCTGCTGGCCAAGCTTAGCGGCAGCAGCGTCCCCCATCATATCTTTCGCCGTGCTGAGAGCGACGTTAGCGGCGGCTCTCGCAATGTCACCGAACAGACCCATAGGTCATTCCCCCTCGTCCCACGAACCAGTCCCAAGCAACTCATCGACAGAGCACCCATAGAATCTGGCAAGCTTCACAAGCTTCGTTCCATTTATCTCGCGCTGCCCGTTTTCAATCATCGAGTACATGGGTACGCCGATGCCGAGTGCGCTGGCAACCTCTGGCTGCTTCTTCTTGTATTTGAGCCTCGTTTCTTTGAGGCGAAACTTCATGCCCACGGTTACCTCCTGTTTCTAAGCGTGAGCATATTGTACAAAAAGATTTACAAATAGTGAAATCATGCTTGCAAACAGCTGAGCACTAATCTATATTCACGTATTGTGAAGTTCACAAATAGTGAAATGGAGGTGCAAATGAATCCCATTGCTAGCGAACGTGTCCGCATTGGTCTCAGTCAAGAGGACCTGGCAGAGAAGATCGGCCTCAAGAGTCGAGCTACTGTCGCCAGTTATGAGAATGGAGGAGAGATCCCCGGCTCGAAACTGGTGGCGATGACTCGCCTGTTTAAGTGTTCGGCTGACTACCTACTCGGTCTTACCGACAACCGGACGGTGTCCTAAATGGACGCCAAAGAACACGAGGAGAAGCCCAAGACCCCGCGCGAGATAGCGCTCGACACCATGTGCTCGACGCTTCGGGCGGCATACCGGGAATGGGAGAGGAAGGAGGGGAGCAAGAGACAGTGAGGCAATGGTCGACACGTGAGATCCGGTACCTGAGGGAGCATGCCGGCGACGGAGCCAAGGAGATAGCCAAGGCGCTCGGAAGGACTACCGAGGCCGTGAAGCTCCAGGCGCGGAAGTGCGGCATATCGCTCCGGCAGCGCTGGATGTGCCCGAAGTGCGGGCGCATGACGTTCAAGCCGCTCAACAAGGCGAACGGCTGGTGCGCGGAGTGCACGAAGGAGGGCCACATGGCAGACCTCAGGGAGCAGGCCAGCGCGATGCGCGAGGAGGCTGTGAGGTCCAAGCGGAACGACCGCGAGCGGCAGAGGTGCTACAGCGCCAAGAGCCGCGCGAAAAAGTCCCAAAAAGAAAGACCCTAAAAAGCACCCTAGCCCTGACCTGCGGAAACATCAGAAGGGAACACAAGATGTACACATACAAAGAAGCGAGCGCCCCCAGCTACCAACTTGTGAGCACTCGCCGAAACAGCCCCAGACATGAGGCTCAGACCATCATAGCACCCAAGCCATACCGACCGACCGTCCGCGAGCAGCTCGACTCCGATGCGTTCAGGGCGGGGGCCATGGCCGGCTTCATCGCCGCCGCGGTCCTGTTCGCGGCGATCCTGACCGTCTTCGTCCTCCCGACTATGGACGGCGCGGTCCAGGCTGCCAAGGCCGCATGCGCTGCGGGGGCCGTCAATGCGTAACGACGAGAGGTACCGCCAGAAGCCGATGAGCAACCAGCTCGAGATATTCGGCCTCGGCGCGGACGGCGAGCAGGACATGGCGGATGCGCGCGCATGGATAGGCGAGCACCCGCGGGCGTGGGACTTCATGGTCGAGCAGGCCACCCGCCTCAACCGCAAGGGCTACGTCTCGATCAACTACCTCATCCACATGGTGCGCAACGAGCTGCACGTCGGCGTGAAGAACGGCCTCGCGCCGAGCCTCGCCCGCATCATGGAGGCGCGCTACCCGCACCTGAGGCACGCGTTCAACAAGCACCGCTCCAAGAGCGACGGTTTCGTCGATGAGTAGGAGCAGGAGGACCGCGAGGGACGCGGGCACGAGGTTCGAGCGCCTGGTCGCCGACTACCTCGCCGGGAGGCTGGGGGCCGACATCGACAGGCAGGTCAAGACCGGCTCGCACGACACGGGCGACATCCGCGGCGTGTCGGTGGCCGGGCGGGGCATCGCGATCGAGTGCAAGGACTACCAGGGGAGGCACGAGCTGCCCAAGTGGCTGCGCGAGGCGGAGACCGAGCGCAGGAACCGCGGGGCCGACTACGGCGTGGTCGTCTGGAAGCGCCGCGGGACCGCCATCCCCGGCGAGCAGTTCGTGACCATGACATTGGAGACGTTCGCGGCGATGCTCGCGGGCGCAAATAAGGAGGAATAGCAATGGAGAGCACAAACATCCCGGTGGAGATCGAGGCCAAGTTCAAGCAGGCCACCGTGAAGGGCGGCGTCGACGTCCTGCAGTTCGAGGTCGACACCGAGGACAGCGCGGCGTTCGACGCCATCCGCAAGAGCGGCGAGGAGGTCTGGCTGTCCATCCAGAGCAAGCAGCCCCAGATCCTGTTCGTGAGCCACGACGGGGAGGTGACCGAGTGATGGCGGACTACAAGGGGATGCTCGCCGAGCTGGCCGACCTCGCCACGGAGGAGCAGGCAATGTTCACCATCTCGGTCATAACGAAGTCCGACGAGGCGTTCGACAAGTTCATGGACGCGCGCGAGAGGCTCGCCAAGTGGATCGTCGAGCACGCGGTGGTCATCGACGAGGCGCTAACCGAGAGGAAGTACAACCGGATGCTCAACGAGGAGATCAGGTAATGGCTGGGGAGAACGGGGCCGAGGAGGTCGTGGCCGAGGTCATCGAGGAGCAGGGGGCGCCCGACCTCGTCGTCACATACTCGCCGTCCGTCATCAGCGCGAACTTCGACGCGATGGAGGACAGCATCCGCGCGAAGGTCGCGGACTACGAGGGCGCCAAGTACGACCTGACCAAGGACGAGTCCATCAAGGAGGCCAAGAACGACCGACTTTACCTCAACGGCCTGAAGAAAGAGATAGAGGAGCGCCGAAAGGCCGTGAAGCGCGAGTACAACAAGCCGCTCGCCGCCTTCGAGAAGCGCTGCAAGGAGATCACGTCCATCATCGACGGCGCGTCGGACGGCATCAAGGCGCAACTAGACCAGGCCGAGGAGGACCGCAAGTCCCGCGCAATGGCCAAGCTCAAGGAGCACTACGAGACGTTCGCGGAGCTCCTCGCGCCGGTCGTGCCGTATGAGCGCCTCCACGAGAAGCAGTGGCTCAACAAGGGCTTCGGCGAGGTGAAGGCGAAGAAGGCGCTCGAGGCCAAGGTCTCCGCCGTCGCGCGCGACTGGGACACGCTCAAGGCGCAGCGCGACTCCATGGCCCACTACGAGGTCGCCGAGCGCGAACTGTTCCGCACGCTCGACCTGGGCTCGGCGCTCAACGCCGCCCGCGCCGCGGACGAGGAGGACGCCCGCATCGCCGCCATGCGCGAGGCGGTCGAGTCCAAGCCAGCGCCGCGCCCCGCGATGAGGCGCCAGGCGGAACCCCCCGTCGCGGCGCGCCCCGAACTGTCCTGCGCGTGGACGGTCGAGATCCCGTCCGCGACCCGCTCGCAGATGGAGCTGCTCGCCGCGGCGCTGCGCGAGCGCGGCATCACCGGCACCATCAAGTGCAAGGGGGTGTGCTAGATGGCGGAGGAGGAGATGACGCTCTCCCAGGCGATAGCCAAGGTGCAGCGCTCCGTGACCGTCCCCAAGGCGCGCTACAACGCATTCGGGAAGTTCAGCTACCGCTCGTTCGAGGACATCGTCGCCGCGCTCAAGGAGCCCTGCAAGGAGGCCGGCGTGGCGTTCACGCTCCACGACAACATCTGCAAGGTGGGCGAGCGCTACTACGTCGAGGCGACGTGCACCCTGTTCTTCGTGGACGGGCACGGCGAGAAGAAGGAGTTCAAGGCCTACGCCCGCGAGGCGGAGCACAAGAGCGGCTCCGACGACGCGCAGGTGACCGGGATGGCGTCGAGCTACGCGCGCAAGTACGCGCTGTGCGGCCTGTTCGCCATCGACGGGCAGAGCGACCCGGACGCGCTGTCGGACAGGCCCGAGAAGGAGCCGCCAGAGAGCGGCGGGTTCACGGCGAAGTGCAAGGCCTGCGGCACGGCCTACGCCTTCGAGTCGAAAGAGCAGTACGAGGAGTTCAAGAAGCACCCCGGCTGCTGCGCCACGCCGACGTGGCGCGTCCTGTAGGCCATGCAGGACATGTACGCGCAGCGCGAGGAGCTGTTCGAGCGCCTCATGGCGGAGCTGGACACGCTCAGGCGGACGGGCCAGCAGTACGCCGAGAACGAGGCGGACTACCGCAGGGCGCTGCGCATCGCCATCCTCGAGGAGCGCTCCAAGGGCACGCCGGTGACCATCATCGGCGACCTGTGCCGGGGGCGCGAGGAGATAGCCGAGAAGAAGCAGCTGCGCGACTGCGCGGAGGCGCTCTACAAGGCATCGAGCGAGGCGATCATGGCCCTCAAGCTGCGAATCAAGACAGTGGACGCCGACATCCAGAGGACATGGACGAGCGGCGGAGAGGAGACATACAGATGAGCATCAACAGAGTGGTCGTGTCGGGCAACCTGACCCGAGACCCAGAGCTGCGCGTCACGCCGGGCGGCACGCATGTGCTGGGCTTCGGCGTGGCCGTCAACGACCGCCGCCGCAACCAGCAGACGGGGGAGTGGGAGGACTACCCCAACTTCATCGACTGCACCATGTTCGGCAACCGCGCCGAGGCGCTCTCGCGCATCCTGCGCAAGGGCATGAAGGTCGCCATCGAGGGGAAGCTGCGCTACAGCTCCTGGGAGGACAAGAACGGTGGCGGCAGGCGCTCGAAGGTCGAGATCATCCCCGACGAGGTCGTGCTCATGAGCCAGAACCCCAACGGCCAGCAGGCCCCGCAGCAGTACGCGCCGCAGGGATACCAGCAGCAGTACGCGCCCCAGCAGGCACCGCGGGCATATGCCCCGCAGCCGGCGCCCCAGCAGCCCGCGCCGCAGTGGAACGCCCAGCAGGCCTACCAGCAGGCACCGCAGGCGGCACCGCAGGCCGCGCCCCAGCAGGCACCCGCCCAGCAGCAGCTGGACGTGTACGACGAGGACATTCCGTTCTGATGGGGCGCGTACCCGACATCTTCCGCGACCACTGGGAGGCGGCCCTTTTCGCCGCCTCCTTCTCCGCGGGTTTCCTGTTCTTCTCTTCGCTTCTATGGGGGTGGTTCTGATGGCATTCACCGTGTTCGACAGCTTCGCCGAGGTATACGACGACTTCGACGAGAGCGACACCGAGGACATGCGCGACCGCGCGGTGCTCGCCGACGCGATCATGATGTACGGCCTGCACGGAGTCGAACCCGACCTCCCGAAGCACCTGCGCCGCGTGTTCAAGGCCATGAAGAACGCCATCGACAACTCTAAGGACGCGCGCGGCAGGGGCGGGAAGGGCGGCCGCCCGCGCAAGAAACCGACTGCAGACAAACCCGAATCGCAGGTTTCCGAAAGTGAAAACCTAGGTTTTCCAAACGTGAAACCCGTTTTCGACAAACCTGAAACGCAGGTTTCCGAAAGTGAAAACCCTAACCTAACCTACCCTAGCCTGTCCTGTACTGAACTGGCCTGTGATGGGGGCGATGCCCCAGCCGCGCCGCCCGAGTTCGAGCCGCCGTCGCTGGAGGAGGCCCGCGGGTATTTCGGCGCCAACTGCCTGAGCGGCGACGCGGACGCCTTCTGGGCCTTTTTCGAGTCGCAGGGCTGGGTCAAGAGCAACGGCCAGCCGGTGAGCAACTGGGGCGCCCTGGCGCTCGACTGGTCAAGGCGCCAGAAACGCATCGACGCCGACGACCGGGCGAGGGGCAAGCCCACCGCCTCGGAGGTCGAGGCCGCGACGTTCAGGCCGACCAGGACGCCCGAGGAGGCGCTGGCCGAGCAGGAGCGCCGGTGGGCGTCCGAGCACCCGGGCATCGACCCGGCCAAGGTCGAGGCCCCGCGGGGCACGACCGCGAGCAGGGACCGGTTCGGGCTGTACCAGGACGCGCAGAGGCTGCTGGCCGCCCGCGCCGCGTGCGAGAGGAGGCTCTCATGATCCTCGACGCGGGCCTGCTGAGGGGATGGCCGAAGGAGCGCGCCGAGCTGTACGGCAAGCCCCACCTCGGGGCGAGGTACACGCACGATATGGCATACGAGCCGACGCAGGCCCGGTGCGCGGTATGCGGCAGGCGCGCCTCCAACTGCCACCACGTCGCCCGCAGGTCGTGGGGGAAGACGTTCAGGCTCGTCACACCCAACGGGGTGTGGGAGCTGCGCAGCCCGCTGTTCGCCCTGTGCGGCTCCGGCACGACCGGGTGCCACGGGAAGTTCCACGACGGCGGCCTCAGGGCCGAGTGGGTATGGCGCACCGGGGCGGCCGAGGAGGCATGGTGGTCCGGCACGCTGCTCAGGGAGTACCCGCCGCACAGCCCCGACCTCTACATGTTCGGCTACTGGGCCATCACCGACCGATACGGCAACGAAATCATCCGAGAGGTGAAATGACGATGGAGATCACCAACTGCGAGCAGTACGTGCTCGCCGAGCTCGACTACGAGCAGCGCCGCAACGAGCGCCTCGTGGCCGAGAACAACAAGCTGGCCAAGCAGCTCGACGCCATGACAAAGATGGCCAACGGCTACCGACATATCATCAACCGGCCCAAGACGCCCATCGAGGCGCTCGCGGACGGGGTCATGCGCGAGGAGATGCTGACCCGCTTCACCTACGCCGAGGTCACGGACGTCAAGAGCGCGTTCAGCGGAAGGCTGCTCGGCTTCGACGAATGGTGCCACGATGCGATGCGATATGTGGCGCTGGCGGACGGCGTCGGCGAGGAGGAGTTCACCCGGTTCATGCGCCGGGACCTCAAGAAGATCTACGACAAGAAGGTGGCCAAGAGTGCCGAGTAGAGGCCGCCGTGCCCGACAGGAGCGGCAGGGCGGGCCGATGAATGACGAGAAGGCCATCGCCGCGGCCATCCACGCCGGGCTCCAGAGCGACGACGTGACCGACCTGTACTCGGGCGACTGCAGGGGCTGCGGCGAGTGCTGCTCGCGCTTCCTGCCCGTGAGCCCGTTCGACCGGGTGCGCCTCGAGGCGTACGTGTGCCGGAACGGAATCCAGCCCGCCGAGCCCAGGGCGGAGTACGACCTGCTGTGTCCGTACCTGACGGATGCGCGCGAGTGCGCGGTCTACGCCGCGCGGCCCGAGATCTGCCGCGCCTACCGGTGCGACAGGCACAAGAGGGGCGAGCTGGGCATGTTCTTCGGCGCGGAGTGCGCCGAGGTGACCGACATGCGCGCGCTCGCGGAATCCATGGCCGGCGACGTCTAACAGGAAGGAGCGGAGGAATGGCTAGGAACGTCTACGGCGGCTACTGCCGAGAATGCGGCAGGTGGACGCCTCCCGGGTTCGGGCACTTCGAGCGCTATCGGGGCGGATGGCGCGTCCACTGCGTCGAGTGCGCTAGCGGGCGGAAGCTGCCGCCCGAGGGAGACCAGGCGGCGCAGGACATGCGGCGCCACGTCAGGAACATGGTAAACGACGGAAGGTACGGGAAGAGAGGATACCGATGACCGAGACAAAGAAGACCGACGAGACGACCGAGGCGCCCTACCCAGGGACGCTTAGCTGGGCGGCGACGCGGTTGCTGGAGGCAATCGGCGACGCCGCGGAGGCCGTCGCCGAGATGCTGTGGGAGAGCATCTCCCACGTGTTCCGAGACGCCTGCCGGCTCATGAGGAAGCTCGCGAAGGCGCTCGACCC
The DNA here is from genome assembly GCA_902464965.1 of uncultured Collinsella sp. Lineage (GTDB taxonomy): Bacteria > Actinomycetota > Coriobacteriia > Coriobacteriales > Coriobacteriaceae > Collinsella. The sequence goes on from CABQLI010000007.1 coordinate 45,045, forward strand.
GAAGTGGCAGCGTCGTCGCCGTCGCGCCCTCGCCAGCTCGCGCCGAAACAACCTGTACCTGAAGAGCATCGGGAGGTGCCGATGATGCGCGAGAGGCCGGACATCTATGCGGACGGACTCCGGGAGGAGCGCTGTGAGAACTGTCTGCACTGCTGCGCGACGGTGCTGCGCACCGTCCACGGCGTGGAGCGCACCGAGTACGAGTGCGGGCGGCGCCCGGAGTTCGTGCACCGCACGCAGGGGCTCGCCAGGTGCAACTACTGGGAGGCGCGATGAGCGGATGGGATGAGCTCGGCCGCGAGCAAGACATGGCCGCGGCGAGGGCCGTCGGCTACCTCGAGGGCATGTACGACGTGGCCGTCGTCAGGAAGAGGGTGGCGTAGATGCGAGTTCTTATCGCCTGCGAGGAGTCGCAGCGCGTGGCGCTTGAGTTCCGGAAGATGGGGCACGAGGCTTACAGCTGCGACCTTGAGGAAGCGGGGGGGGTCACGACCTCATGCACCTCAACGTCGACGCTCTCCAGATGCTCAAGCTCAGGTGGGACCTGGTGATCGCGCACCCGCCATGCACGTATCTCACCGTCACCGGCAACCGCTGGTTCGACGAGGGGAAGTACGGCGACAGAGCGCGCGAGCGCAAGGCTAACCGTGAGGCCGCCGTCGAGTTCTTCATGGCGTTCGCCAAGTGCGATGCGCCGCACGTCGCAATCGAGAACCCCGTCGGCTGTATGAGCACAAGATGGCGCAAACCGGACCAAATCGTGCAGCCGTACATGTTCGGCGACCCGTTCGAAAAGAAGACGTGCCTGTGGCTGAAGGGGCTCGAGCCGCTCAAGCCGACTGATGAGGTCGAGCCTGAGCCGCGCAAGGTCTTCAAGTCAGGCAACTCCATGCCGGCATGGTACGCGGACGCCTGGCATCTGCCGCCACACGAACGCGCCAAGGTTCGCAGCCGCACGTTCCCGGGCATCGCAAAGGCGATGGCCAACCAGTGGTGCGAGCAGATCGGGATGGAGGGCGTATAACGCCAGATAAGGAGGAATGATGATTCAACTGCCAAAGGATGCCGACGATCGAGAGATTCCGCTAGATACCAAGGTGCTGTACGGCATCGGCGGCACGGCCCGAAACATCGTGTACTGGGTGTACACGGTCGATTCCGACCTCGAGAAAGAGTGGGGGGAACTGCTGGCGCGCGGTCACGGACGCGGGCAGGAAACTCGACGCCGAGCTCATGTACCTCACCGAACCCGACAGCTGGGAGAAGCTGGAAGAGGACTTGGACAAATGCGTCGCAGAAGGCACCGCTTGCACGTACTTCAGCAAGGATGGAACCTGTCAAAGTTGTTCTCTCAGCAATATAACAACTGGTTGCTCTCCGAAAGTGATTGAGGACATCGTATCCCGCATCCGCAAGCTGAGGGGTGAGGCCTGATGGCGACGCACAGGCTCAAGATTCAAGAGCAATACGCCGACGCCGTCCTGAACGGCACCAAGACGTTCGAGATTCGCAAGAACGACCGGGGTTACAAGGTCGGCGATGAGATCGTATTCGACGTTGTCACGAACGAAGGCTACGCCGTCGGGGAAGCAGCCGGGCATCCGCTCAACGGTGAAGTCTACCGAATCGACTACATCCTCGACGACTTCGAGGGCCTTGCCCAGAAATACGTGGCGCTGGCCATATCCAAGGTGGACGAATGATTACCGATGAAAAGCGCCGCGAGGCGGCGGCGAAGGAGGTATAGCCATGGCATACAGCGACTACGGCGCGTTCGTGTACCTCAACGGCGAGCGCAGAACCGACAAGGAGGACGTAGGCGTATACGACACCGACGAGGGTTCCCTGCCTACTGGACTCCGCGTGTACGCGAACATCATGAAGCACCATGACGGATTCGAGTGGTTCGAGTTCTCGCACCATGGAGTCATGGGCGACGGCAATGTCCGCGTCGGGTGCTACAAGCAGGGTTGGCCGGAGGTCTACGAGTGGGAGGACGGCGAGGACAAGCCGACCATATACACGTTCGATGACCTTTCCCGCAAGTTCGGGTGGGACGGTTACAAGGAGTACGGCGACACGAGGTACGCCGCAGACGAGTACGACGAGGAGTTCGACTTCCTTGGATGGCACTTCCACTTCTGGGGCGACGATACCGGCGGTACTCCGAGGTATGGGGCGACCATGAGCCGCGACGGAGAGACCTGGGAGTGCGACTACGACTGTATGTTTGGAGCTGGTTTCGATGACATTCACTAGCGAAGAGCGACGCGAGATGGCTGAGAACCTGCGACACCTGACTATCGGCCACTCCATCCAGTACAAGGAGCAGTTCTTCGACGAGCTTGCCGAGGTGGTGGTCGGCTTCGAGGACTACCATGACTTCGATGTTGTCCTCGATAAGCTCGCTGATCTCATTGACCCGGAAGGGGGAGACGATGATTAACGACGAGGAGCGCAAGCGAGCGGTGGCTGAGTTGCGCGAAGCATCGACCGGGGCATACCGCCACGTTGATTCACTCGACGTGATTGCAAACTCAATCGGCGTCGAGGTGGACGGCAAGTTCATTCACGAGGTTGAGAACGAGACGTACGCGGCCCTTGCAGACCTAATCGACCGTCCGACATGTCACAACGTCGCCGACTACACCAAGGAATCATTCAAGTGCTCAGAGTGCGGGTGCCGCGTGCTGGTGCCCGGCGACAGGCCGGACGGTGTGCTCGTCGTGACCTCCGAGGCGTTCCCAGTCGACTGGTACTCATGCCCGGTCTGCGGGGCGGTGGTGGTGGAAGATGAAGCGTATTAAGTTCGCAAGGCCGGTCGATTGCCCGACGTGCGGTGCGACCCCGTCGCACCAGAAGTGGAAGCCGCGCAAGCTGGTCTACACCAACGAGATGGTCGCGATAGGGGACGTCGACCCAGTCGACGCCGTCCACTGCCCTAGGTGCGACCTCGTCTTCGGCGTCGTGCATTACGAGCATGACGACACGTACATCACGAGCTGGACCGAGTTCGAGACTGTCCCACGGTATTGCCCGTGGTGTGGGGAGGATTTGACTGATGATTAGCGACGAGCAGCGCCGCGAGGCGGCGGCGAGCCTGCGCGGGTCGAGGGGCTTCTTCAACAGCCTGCCGAGGACCGTCCTCGAGCCGTCCATATTCGACATCTTCGAGCGCGTGCTCGAGTGCGTCGGCTATACGGAGGTCAACGTATTCGACTATCTCGCCGACCTCGTCGACCGCGGCGAGTGCGAGAACGTCTACGACGGGAGCGTCCAGGACTCGTGCGACAACGGCTTCCTGTGCTCGGTCTGCGGCTGCAAGGTCGAGGACGAGGAGCACTACCGCGTGAGCGGAGTCTGGAACTATTGCCCGCAGTGCGGGAGGAAGGTGCGGCATGGCTGACGAGATGAGGCCGGCGCCGTCGCCGTCCGTCGACCTGTGGAGACCGGATGGCCCCGCCGCGAGGGCCGCGGCCGCCATCATGGCCAACGCGGTGGCGAGCTTCAACGAGGCCCTCGTGCCCGTGCTGCGCGGCGTGAGGCGCGAGGCGAGGGCGCTCTGCAAGAGGCTCGACCCGAAATGGAGGCGCGCTCGGATTCGCGCGCTCAAGAGGTCCCGCCGCAACGTGGAGACGCTCAAGCGCGAGGGGATGTGCAGGTGATGGCGACCGAGTACGTTCTGGACGCCGACAAGATCGCCCATTGGCGCATCGACAACCACGTCCCGCTGAAGCAGCTGGCGCGCGCCGCCGGGGTGAACCTCAGCAGCCTGAGCCATGCCATCAGCAACGGCAGGGAAGTGAAGATGAACCTGCTGCTCAATCTGGCGGAGGCGATGGGCGAAGACCCGCGCGACATCGTGAGGAAGAAGGTGGAGAGATGAGATTCGAGATAATCGAGCGCCACATCATCGACGTGCCTGACAGCGAGCTCACGGACGGCGAGCGCCCCTTGGGCAAGATGGCGCTCGTTGAGGTTCTCGACGCCATCGCGGAGAACCCGCACAGGTTCATCGAACGGTACGAGATGTACCGCGAGGAGGTGATCCGCCTTGGGGGCAAGCTGTGATCCGGGCTACAACCTCCCGGACGGATGCACCGGCGCGGCAATCGACAGGCACTTCGGCGAGGGCAAGCCCACTTGCGCCGAGTGCATCAAGATGTACGAGTGCTGCTGCGACTACGGCATCTGCGAGGTGGAGTTCGACGACGCCTTCCGGGAGAAGTTCGACGGGGCGGACGCGGAGCCGGGCGACGTCGCCTACTGGGCGCTCCCGTGGATAGCGGACCACATGAGGGACATGCAGGAGGAAGCGTGCGCCATGTTCTGTGGCTGATGCCGCTGGCGGCGCTCACCGCGCTGCTGGCGTGGGCGGCGAGGTCCGCATGGGCGCTCGCCGTGGTTCTGACCGTTCTCGTGCGCATGGCGTGCGGGTGAGATTGGAGGATTGAATGGACGAGATTGGAAGGCTGGCCGGCAGGCTCATCGGGTGCCTCATCATGACGGTGCTCGTGTTGCTGTGCGTCGCCGCAGTGCTGTGGTGCATGCAGCTGGTCGTGGGGCTGGTCGCATGAGTGCGGGCGAGAGGGTGGCGCGGCAGCTCCGCGACGCCGCGGCCCTGCTGGAGTCCATGGCGGAAGACGTGGCGGGGGACATCGACGAGAGGTTCGTGCTGCCGCCCATAACGCTCACCATCAAGATAGGAAGCACCGACGAGACCCCGACCCTGTCGGTGAAGAAGGACTACCTCGCGAGGAAGCGCCTGGCATGACGTGGAGCTCCAACGGCAACGCCGAGCGCAAGCTCAAGGCGAGGCTCCGCGCCGAGGGCAGGCCGTGCCACATATGCGGACAGCCCATAGACTACAGCCTGCCGCCCGGCACGCCGTGGAGCTTCGAGGCCGACCACGTGGTGCCGAGGGCGAGGGGCGGCGCGGTGCTGGACTACGCGAACCTCGACGCGGCGCACCGCATCTGCAACCAGAGGAAGGGCAAGCACATGCCGGGCGACGCGAGGCCCGTCGAGATAAGGCGCACGAGGCTGTTCTGAGCGTTAGGGACAACTGAATAGGCGAGGCTGAGAAGCCTAACTGGAGGCGCGGTCGTTTGCTCGGCTGCGCCTCACTGCTTTTTGGGGCACTGAGCCGCCGATGGCGGGGGCATTGCCCCTCCCCGGGGGTGCACGGACACCCATGCTGCTCAGTGCCGATTTCCCCCCGCCCCATGACCCCAGGGAGTGGGTAGGCCGCGAATCTCATCCGCATCGCACAATGCGGGCACGAGAAAGGAGGCCGTGATGCCAGAGATGCCGGAATCGGTCGCATCCGACGACTATCAATCGCATATCTGGGCGAGCGTAACCGCATCGGGGCGCTTCTCCGACGAGGACGCGCCGAACCTCGCGCTGCTGTGCTACTGGCACGCCGTGGCGAAGGCCGCGGAGGACGCGATGAGCAGGGGCAAGTCCGTGAAGGTGCTCGACCCCGTCGGCTACAAGCCCATCAAGGCGAAGAACGGGCGGCACGCCATCATGGAGCGCCCGCACCCCGCCGTGTCCGTGCTCAAGCAGGCGACCGCCGAGATACGCGCGCTCAACGAGCTGCTCGGGCTATCGCGCAAGGCAGTGCCCATCCAGGTGCAGCAGGCGCGTCCGCAGAGCGACGGCGCTAGGGTGCTGAGCCTCATGTTCGCCGACCGCGAGCGCAAGGCCAAGGCGGCTGGCGCCTGATGGAGCCCAGGCAGACGCCGACATACGAGGCCAACGTCCCGGAGGACCTCAGCGGCGACGGCGGGATGGCCTGCGAGCTCGCGACCGCCTACTTCGGCGACCCGCTGCCGTGGCAGCCGCACCTGCTCGACGCGATGCTGGCCCGCGACGCGCGCGACAAGTACCTGCTGCGCACGCTGGGCATCTCCATCCCGCGCCAGAAC
>CABQLI010000008.1 GCA_902464965.1 uncultured Collinsella sp.
CAATGCTTATCTTTTGGTCTTTGGTTCGGAATAGTGTAGTGCTGGCGGTCTATCTCTTGTTTTCGGTTGCTTGCTTCCTTACCGTACATGAGCATCTAAGCACGGGTGATATTGTGCTTGATTTTTTCTCAGGCTCAGCATCGACCGCCCATGCCATGTTCCTGCAGGAGCTCGGAAAAGATGATCGCTATCAGTTTATCCTTGTCCAGCTTCCAGAGCCTTGTGACCCGAAACGCGACGCCTACAAGGACGGGTATGAGACTCTCTGCGACATAGGCGAAGGACGCATTCGCCGCGCAGGCGACAAAATCAAAACCGAGCTCGAGGAATCCAACCGTCAACTCAAGCTTGGCGAGGGACCCAAGCAGCTTCCCGACATCGGCTTCCGTGTGTTCGAGCTCGATGAGTCCGGCATTGAGAAGCCCGAGCCCGGTCAGCTCCTCTTCGACGTGGTCAAGCCCGATCGCTCCGATATGGATATCGTCTTCGAGATGATGCTCAAATGGGGCCTCGAGCTCACGCTGCCCGTCGAGAAGTCTGAAGCCGCGGGCTATCCCATCTGGTCCGTCGCTTGCGACGAGCTCGTCTGCTGCATGTCCCGAGGCCTCACCATTGAGGCGCTCGAGGCCATCGCCGACATGGAGCCCAGGCGCGTTCTCATCCTCGATTCCGTCCTCGACGACACCCTCAAGCTCAACGCCGTGCAGATCTTCAAGCACGCCGGCGAGCGCATGGGCTGTGAGATCGAATTGAGGACGGTCTAGCATGGCGGCGCTCGAGTTCAAGTTCTCATCCGACCAGCAGCACCAGCTGGAGGCCATCGAAGCAACCTGCGACCTGTTCCGCGGACAACAATTTATTGGCAGCGTATTCTCCGCCGATTCCGGCCGCAAAGGCCAGACGGCAATCGGCGAGCTCATGGTCGGCCACGGCAACGAGCTTCGCGTGGCGCCGGGCCAGCTCCTCGACAACCTGCACGCCGTGCAGGAGGAGGGCTGCCTCCCGGCAACCGACGTCCTCACCGATGGGCGCCTGCGAGACTTCACCGTCGAGATGGAGACCGGCACCGGCAAGACCTACGTCTACATCCGCTCCATCTACGAGCTAAACCGCCGCTACGGCATCACCAAGTTCGTTATCGTCGTGCCGAGCGTGGCCATCCGCGAGGGCGTCCTCAAGAGCCTCCAGACCACCCGCAGGCACTTCGAGACGCTCTACGACCGCACGCCGCTCGACTACTTCGTGTACGACTCGAAGGACATGGGGCCGGTGGGTAACTTCGCCACGTCGAGCTCCATCCAGGTCATGGTCATCAACATCGACGCGTTCAACAAGGGCCTCGAGAAGGATGGCACCGCGAAGGAGGGCAACCTCTTCCACCGTCCCAGCGAGAAGCTCACCGGCGGCTTCAGCCCTCGCGAGCTCGTGAGCGCCTGCAAGCCCGTCGTCATCATCGACGAGCCCCAGAGCGTCGACAACACCAAGCAGGCCAAGGCCGCCATCAAGAGCCTGAACCCGCTGTTCGTGCTGCGCTACTCGGCCACGCACAAGCAGGCCTACAACATGATCTACCGCCTCACGCCGGTCGACGCCTTCGAGCGCCACCTGGTGAAGGGCATCTGCGTGGACTCGATCAAGGCCGAGGCGAACCTCAACGGCGCGTACGTGAGGCTCGAGTCCGTCAAGTCCGACCCGTTCTCCGCCAAGGTGTCCATCGACGTGCGCCAGGCCGACGGCACGCAGAAGCGCAAGGCCGTCACGGTGAAGACCGGCAACGACCTCTACCAGAAGAGCGGCGAGAACAGCGACTACGAGAGCGGCTGGGTGGTCAACAACATCGGCGCCGCAGTGGGCGACGAGTTCATAGAGTTCCAGAACGGCGAGGTGCTCGAGCTCGGCGAGGCGCTGGGCGACGTCAACGAGGAGGTCGTCAAGCGCGCGCAGATCCGCCGCACCATCGAGGACCACCTGGCCCGCCAGTTCGAGCTGTGGCCGCGCGGCGTGAAGGTGCTCTCGCTCTTCTTCATCGACCGCGTCGACCGATACCGCGTCTACGAGCCCGAAGTCCACGGCGGCCTGTACGCCCTGATGTTTGAGGAGGAGTACGCAGGTGCCCTGAACTCGAAGGCGCCTCGTCGCATCGCAAAGGCGGCGGGGATCGGCAAGGGCACGTGGCTCGAGTGCTACGAAGCCGTCGGCGCCCCGCTGGTGCGCGACCCCCACGCCGTGCACCAGGGATACTTCGCCAAGGACAAGAAGGGCAAGTTCAAGGACTCCAAGGGAGCCGCCGGCACCGCCGACGACGCCGGGGCCTTCGAGCTCATCATGCAGAAGAAGGAGACGCTCATCTCCTTCCCGGACGGCAAGGACGCGGACAAGGACGTCTCTTTCGTCTTCAGCCACTCCGCGCTCAAGGAGGGCTGGGACAACCCCAACGTGTTCCAGATCTGCACGCTCGTCGAGACAAAGGACAACCTGACCAAGCGCCAGAAGATCGGCCGCGGTCTGCGCCTGTGCGTGAACCAGGATGGCGAGCGCCTGTACGACCCAGAGGCGAACGTGCTCACCGTCATCGCGAACGAGAGCTACGACGACTTCGCCAACGGCCTGCAGAAGGAGCTTGAGGCTGAGGACTTCAAGTTCGGCGTCATCACTCCGGAGAGCTTCACGAAGGTCACGGTCAAGGGCGATGATGGCGTCGAGGAGCGCCTGGGCTACGAGAAGTCCAAGCAGGTCTACGACCACCTCGTCGCGACCGGCATGGTCGACGGCAAGGGCGCGGTGACGCCCGAGCTGAAGGCGGCCGCCGAGGAGGGCAAGGTCGAGCTCCCCGCCGAGCTCGAGCCTGCCAAGGAGCAGGTCGAGGCGATCATCATCCACAAGTCCCAGAGGGTCCAGATCCGTGACAAGGCCAAGGAGGTCTCGGTCGAGCTGCAGAAGGACGTCACGCTCGACCCTGCGTTCCAGGCCCTGTGGGACCGCATCCGCCAGCGCACGCGCTTCCAGGTCGAGGTCGACTCCGGCAAGCTCATCGAGCATGCCATCGAAGCTGTCGACGGCATGCTCGCCGTGCGCCCGCCCCAGGTGACGAGCGAGCGTGCCTCGCTGGGCATCGACGACGCGGGCGTGAGCGCCGAGGGCACGGGCACCTCCGTGGTGTCCGTTTCGGGAAAGGTGAAATACGACCTTCCCGACCCGATCGCAGAGCTGCAGGACGCCGTCGGGCTCACCCGCGGCACCATCAAGGCGATCCTCGAGGGCTGCAGCCGCCTCGACGAGTTCGAGATCGACCCCGCGACCTTCCTCGCGCAGGTCGGCGACAAGATCAACCGCGTGAAGAACGACCTCATCGCCCAGGGCATCAAGTACGTGCGCCTTCCCGAGGACGAGTGGTACACCATGCGCGACCTCGAGCTTGACGACTACACGGCCTACCTTGGGCAGAACGCGTGGAAGCCGGACATGACGAGCAAGAGCCTGTACAACTACGTGGTCTACGACTCGGCGGGGGTCGAGCGCTCCTTTGCCGAGGCTCTAGACAAGCAGGAGGAGGTTCTCGTGTTCGCGAAATTGCCCTCGGCGTTCAAGATCGACACGCCGCTCGGCAGTTACAACCCCGACTGGGCGTACGTCGAGGAGGCCGACGGCGAGCGCCGCGTGTACTTCGTGACCGAGACCAAGGGCGGCAAGAACGGCGAGCCCGCCCTGCGCGACGCGGAGAAGATCAAGATCGGCTGCGCCAAGAAGCACTTCGAGGCGCTGGACCTCGGAAACGACTTCCATTACAACGTGCGCACGACCTACCAATACGAGGCGGTGAAGGCTTAGGATGTCGAAGCTGCCCGGAAAGATGACGCGAAAGCAGCACTGGGTGCCGCGGTTCTACCTGCGCCATTTCGCGGATTCCTCCGGGCAGCTTCATGCCTACAGCAGACAGAAGGGCTCCTTCTTCCGCACGAATTGCGAGAACCTTTGCAGCATGCGCGATCTTTATGAGGTCGAGCATGCCGATGCGACAGGCGATGCGACAGACAGATTCTATGCGCAGAACCTCATCGAGGTTAAGCTATCTGAGCTCGAGAGCCGCATCGCGCCGCTTTACGATCGCTTTTTGGAACGCCAGAAAGAAGACCAGTGCGAAGACGAAGGGTATTCTGATGGGAAAGCCGCCGTTTGCGAGCTGGCAGCAAATATCATCGTCCGGCACCCTATCAGTATGCGCGTCGACAAGAAATGGTCACGCGAGACTGCCGAAGAGCTGCTCAGAAACGTTCATCTGACACCCTATGAGCTCGGCTTGCTCGATTGGTCGGATTGGCGCGGGGATTCCCAAGCGGTGGTCGAGCTTGCCGCCGCCGCAACCATGCTCTTCTCCAACGATGATATTGTGCCAGTTAACCGTATTCGAAAGGCTTTTTTTGAGAAGAGCTTCTCCATCCTTAGGGCACCCGTCGGCTCAGGGTTCGTTACGACGTCGATGCCTATGTTCATCATCGGGCCCGAGGACGACTCGTACGATTTTCATCTCGCGTATATGCCGTTGAGCAGTGAGTATGCTGCGGTCTTTTCAGATGACCCTCTATTTCCGCCGTTTGCGAGACTCGGTTTTTCGGGCGTCGAGTTCATGAACCGACTTCTTCTGCTTAACTGCGAGCATTGGGATGTCGCCATATCGAGGGGAAGCGGCCCGCTCGAGCACGCGGTACGCGATTGGAGTCAAGCGAACAGTGCCGAATTCATGCACGAGATGTTCACGCGCGACGGCAGGGAGCTATCCCTCGACGCCGTGATCTACGACCGCTCGAAGGAGAAGGAGCAGACGATGCTCGACGCCATCGACCGCGGCTGCCTTGAGGGCGGCTACCTCGATGACGAGGACCTGCGCATCATCTTCGAGCACCTTCTGGGGAGAAGACGGCAAGGACCGGGAACATTAAAGGGTCAAGCAGCGTATTGATAAAATTGACCCCGCCAGCAATAACCGCAAAGGATAGATAGGGCTTTAAGGATGGATGCAGGAAAAGCAACGATAAGCGGCGTGTTCAACGGATCGCGCCTGCTCGAAATACCTTTTTACCAAAGGGCGTACGTCTGGGGAGAAGAGCAATGGGAGCGTTTCCTCGGCGACATGGAGTTCGTCACGGCCTCGAAGCGGCCCTATTTCCTGGGCTCCATCATCCTGAAGCAGGCCTCCTCCGGCAACACCTGGTCCGAGGTCTCCGAGGTTCGCACCGTCATCGACGGCCAGCAGCGACTCACGACCATGGTCATCTTCTTCAAGGCACTCTGTGCAAAAAACGGCACCAACAATTTGTTTGAGCGAGATTTCGTCCTGGAGACCGGCCAAATCGCCCTAAGACACGGCAAGTACGACCGGCAGGATTTCGAGAGGGTCGTCAGCGCCACGGACTGCGAGCCCATCGAGGGCACCTCGGCCATCATCCGCGCCTACAACTACTTCCTCAAGAATATCGACCCAGAGAGGGTCGACAGGAACACGATCAAGTCGAACGTCCAGTTCGTCTGCATCGACCTTACCGAGGGCGAGGACGAGCAGCAGATATTCGACACCATCAACTCGCTCGGGGTGCGCCTGACGACGGCGGAGCTCCTCAAGAACTACTTCTTCAACCGCGAGAACGAGCAGGCGTTCAAGGAGTGCTGGGAAGACGTCTTCGAGCCCACGGCTGAGAAGAGGGAGTATTGGGAGCAGGAGATCGTTACCGGGCGCATCAAGCGCACGCTCGTCGACCTCTTCTTCGACGCGTTCCTCCAGATTCTGGTCCAGGACAAGAGGCGTGGCGTCACGACCGAGGACAAGCTCTTCTATTCGCGCACGTCCAACCTCTTCCAGTCCTACAAGGATTTCATCGGCAGGTACTGCAACGGCGACAAGGTCGAGATTCTCGACAACATGAAGGCGTATGCCGAGGCGTTCGAGTCCACGTTCGACCCTGGCTACTGCGACGCGGACATCCCCTCCGCCCCCGGCATCGAGCGCCTGAACGTGCTCATATTCGGCCTCAAGAACTCGACGCTCATCCCGTACGTGCTCTACGTTCGCAAGAACGCGGAGTCTTCGGGCGAGGAATCCGAGGTCTTCGCCCTGCTTGAGACCTACATCATCCGCCGAACGCTGGTTCAGGCGACCACGAAGAACTACAACAGGCTGTTCACCTCGCTGATCCTGAACGAGGTGAAGGACGCGGAGGCGCTGAGGAAGGCTCTCGAAGCCAATGACGAGGCGACGACATACATGCCCGGCGACGCCGAGGTTCGAGCGGCATTCGAGGAATCGTGTCTGTACAACCTCCAGTCCAAGGGCGTCCTCTATCTGCTGGAAAGCGCCATTCGCCCAGGCATGAGCAGCACAGCCCTGCTCGGATTCAACCAGTACACCCTCGAGCACATGATGCCCAAGAAGTGGCGCAACAAATGGGGAGCCCTCGACGATGAGGCTGCCACGCGAAGGGACCGGAAGCTCCTCACGCTCGGCAACCTCGCCATCATCACGCATTCGCTCAACGCCTCCATCCGCGATGCCGATTGGCCCACCAAGAAGCAGGGAAAGGGATACAAGGACGGCCTTGCCCTCTGCGCCGCCGGCCTTGCGACCATGGCCGGCGCCCTAGAGAAGGAGTCTTGGAACGAGGGCGATATCGCCGATCGCGCCGAATGGCTTGCGGACAAGGCGTTGGAGGTCTGGCGCTAGGCCCTACCTGCGTCCCATCTAGAAGATGCTTGCGGTGTCGGAACCCGCATCGATGACGGATGGAACCGGCTCTTCCAAAAACGTAGTTCGTGGCGATGTCTCTTCCGTCGGCGCGTCAACAGGCTCGCCGAGCGCTAGGAAGAACCTCATCACGTGCTCAATTCTCTGTTGCAGTGACTCGCTCAGCTCGCCGTAGGAGGCCGCCAGCCGCACCTCCTTGGCCAATTCCGCCATCGAGTCCCTCAGTGCCTTCTGCACGCTCACGGAGGGCCTCACCTCGACCTGGGTATCGGTGAGCTTGGCGATGATGTAGTCCTGCCTGTTCATGCCGCTCCAGGCTGCCATCTCGCATATGAGCTTGCGCTCCTCGGGCGTGCAGCGGAACGCCATCGTCTTGCTGCGCTTGCGGGCGCTGTTCTCGCACGGCATCCTTCTTACCCCCTCGCCCCGTCGAGCGCGGCGGCCATCTCGTCCTGCTTCGTGGGGAACAGGTGCGCGTAGCGGTAGGTGATGTCCACCGCCTCGTGGCCCATGCGCTCGGCGATGGCCAGCGCGGAGAAGCCCATCTCTATCAGCAGGCTCACATGGCTGTGGCGTATGTCGTGTATGCGGATGCGCTTCACGCCCGACGCCTTGCACCCGCGCTCCATCTCGTGGGCCAGGAAGTGCTTGGTCACGGCGAACAGGCGCTCGTCGGGGGCGACGTCGTCGCGCATCTCGATGAAGTCCGCCATCTCGTCGCGCAGGAAGGCGGGCATGACGATCGTGCGCACGGACTTGGGCGTCTTGGGGTCGGTCACGGTGTCAACGCCGTTGAGGCTCTGGTACGACTTGTTGATGCGCAGCCGCGAGCTCTCCAGCATGAAGTCGGACGGCGTGAGCGCCAGGAGCTCGCCGCAGCGTATGCCCGTCCAGTAAAGCAGCTCGAAGGCGTGGAATGAGAGAGGCTTGTCCATGACGGCCTCGCTGAACCTCAGGTACTCGTCCTTGGTCCAGAACTGCATCTCGCCGCCCTTCTTCGAGCCTATCTTGTCGACCCTGCGCACCGGGTTGTCGCTGAGGCCGTAGTAGCGCTCGGCGTGGTTGAAGATGGCGTTGAGCTGGTTGTTCACTGTGCGCAGGTACGTCGGTGCCCAGGGCTTCCCGTCGGCGTCCCGGTGCTCGGTGAGCTCGTTTTGCCACCTGATGACGTCGATCGGCCTCACGTCGCACATGCGCATGTCCCCGAAGAACGGCACGAGCTTGTCGTTGATGATGTACTCCTTGGTGATCCACGTGTGCTCGCGTATGCGCGGCTTCACCTCGGAGGCGTACACCTCGACGAACTCGGAGAACGTCATGTCCATGGCCCCGCCGTTAAGGCTCTTGAACTGGCTCTCCCACACTGCGGCCTCCACCTCGGAGGAGAAGCCGCGCTTCGTCTTGTGGCGCTTCGAGCCGCGGGCGTCGCGGTAGTAGCACTGCACGTAGAACGTGCCGTTGCCGTCGTCCTTGTACACGGGCATGTCAGTCCACCTCCGGGAAGTACAGGGCGTCGAAGACGTCGCTTCGAACGCGCCCGCGGATGACCACGCGCCCGCGCGCCTCCTGCTCGGCGTTTATCTTCCTGATCACCTCGTAGGCGCTGCCTTTCTTGATCCTCAGCAGCTCCGCGACCTCGTCGGCGTCCAGCATGTGCGGCCTCGGCGTCTTCGCCACCTTCTCGTCCATGGCTCCTCCAATCAATGGCGTACGGATACGTACGGTTCACAGATTCAGAGTAAACGTACATATCTGTACTGTCAATAGAATTGCGTACATTTGCGTACGCTGATAAGATGTGCTGGTACGTAATTCCAGGAGGAGGGCTCATGTCCGTAGGCGAGAACATAAGGCGGTACCGCAAGTCGCGCGGCATGACGCAGGCGCAGCTCGCCGAGGCGGTCGGCCTGACCGAGGGGGCCGTGCGCCACTACGAGAGCGGCATCCGCGCCGTGAAGCCCGAGCTGCTCGAGTCCATCTCCGCGGCGCTCGGCGTGTCCGTCAACGCCCTCAAGGATTACGGCGTCGAGACTGCGGGCGACCTCATGTCGCTGCTCGTGCGGCTCGAGGACTCCTTCGGCATCGTGCCCGCAGCCGACGGCACGGGCCTCTCCCTGAACCCCAAGGCGCCGCACGCGCCCAAAGCCGCGATGGCGATCGAACTGTGGGCAGAGAAGCGCGCGCAGCTCGAAAACGGCAAGATCGACGCCGACGAATACGAGGACTGGAAAGCCTCGCTGTAGCGGCTCTCCGCATTTCGCGATCAACGCAACCGAATCAGGACGGTGGACCAGGCGGCGAGCGCCGCTCGGGCCTGCGTAAGCTGAGTTTTTACTCCCCATTGCATGCCAAGGCATTTCCGGCGCACCTGGGGAGTAAATGACGCGGTGGCTTACACGGCGGCACGCGGCAGTACGCCGCGGCATTTCCCCTGGTTACTCCCGTTTTCATTGAGGCGGCGAGATTCTTTACTCCCCATTAACCACCTGGGAAAACGCTGTGAGAAGACCGCCGAAAAGCCTATTGAGTTCGATTTGAGTTTCACAGGCCCCGAAACGGCCCCGTTTGGCTCTCGGAGACAAAAATCGCGCGTCTACTCACTTGGGATGAATCCTTACTCCCGTTCCTCCGAATGCCGCACCGTGCCTTGCCGTCTTGAAACACGGGGGAGTAAATTGCGAAATCGCAGGTGAAAGGGAGTAAAACGACAAAGAAAAAGCCTCCGTCCCAACGCGGGAACGGAGGCTCGGTTATCGTATTTACTCACCAACATCGCTGGCGGCTTTGCCATGACTCTCGTACGAAACGAAACTCAGCGGCACAGTGCGGCACTCAAAAATGCAGGTCAGAACCCTATCAGCCTACTCCCACTCGATGGTCGCGGGCGGCTTGGACGTGATGTCGTAGCACACGCGGTTGGCGCCGGGGACCTCGGCAACGATGCGGCCGGAGATGCGGGCCAGGACATCGTAGGGCAGCTTGGCCCAGTCGGCGGTCATGGCATCGCTGGACTCGACGGCACGCAGGATGATCGGGCGCTGATAGGTGCGCTCGTCGCCCATAACGCCGACGGACTTGATGTCGGGCAGAACCGCAAAGTACTGCCAGCAGCTGTGCTCGGAGTTGCGCTCGCCGGTCTGCTCAAACAGACGCTGATTGTAGGCGTCGAGCTCCTCGCGCACGATGGCGTCGGCGTTCTTGAGGATCTCGAGCTTCTCCTTGTCGACCGCACCGATGATGCGGATGGCCAGACCCGGGCCCGGGAAAGGCTGACGGAACACGATGTGACCCGGCAGGCCAAGCGCCAGACCAAGCGCGCGGACCTCGTCCTTAAAGAAGTGATCGAGCGGCTCGATAAGGTTGAAGTGCACGCCCTCGGGGAACGGGATCAGATTGTGATGGCTCTTGATGGTGGCCGTCTTGCCGCCCGTCTTGCGAGCGCCGGACTCGATGATGTCGGGGTAGATGGTGCCCTGAGCCAGGTACTTGACCGGCTTGCCATCGGTCTCGAGCTGCTGCGCCACGGCGAAGAACTCTTTCCAGAACTGCGTACCGATGATGCGGCGCTTCTCCTCAGGCTCGGTCACGCCGGCCAGAAGCTCGGCATAACGGTCCTCGGCGTGAACGTGGATAAAGTCGACGTCAAACTGCTTGGTGAAGACCTCCTCCACCTGCTCGGGCTCGCCCTTACGCAGCAGGCCGTGGTTGATGAACACGCACGTCATCTGCTTGCCCACGGCGCGGGCGCCCAGCGCGGCCACGACGGAGGAGTCGACGCCGCCGGACAGGGCCAGAATCACGCGGTCGTCGCCGACCTTCTCGCGGAACTCGGCCGTCATGGTCTCGACCAGGTTGTCCATGCTCCAGTTGGGCTCCAGGCCGCAGATCTCAAACAGGAAGTTGCTCAGCAGCTGCTGACCGTACTCGGAGTGCTTGACCTCGGGGTGGAACTGCGTGGTGAAAATCTTGCGCTCGACGCACTCCATGGCAGCAACCGGGCACACGTCAGTGCTGGCGGTAACGGTAAAGCCCTCGGGCACCTCGGAAACGGCGTCGCGGTGGCTCATCCACACGGTCTGCTCCATGGGCGTGGAGTTAAAGAGCTTGGCGCCGGCCGTGCGCGTGATGGTGGCGCGGCCGTACTCGCCCACCTCGGAGTGGCCGACCTTGCCGCCGAGCGTCACAGCCGTGATCTGATGGCCGTAGCAAAAGCCCAGGACGGGAAGGCCCAGGTCAAAGATGGCAGGATCGATGGACGGAGCGTCCTCGGCATACACAGAAGCCGGGCCGCCGGACAGGATGAGCGCAGAGGCGTTCATCTCGCGAATCTCATCGGCCGAGATGTCGCAGGGGACAATCTCGGAATACACGTTGAGGTCGCGGACGCGACGGGCAATGAGCTGACCGTACTGCGCACCAAAGTCGAGTACGAGGACCTTTGCGGAAGCCTTTTGATCCATGGTTTCCCCCTCTTGTTGGCGGGGAGCCGGTGCCCACCCGCGTGAATGAACAAAAATAACTTTCATAGTGTACACGTTATATGGGGTTTTTCGCCCCTCGCAGCCATCAGCGCACGGCAAACGCACGACCCGGGCCCCTATTTGACGACAATTGAAGTGTTACCAAACGTTACAGATGATGTAATACGTTTGAACATTGGACGCCCTGTGCCACAATACTGACGAACGACTCCGCCTCTGCGGCGGCAAATACGATAGGAATACCAGCATGAAGCGCATCCTTCTCATCGCCACGGGCGGCACCATCGCATCGACCGAGGACGGCAACGGCCTCTCCCCCGCTCTGACCGGTGAGGAGCTCGCCCAGAGCGTCCCCGAGATCTCGGGCCTCTGCGAGCTCGACGTCGTGCAGCCCATGAACATCGACAGCACCAATATGCGCCCGAGCGACTGGATGCGTATCCGCGACGTCATCGTCGAAGGCTATGCCGACCACGACGGCTTCGTGATTCTGCACGGCACCGACACCATGAGCTACACCGCGGCGGCGCTTTCCTATCTGATTCAGGACAGCCCCAAGCCCATCGTGCTCACCGGCTCGCAAAAGCCCATGGGCAACCCCTTTACCGACGCCAAGCTCAACCTGTATCAGAGCCTGCTCTACGCGCTCGACGAGCATTCGCACGATGTGTCGATTGTGTTTGGCGGCGTCGCCATTGCCGGCACGCGCGCCCGCAAACAGCGCACCATGAGCTTTAACGCGTTCATTAGCGTCAACTACCCGCCCATTGCCTACATCCGCAACGACCGTATCGTGCGCAACGGGCTCCACGGCACTCATCTGGGCGAAAACCCGGCGCGTTTCTACGACAGCATCGACCCGCGCGTATTTGTACTCAAGCTTACGCCCGGCGTAAACCCGGGCATCCTCGACGCCCTTGCCAATAGCTACGACGCCGTGATTCTGGAGACCTTTGGCATTGGCGGTATTCCCGAGTTTGGCGAGTCGGGCGAGTCGTTCCAAGAGGCAATTTTCCGCTGGGTCGATTCGGGCCGCACCGTCGTTATGACCACGCAGGTCCCCGAAGAGGGCCTCGATCTGGGCGTTTATGAGGTCGGCCGTGCTTACGCCGATCATCCGGGCATTCTGCGCGGCGACGACATGACCACCGAAACGCTCGTGGCCAAGACCATGTGGGCACTCGGCCAGTCACGCGATGCCGCCGAAATCCAGCGCCTGTTCTACAGCCAAGTCAACCACGACCGCATCCCGATGGCGTAATCCCTAAGGCAGTTCCGCTTATCGCAGCCCCAAACGGAAGGTGGTCCCCCTCGGGCCGTGCAAAAATCGGAGTATTCTGCAATTTCTCCGCCGGAGGCATAGAATCGGCCGATTGCTAGACGAACTTTTAGTACGAGGGGACCGTCTAGTAAATATTTATTCCACATTTTTATTTAGCGTGTGGATTAACTACTGCCAAAAAGGCAAAGCCAGCCGCCCGAGCTAACATCTACGGCTGAACAGGTGCTGAATACTCGCGATTTTGCACATCGCAACCAGGGGGACCCGCCCAAAGAGCGTCAAATACAGCGGGGGAACGCCCTATTCGATACCCTCGAGAAGTTCTGACACCGTCATGCCGAGTGCGGGTGCGATCTTAAATAGAACCTTGAGCGTGAAATTTGCCGTCCCATCTTCGATTCGGTCGAGGTAGGGTCGGCTGATTCCTGTCGCCACACAAAAATCAACCTTGGAGATACCAAGGTCCCTGCGTGTCTCTTCGACCCGCCTGCCAAGAATCTGTTTCGCACGTTCGTCCATGCAGCCGAGTTTGAAATGGAGCCGAACATAAACGTAAACTATAGTTTACGTTTTGCCGAATACACAGGAGTTTTCTATGTCGGGTTCTTCGGTCCGCATGTACCGAGCCACGCTTCGCACAAACAGCGCACCGCCCAAGCTCGTCGTCGTTGAAGCAGAATGCCTTTCGCCCGATGAGCGCACAGCATTTGCATTGCTATCAAGTCGCGTCGCCGCTGTTCTGGTCCCTTGCCCGGCGCAAGGTGAACTTGCCATCCAATGCCAAGCGCACAGCTGCTCGCTCAATCAGGCTGCCGTAATCGCAACCAGCCAACGCGGTCTGCCCCTTCTCCTGGAAGCCGGCATCGCACTCGCCCTTCGCGGTGCCGGATACGAGAACGAGGCCGCCGCCGACATGGTCTTTAAACCACGATCGAGCGGCGGCCTCGCAGCAGCCATTGAATATATGTGCAGGCTCGTTGCCTAAAAGGACAAGCTAGAAACCAAGGCCAAAGCCCGTTCCGGTAATCGCAGAGTACATAAAGTAAACGTTGACCACGTTGAGGAACACACCCGTGATGCAACCGTTGCGCAGGTAGCGCTCGCACACGATGCGAGCCATGGCGGCGGAGTCATCATTGTTTTTAGCCTGGCGTCCCGCCGTAAAGTACGTCGCCACGCTCAGCAGCAGGTTGAGCACCGGCAGTGCCAGCAACTCGTAGCTCTTGCCCCAGCGCGTCGCCTCGCCGGCGGCATTAAACTTCGTTGCCACCTCGGGACCAATGCTGGGGATCACAAACGCCGCTACCACCAGCGGAAGCACTGCAAGCACCAGCAGCGCGATGCCCATGTAGCCGGCTTTTTTGCCATATTTAAACATGCGCGTCGTCCTTACACGTTAAAGCGGAAGTGCACGACGTCGCCATCGGCCATGACATAGTCCTTGCCCTCAATACGCAGCTTGCCGGCGGCCTTGGCGCCCTGCTCGCCGCCGAGCTCGATGTAGTCGTCATAGCCAATGACCTCGGCCTTAATAAAGCCGCGCTCAAAGTCGGTGTGGATGACACCGGCGGCCTGCGGGGCGGTCGCGCCCTGACGCACCGTCCAGGCCTTGACCTCCATCTCGCCAGCCGTAAAGAACGACTGCAGGCCGAGCAGCTTGTAGGCGGCCTGAGCGAGCACGTCCAGACCGGGCTGCTCCAGGCCCAGGCTCTCCAGGTAGTCGGCGGCGTCCTCGGGATCGAGCTCGGAAAGCTCTGCCTCGATCTTGGCGCAGATGGGCAGCGGCTTGACACCATCGATGGGCGCCAGATCGTCGTTGAGCATGTCCTCGTCTACGTTGGCCACATACAGGATGGGCTTCATGGTGAGCAGGAACAGGCCCTTGGCAGCGGCGCGCTCCTCATCGGTCATCTCCATGGACGCGGCGCGCTTGCCCTCGTTGAGCCAGGCGAGTAGGCGCTTGGCGACCTCAAACTTGGGCATGAGCTCCTTGTCGCGCTTGGCCTCCTTCTCGAGCTTGGGCAGCTGCTTCTCGAGCGTGCCCATGTCGGCCAGGATAAGCTCGGTCATGATGGTATCGGCGTCACCGGCGGGGTCGACGAACTCGCCCGTGCGGCCCACCTCACGCATGACGTTGGGGTCCTTAAAGTAGCGCACGACCTCGCAGATAGCGTCGGTCTCTCGAATGTTGGCCAAGAACTGGTTGCCCAGGCCCTCGCCCTCGTTGGCACCCTTCACCAGGCCCGCGATGTCGACAAACTCGACCGTAGCCGGCACAATGCGGCCGGGGTTGACGATGTCGGCAAGCTTTTGCAGGCGGCTATCGGGCACATCGACGATACCCACGTTGGGGTCGATCGTGGCAAACGGGTAGTTGGCGGCAAGGCCGGTCTTTTTGGTAAGCGCGGTGAACAACGTCGACTTGCCCACGTTGGGCAGGCCCACGATACCGATGGAAAGGGACACGACAGCTCCTTTTGGTACAGGTACTTCAAACCTCATAAGTATAGCGCCGCCGCAGCATCCGGGCGAATCCGGACACCGCGGCGGCGCAAATGAAGCAGAGATGCGTGAGGTTCGAGACAGTAGTCCTTACTTAAGCTCGGGCCAGAAATCCTTGTTGGCCTCGATGAGCTCGTCCAGGATCTGCTTGGCAACGCTTGCCGAAGGAATGGTCTTGGAGAGCGTGAGCGCCTGCCAGAGCTTCTGGTAGCTGCCCTCGACCCAAGCCTGGACAACGAGCTTCTCGACGGAAACCTGCTGCTCCATCAGGCCCTTCTGGAACTGCGGAATCGGGCCCTGGCAGATCTTCTCAAAGCCGTTGGAACCGACGATGCAAGGCACCTCGACCATGGCCGTCGGGTCGAAGTTGGGCACAGCGCCATCGTTGGGGACGATCAGCAGGAAGCGCTCGAGCGTGTTCTCGGCCAGTGCGCAGGCAAGGTCGACGATGTAGTTGGCATGTACATCCGGCTCAAAGCCGCCGTCCTTGGCAGTACCCTTGGCGATGATGTCGCGGCAAGCGCCAAAGACCTTCTTCTCGCGGCCGTCCATAACCTCATTGGCGCGAGTGTAGTTGGGGTCAGACGTCTCGACGACATAGTCCGGGTACAGGTAATACTTGAGGTAGGTATTGGGAATCGTCTCGGGATCGACAGCATAGACATCCTTGGCCTTGCCGAAGGTGTGAATCCAGCTCTCCTCGACATGCTGCTCCTTACCGGCCTCGTGCTCGATGCCGTCCAGGTAGCCGTTCTTAGCCATGTGCTCCTTAATCTGCGGCATGAGGTCGTTGCCGTCCTTGTCGTAGATCTTGCTCCACCAACCAAAGTGGTTGAGGCCGTAGTAGCTATACTGCAGCTCGCGACGATCCTTGATGCCGCACATACGGCTCATCTTATCCATGAGGTCGATCGGCATGTCGCAGATGTTGATGATGCGGCTGTTGGGGCGCAGCACGCGGCAGGCCTCGGCGACGATGGCCGCGGGGTTGGAGTAGTTGAGCATCCAGGCGTTGGGGCTGTACTTCTCCATGTAGTCGAGGATCTCGATGACACCACCGATGGAGCGCATGCCGTAGGCGATACCGCCGGCACCGCAGGTCTCTTGGCCAACGCAGCCGTACTTGAGAGGAATCTTCTCGTCGAGCTCACGCATGGCGTACAGGCCGACGCGGATGTGAGCAAGGACGAAATCGGTCCCGGTGAATGCGGTCTCGGGGTCGGTGGTGTAGCTAAACTCAACCTCGGGGGCGTTCTCGTGGAAGTAGATCTCGCAGGCCTTGGCCACGGTCTCCTGGCGCTCGGCGTTGTTGTCGTAGAAGGTCACCTTGTTGACCGGGAAGCGGTCGCGCTCCTCGAGCAGCATCAGGGCAATGCCCGGGGTAAAGGTGGAGCCACCGCCGGCAATGGTCACGGCATAGTTCTTCTTGGACATGATGTCCTCCTCATTCTGGCCGCTTGCTCAATCCGTCCCCGCACGCGGCCTTGCGCGGTTTGGAATTGTTACCTAGAAGTGGAGTTTTTTATCTCTAGAATCGGCCTTGCGGTGCATACCGGCTCTGCAAGGCCGATTGTTTCGATGGACGATGGTTTACAGAAGACTCTCGAACTTCAGAAGACTCTCGAACTTCTCGCGAACCTGCGGGACGGTAAGGCCGATGATGACCTGGATTGACTGACCTTGGACCACCAAGCCATGCGTACCGATCGCCTTGAAGGAAGCCTCGGGTGCAACGACGCTCTTGTCCTTGACGTTAACGCGCAGACGGGTAGCGCAGTTAGTTACATCGATGATGTTATCCGCGCCACCGAGCAGATCGAGGATGTTCTCGGCAAGCACCAAGCGCTCATCATCTTTACTCTGGGCGACCGATTTGCCAGCACCGCCCTGCTTTTGCTTGTAGTCGGCCTTGGACTTGAGCTCGACCTCAACATCGTCATCCTCGCGACCGGGGGTCTTAAAGTCGAACTTGACGATCAGGAAACGGAAGACCACGACCCAAAGAGCGGTAAAGCACAGACCGACAAGGATGGAGATGGCGTACTGCAGACCGTGTGCGGCCCAAAGGGGCAGCCAGTCCCACGAGAGCATCGAGATGATGCCGCCGTCGAAGATGCCCACGACGCCAAGGAGGTTTTGAGCCATGCAGCCGAGCGCTCCGAGCACGCAGTGGACGACGAACAGACCGGGCGCAATGAACAGGAAGGTAAAGTCAAGCGGCTCGGTGATACCGCAAAGCATAGCGGTAAGGGTGACCGGGATCAGCAGAGCCTTGACGCGCTGCTTGCGCTCGGGTTTGGCGGTCATATAAAACGCAATGGCGACGCCAAGCGAGCCGAAGACCTTAGTCCAACCAGGGCAGGTATAGGCAGCCCAGGGTGCGGCATCCTTAAGAGCAATGCTCGGATCGGCAGCCAGTTGGGGCAGGATGTTGGCCCAAGCGGCAAAGATGCCGCCGTTGACCGCCGCGTTGTCGTAATAGAACGGCGTATAGATAAAGTGATGCAGGCCTGTAGGAATCAGCACGCGCTCGAAGAAAGCAAAGACACCCACGCCAAACGTACCGGCGGAAAGGATGAATCCCTGGAAGGCGGAGATAGCAGCCTGAACATGCGGCCACACCAGGCAGGCGATAAGAGCGACCGGAACCATAACGAAGAAACCGATCATATAGATGAACACGGAGCCCGAGAACACGCCCAACCACTCGGGGAGCTCGGTATCGAAGAACTTGTTATGCAGCATCGTGGCGATACCAGAGATAATGAGCGCGCCCATGATGCCCATATCAAGCGTTTTGATGCTTGCGATAGTGGCAAGACCAGTACCACTGCCTGCCTCGACAGAGTAGTCGACGCCAAAGACAGGGCCCCACTGCCCCAAGATTGTGCTTACAAAGTAGTTGAAGGTAAGATAGATGGCCAAAGCCTCCATGCAGCAGCGAGCGTTCTGCTTGTTCGCGAGCGAGATTGGCAACGCTACGCAAAACAGCAACGGCATCTGGTTAAAGAGCGTCCAACCACCCTGGAGCAGCACATTCCAGCAATCAAACCAAAGATGGCCCGCAGTGGCCATCTCGCCAAAGATCGCCTCGGTGGTAAACAACGTACCCAGGCCAACGACAATTCCGGAAAATGCGAAAAGAATTGCAGGCGTGTACATTGCACCGCCGAAACGTTGTATCTTTTGCATCATGACGGGGAATCCCCCTCTCTTCATTCGGAGCGACTGCGGTTTTGGCTTCACTCGAGACCGCAGACGCGCCGTTTGCGTGTACCTCGTGCAATTGGACGGGTGGGCCCGTGTCCCCGGCTTCTTGCGCTTCTATTTTTATCATATCACTTATCTAGACAAGTTGATACGGTTTCTATGTTCGGTCAGCGGTCGATTATTGGCCGTAAACGGTATAAGTCCAGTATTTTGCCTGCTAAATCTAACATAGCTTATGGCCGCAAATTATATTTCTTTTCAACTTGTCTAGATGTGCTTGTCTATACCTGTAGACATGCCTATACTTCATTACAATATTCACCGCCACGTTAAGGAGTCACCATGAAAAGCGCGGTCTTCTATGGAAAGCACGACCTCAGAGTCGAGGAATCGGCAAAGCCGGCCGTGGGCAAGCGCGACGTTCTGATCAACGTCAAAGCTTGCGGCGTCTGCGGCACCGACGTGCATATCTATGAAGGCGACAAGGGCGCGGCCGACGTTACCCCGCCCACGATCCTTGGTCATGAGTTTGCGGGCGTTGTCGAGGCCGTGGGCAGCGACGTCGCTGGCTTTAAACCGGGCGATCGCGTGTGCATCGACCCAAACCATCCCTGCGGCTGCTGCGAACCCTGCCGCGACGGAATCAACCACTACTGCGAGCATATGACCGGTTACGGCACCACCGTTAACGGCGGCTTTGCCGAGTACTGCTCCGTCGATATGCAGCAAGTCTACAAGTTGGGCGATCACACCAGCTTTGAGCAGGGTGCCATGACCGAGCCCGTCGCCTGCTGCCTGCACGGCATCGATATGTGCAACATCAAGCCCGGCAGCACAGTTGTCGTTATCGGCGGCGGCATGATCGGTCTGCTCATGATGCAGCTTGCTAAAAACGCCGGCGCCACCAAGGTTGTCTTGCTCGAGCCTGTCGAAGGCAAGCGCGAGGTTGCGCTCAAACTCGGCGCCGACCTGGCCATTGATTCCATCCACGAGGACGTCCCGGCCCGCCTGAAGCAGGAGGGCGTCGGCAACGTCGATGTCGTTATCGAGTGTGTTGGCAAGCCCGTCACCATCGAGCAGGCCATCCAGATCGCCGGCCACAAGGCTACGGTCATGATGTTCGGCCTCACCAAGCCCGATGAGACAATCACTGTCAAGCCCTTCGAGGTCTTCCAGAAGGAGCTTGTGCTTACCTCGTCCTACATCAACCCTTATACGCAGCGTCGCGCGCTCGAGCTCATCGACTCTGGCAGGCTCGACGTATCCTCGATGGTCGCCAAGGTGGCTTCCCTCGACGAACTCGGCGCCATCCTGTCAGACCCAGCTCTGCGTGCCATGGGTAAATATATAATCGACCCCAGCAAGTAAATCGATCGACACCTGCGCGAGCAGTCCTCATCCACCGCTCGCGCGCTCAGCTCTAGGAGACCGTCATGGCGCGAGCCATCTTCCAAACCATTTATGACAACGTGAAGCAGTCAATTGACGACGGCACATACGCATATCTAAGCTATCTGCCTTCGGAGACTGAACTCACACAGTTGTTTGGCTGTTCGCGCATGACGGTCCGTCGCGCCATCTCGATGCTTGCGGCAGATGGCTACGTGCTCCCCCAGCAAGGCAAAGGCATGCGCGTCATTCGCAACATCAGTGACGAGACGAATCGTGGTGGCGGCGGACTCGAGACCTTTAAGGAAATCGCAGCCAGCCGAGGCTTTGAGCTCAAAACGGTTACCACTGTCTTTGAGCTCCTCGTCTGCAACAAGGCGCTCTCCAAGATTACCGGGTTTCCTGAAGGCTGTGAGCTCACGCGTGCCAAACGCATCCGTTATGCAGACGGACGGGCCGTGTGCTCCGACGACTCCTATTACCTAAGCTCACAGGTACCGGGGCTGACACCCGAGATTGTCAACGACTCGATCTATCGTTACCTCGAAGAAGGCCTTGGCATTAAGATTGCCACGGGCAAACGCGATGTAACGATTGAACATCCCACGCCCGAGGATGCACGCGTGCTCGATCTCGACGACTTTAACGCACTCGCCGTTGTACGCGGACAGACCTACAACGCCGACGGCATCCTTATGGAATACACCGAGACAAAGCAGGTTCCCAGCTTCTTTTTACTCCACGAAACGGTCACCCGCCGCAATAACGGCAGCGAGACCCATCAGAGCAGCATGGGCTAACCATCTATTAGTTGCGGTGGAATAGTTCCTAGAATGGCCAGCTTAAGGGCAAAACAGGAACTATTCCACCGCAACTTTTTTGGCCGGCGGGGCAATACCTGTCCCACCGGCCATCATGTACGCTCTTTTAGCTAGTCCGCGAGCTTCTCCACCTGGTCGAGCATCTTGTCGAGCTTGGCCTTTGCTTCGGCCTTGACCTTCTCAGCTTCTTCGTGAGCCTTCGCCTTCTGGGCGGCCTTTTCCTCGGCCTCGGGATCGACGACGACCAGGTTGGATGCATCATGCTCAACCAACTTAAGCGCATGCTCGGGGCACACCTTGACGCAGGCTCCGCAACCTAGGCAATACGTGGACTCCAGTGCAAAGCGACCGCTTCCCACCAAATCGCAGGCAAACGTGGGGCACACGTTGACGCACTCGCCGCACGACGTACACTTGTCAAAATCGCACTCCGGCGTGCTCACCTGCATGTTCTGGGCAAGCTCGGGGTGGTTTTGCAACGTCGAGAGCACCAGTTGGCGCCCGTGCGTGAGCGAACGGCGACGCTTGGTCGTCGTGGTGCCGCACATGGTGTTGAGCGTGCGCTCCAGCTGGGTAATCTGATGGCGATGGGCCTTGAGCTTTTGCGTCACCGAGGCCAGCGCCGCCGTCGCCGGATTGAGCTTGGTCACCGTCAGGCCCGTGGTGCGGGCGATCTTTTCCATGTACTCCTTGCGCTCGTACTCGCGGCGCTTATGGCACTTGAGGCTCTTGGGGTCGACCTCCAGGCCCATACCCGTGCCGGACCACTCCTCGGCCTTCGCAATCGCCTCGCCCAGAATATCCTCACCGCCGGTGTTGCGGCATTTATCGCACACACCCAGCGGCAAATACACACTCACGTTGGGATAGTCGGCCAGCACCGAAAACCAAGTCTCTGCCGTAATATCGCCCACGCAGGCAACAACGACCTCGTTTTCGCGCGGCATGCGCTTAAGGGCGCGTGTGCAGGTGACGTAGGCGGTCTCGTGGCTCGTAGCAGCAGAGACGATATCGTCATACAGGTTTTTGGGCGCCAAGCGCGGCGAGATGATTGCCTCGGTCGGACAGGCAGCGGCGCACAGGCCGCACTTGCGACAGGAGTCGAGGATCTCGATGGCGTCTTCCTCGACCTCGATAGCGTTGACCGGGCACACGTCCATGCACGCGGTGCAGCCGCTCTTTTCGTTTTTGCAGGTCAGGCACGGAATGGTGTTACCGCGCGGACGCTCCTTGTAGTCGGCAGGATTCCACTGCGGCGCCGACGGATCGAGTGCATCGGTCACACCGCCAAGCGGGTTTTTAAGAAAGTCGAAACCCTTGCTGATCTCGATAATGTCATCAAACAGATCGTGTTCCTGCGCCATGCGCGGCCCCTCCCTGAGCAGTGCAAACAAGCAAGAGATAATGATACGCTATCGGCCCATGCCTCGGGCAAATTACACGCGGAGCATCTTTGCGGCAAATAGTCTATGGCCTATCGCCGCCTCGATTGCACAAGGTCAATCAAGCGCCAAGCTATGCCTCGCACATGAGCTGCACGAGCTTTTGTTTGGTCACCTTGACCTGCTCGTTGGCCATGTTACGCTCGTTTCTAAAGACCGCATTTGCAACACTCTGCAGATCGGCATCGGAAATCTCGCTGCACGGACCGTCCATCGAAGCTGCCGTGGGGCATACGCACAACGGCAGCTCGGCATAAAACGCAACGGCCTTGGCGATATCGAGCATCTTGCCGCCGCCAATACCCACCACCATGTCGCAATACTCAGCCCGGGCTTCCTTAGCCATTTTTACAACGGCCTCTTCCGTACACGGACCGTTATAGATCTTAAAGAATGGCTCGCTTAGATCTTCGTCCAGAAATCCATCGACGATCTGCCTGCACAGCCGATCCTCGGTGCCCTGGTCAAACAGGACATAGGCAGCGCAGCCCAACCATGACAAATACCTGCCCTGACGCGAGAGCTCACCCGGCCCCTGAACATACCGACCGGGACCGCCATAAACCATGGGAAGCGCCATACGAGAATCCGCCCTTTCATCAACAACAATTGGTGCAAAGCAACCTGACCCCTTTGCACCATAGCAAAAAGGGGCAAAGCCATCTGCTGGCTTTGCCCCTTCCTTAGCTTGATTTACTCATCCATGAGATAGTAGTGGCCCAGCGCGTCGGCACCCAGGATGGCGTTTGCGACCATCTCGGGCGTCACCTCAAACGGCATGTTGCACATGGTGTCCTCGGGCGCGCAGGCGGCCTCGGCAACAATCATGGCCTGCTCGCGCGTAACCTCGGCAACGCCCAGCTCCTTCATCGTGACCGGTAGGCCCAGCTCAATGCAGAAGCCCAAGACTTCCTCGAGCTTCTCGGTCGGGGCATCCTCGAGTACCAGCTGGACGATAGTGCCAAAGGCGACCTTCTCGCCGTGATACATGCCGTGGCACTCGGGCAGCATCGTCAGGCCATTGTGGATGGCATGAGCAGCAGCAAGGCCCGAGCTCTCAAAGCCAATGCCCGAAAGCAGCGTGTTTGCCTCGATGATGTGCTCAACGGCAGGCGTGAGCGCACCCTTCTCCAGCGCGACCTTGGCCTTCACGCCATCGGCCATAAGCGTCTCGTAGCAGAGCTTGGCGAGCGCCAGACCAGCCATACCGCCCTTGCCGCCGGCACAAGTACCACCGTCGGCATCATGCGTCGCCTGGGCCTCAAAGTAGGTTGCGAGCGCATCGCCCATACCGGAAACCGTCAGGCGCACCGGGCTCGCCGCGATAACCGTCGTATCCATCAGGACAATGTTGGGGTTTGCCTTAAGGAAGAGGTACTTGTCGAACTGGCCGTCATCGGTGTAGAGCACCGAAAGTGCCGAGCACGGTGCATCGGTCGAAGCGATGGTGGGGCAAATGATAACCGGGGACTCCAGGTAATAGGCGACGGCCTTCGCGGTGTCGAGGATCTTGCCGCCACCGACGCCGACGATGATGTCGCAACCGTTGTCGCGAGCGAGCGCAACCAGGCGATCGACCTCGCCCTTGGAGCACTCGCCGTTAAAGTCCTCAAACAGCAGCTCGGCCTTAGCCTCGGCAAAGCCGCCCTCGATCTTGGCACCGACGCGCTTCTTGCCCGAAGGCGTCACGATGACGAGGGCCTTAGCGCCGAGCGGCTCGACATAGGAGCCGAGCTTGGCCAGCTCATCCGGACCCTGGATATACTTACTGGGGCTATTGAAGATTGCAGCCATTTTTATCCCATTCTCTAATAATTAAAAAGAAAGGGGCTCCGTACGGATACGTGCGGAGCCCCTCGTTACGATAACAAGAGTCGATTAGAAATCGATGTCGGTGTCGTAGTAGCAGGCCTTGAGGATCTTCTCGAAGTCAGCAGCCTTGGTCTCACGCGGGTTCTCGGGCGTGCAGGCGTCCTGCTCGGCGTTCGCGGCGATCTCGGGCAGCTTGGCGAGGAACTCCTCCTCGGAAACCATCTGCGGGTTCTCGGCGTCGACCTTCACGCCACCATTCGCGTAATCCTTGATGGACTGCGGAATGTTGAGCTGGTCGTTGAGGTCGCGGATCTTCTGGACGAGCGCAGCGATGAGCTCCTCGTTGGTCTCGCCGGGAAGGTGCAGGATCTCCTTGGCCACGTAAGCGTAACGCTCGGCAGCACGGGGATCCTTGGAGTTCCACTGGATGACCTTGCCCAGGTACATGGCGTTAGCGGCACCGTGGATGATGTGGCCGTTCTCGAAGGCAGCACCGGTCTTGTGAGCCATGGAGTGAACGATGCCGAGCAGGCCCGAGGAGAAGGCGATGCCGGCGATGCACTGAGCCTCGTGCATGTGCTGACGGGCCTCATGGTCGCCAGCATAGGACTTGGGCAGCCACTCGACGATCTCGCGGATGCCGTGCAGAGCGTTGGCGTCGGTGAACATAGAGGCGCAGGTGGAAACGTAGGCCTCCATGCAGTGGGTCAGAGCATCCATGCCGGTGTGAGCGCACAGCTTGGCGGGCATGGTGTAGGTGAGCTCGGGGTCGACGATGGCGACATCAGGGGTGATGTTGAAGTCGGCCAGCGGGTACTTGATGCCCTTTTCGTAATCCGTGATGACGGAGAATGCGGTGACCTCGGTAGCAGTGCCGGAGGTAGAGGAAATGGCGCAGAAGTGAGCCTTCTGACGCAGCTCGGGGAAGCTGAACGGCTGGATGATGTTGTCGAAGGACTCCTCGGGATACTCGTAGAAGACCCACATGGCCTTAGCAGCATCGATGGGCGAACCGCCGCCGATAGCAACGATCCAGTCGGGCTCGAAGTCGCGCATAGCGGCTGCGCCCTTCATGACGGTCTCGATGGAGGGATCGGACTCGACGCCCTCGAACAGCTTGACCTCCATGCCGGCCTCTTTGAGGTCGGCCTCAACGTCCTGCAGGAACCCGCCGCGGCGCATAGAGCTGCCGCCAGAAACGATGATGGCCTTCTTACCCTTGAGGTTCTTCACCTCGTGGCGAGCGCCCTCACCAAAGTACAGATCGCGAGGATTGGTAAAACGTCCCATACTGTGCCTCCTAAACAAGCCCCTCTTAGACTTGCGTATATAACGGAGCACCCAATTGGCTCCGTTAGGACCGGTTTGCGCGTTGCCGGCGATGACAATGCGCGATGTCTAAACGTCTCAACGCTCAGACAAACACTATTTTACCGTTCTGGTTGGTCAGTTATTCACCTAAAGCCGCCAATGATGAAACGTTTTTTCTATCCCTGAAGACCCTTGTGCGGCATTCATACTCCCAAGCTGGGCAAACGTTTTATCAAGGTTGACTACATATCCCGGGCAGGACCGTGCCCCTCCAAAATATGCACCGTTCGCCGCCAAAAATCGACCGTTTGCGGCACCGTGATACCACTCGGTCGTCCAAGGTGCCGACATTTGTGCGACATCCGTCTTCGTGGTGCAAAGGTGCAAGTCCAAGTGCGGCACCCCCGGTGTGCCACATGCGGGTAAACTAGAACCTTATATAGAAACATTTGAACCCTAACCGCAGCAAAGGAGGCCCCATGGCATTCGATCCCATTCAAGAGGATTGCCATCGCCTCGTTCTTGAGGCCTTGCGCCGCGACAATATCCCGCTCACCGACGGTGCCGCCGTAGAGCGTCTGATGGAACAATTCACCCGCAACCCCGCACCGCTCATCGTGCACGACCGCGACCGCGCCGGGCACCTCATTGCCAAGGTGGTCGAGGCTGTCGACTACCGCATTCCCTTTATCCCTGACGATACCCAGGCAGAGCAAGAAGAGGCAGCTGCCGAGAACATGCTCCGCGAGGCAGCCGCGCTCGACCCGACCAACTGGGACGCTCAGCGCATGCTGACCGCCCTCACCGCCGGCTCCAACGAGGAATACGTGCAGTATCTGGTGTCCAAGTGCGACGAGGTGGAGCACGATCTGGCGCTCAAGACCGCCTCGGCGCAGGACCCCTACGAGCGCGAGGCCGCTGGCGATCTTATGCGCCGACCCTACCTGCGCTGGCTTGCCGCCCTTGCGTCACGCGCCCTCATTAGCGGCCGCTATCGCATGTCGCTCGAAGCCGCAAACCGCAGCTTGGACTTTGCGCCCAACGACCCCGCTGGTGTCCGCCACACCGCGATGCTCGCCATGGCAAAGCTCGAATACCCCGCCGAGGAGCTCAAGCGCTTTCGCTCTGCCCACTCCGTACCCTATCTCGCGAATACCCCGCTGCGCCGCCGTCCCAAAGATGCGGAGCGTGACTTGGACCCGTGGACGCTCATCGCGCTGATGAGCGCTGCCTGGCGCGAGCTGGACTACGAGGGTGCCGAACACTACTTGCGCATCCTTGCGCGCTCGTGTCCACACGCAGCCGAAGCGCTCTACTTCCAAACCGAGTTTCCCGATGGCGTCTATGCCCGCGTCAACGTGGGTGCGGGCTCCACCGACGAGCTTGTCCTCGCGCTGTCCGAGGCGACGCCGGTACTGCAGGAGGGCCTGGGCGCCCCCGACAACGCCAGCTTTGCCGCCTGGGTCGCCACCAACGATATCGTGCGTTCCCAAATCGATGAGCGCATACTGCGGGCGGCCGAGCAGGGTTTGCCGTTTAAGGGAGGAGACCTCTAATGGATCCGAGCGTCTACATCCCCGCCTACCTGGAGCGCACCTATCTGGCGTCGCACCCCGAGCTCACCGATGCAGCACGCGAGCTTGTCCATAACGACGTAAGCGTCAACCCTCATAAGTATGCGCAGACCGAGCATGCCCAGGCACTGCTGTCCTATGCCGGTGTTCATCGCCACCTGCTCGACGAGCTCCATCGCATCGAGGACATGGGCAGCGACGAGGAGTTTGAGCAGACGCGCAATCACCTGTTCGACGATATGCGTGATGAGCTGCTCAAGATCGTCCGCATCGATGCGCATGTCCTCGATGCCCAGCTGCTCGCCATCATTTTGGCGGACACGCCCGTCGACGCCTGCCTGGGCGACCTGATGAAGCTCGAGGCGACCACGGCCGATTACCTGCAGCAAAGCGTGCCCGGGTTCGACATGGAAGCCCCGCACTACTGGGCCAATAATGTTTTGGCCGATGGTGTCACCGCAGCAGACCTTACCGTGAGCGAGCCGGCTCTTATCGGGTGGCTTCACACACTCGAGGCCATCTCGCAACTGTGCATGGCGAGCGCCCGCTACCGCGCTGCCGCCAACTACGCCCGCCGCGTCCTTAAGGCAGAAGGCTATCCCACCCGAGCCGCAGGCACCGTGTTGCTCGCCCTCGCTCGCCTGGAAGACCAGGACGGCTTTTTTGCCCTGGCCCACCAGCTCGAGGAAGAGATCGGGGCTGACGCGCTCGAGAACTCTCCTTGGTATCTGCTCGCCCGCACGATTCTGCTGTTCAAAACAAACAAGATGCGCCCGGCGACACGCGCGCTGCGTGAGTTTGCCAACCGTTGCGAGGGCGGTGCGTTCTTCTTACTGAACCCCATGTACCAGACACCGTACCTTCCCTGCCGACCCGAGCCGCGCGACCCCTGGGACCTCTCGCACCAGGCCGTTTGGGAAGCGGACGGCATTATCTCGGACACCCCCGACTTTGCCCCCTGGGCCAATGCCTGCGAAGACGTGTCGCAGCTTGCCCAGGAATTTGCGCGCCGCTACGGTTTCTAGCGGTGCGATTCCCCCCCCCCCCCCGACTATGTCATCTACGTTAGGAACGGCTTCATGAATCTCCGCTCATCTCTCGCCTGCACCTCGAGCGATATCGCCCGCTGGGGGCTGCGCTCTGTCCTTAAGCGCCAGGGCGGCGTACTCCCCGGCCGTATCGCCATGAAGATCGACCCCGAGCTGCTAAGCAACCTCGCGAGCCTGGTCGACCGCAGTGTGGTGATTACCGGCACCAACGGCAAGACCACCACCTCCAACCTCATCGCCGACGCCGTTGCCGCCAGCGGCGCCACCGTGGTATGCAACCGCGCCGGCAACAATATGGAGCCTGGTGTGGTAGGTGCTCTGCTCGAGGCCCGCGGCGGCCTTAAGCACGCTGACAGCGGCAAGCGCGTGGGCGTTTTTGAATGCGATGAGCTCTACACCGTGCGCGTTCTGCCCAAGCTCAAGCCGACGTACTTTGTGCTGCTCAACCTGTTCCGCGACCAGCTGGATCGCTATGGCGAGATCGATCACACCCAGGAGGTCATCGCCCATGCGTTGGAGCTCTCGCCGACAACAACGCTTATCTACAACGCCGACGACCCGCTGTGCGCCTCGATTGCCGCGCGCGTTCCCAACGCGAGTATTGCCTTTGGCATCGACGGCGCCACCAACACCGAGTCCGACCGTATTAGCGACTCACGTTTTTGCTCACAGTGCAACGCGCCGCTGGAGTATGACTACGTGCAATACGGCCAGCTCGGCGCCTACCATTGCCCCTCGTGCGGCTGGGCCCGCCCTGCGCTTGTCCGTCGCGTGACGG
Source organism: uncultured Collinsella sp. (assembly GCA_902464965.1). GTDB lineage: Bacteria > Actinomycetota > Coriobacteriia > Coriobacteriales > Coriobacteriaceae > Collinsella. The sequence continues at coordinate 28,385 of CABQLI010000008.1, forward strand.
GCGTGGAGCTCGGCTGCGACGGCTATGGTTTTGACCTGGTGTTTGGATCTGATTCCAGCGCGCCAGCCGCACACATCGTCACGCGTTACAACGGCCTGTACATGGTCTACAACGTTGCCGCTGCATTCTTTGCCGCACATGAGTTAGGCGTGGATACGGCGCACCTGCAGCCCACGCTCGATGCCTACGTCCCCGCCGGCGGACGCATGGGCCGCTGGGATATCGCCGGCCGCACCGTCGAGGCCAACCTGGCTAAGAATCCCGTAGGCTTCGATCGACAAATCCAGTCCATCAAGACGGCAGGCGGCAGACTCTGCGCTTTCTTCCTCAACGATAACGATGCCGACGGCCACGATGTATCGTGGATCTACGACGTCGACTTTGAGCGCATCGCCGACACGCCGGGTCTTGTCGCCTTTGCCGGAGGCACGCGCGCGCACGACATGCAGGTGCGCCTCAAGTACGCCGGCATCGATGCCGCGATTATCTCGGACGTCGCGCAGGCAATTGGCGCCGTGGCAGACGAGGCCGCCGATGACACCTTCTACGCCGTCGCCAACTACACGGCCTTCCCGCCGCTGGTCAAGGAGCTCGACGGGCTGAAAGGCGCCACCGCCGACGCTGTTGCTGGGCGCGCCGTAGCCCGTGCCGACGGCAGCGCTCTTCCTGTCGGTATCGCGCCAGTCGAGCTTTCGCGCCCGCTGCGCATCGTCTACCTGTATCCCGATGCCCTTAACCTCTACGGCGACGGCAATGTTATCGCGCTCGAGCGCCGTTGCGCCTGGCGTGGCATTCCCGCGCGTGTAGACGAGGTCCGTATGGGCGAGTCGCTCGATCTCACCGACGCCGACATCGTCATGATGGGCGGTGGCTCTGACCGCGACCAGCTAGCCGTGGCACACGAGCTGCTCGCCCAAAAAGACAAGGTCGCGGCCTATGTTGAGGACGGCGGCACACTGCTTGCCATCTGTGGCAGCTATCAGTTGCTCGGCCGTTCGTACTATATGGGCGAGGATCGCATCGAGGGTCTGGGGGTCATTGCCGCCGAAACCGTACGCGGCTCCGATCGCCTGATCGGCAACGTCGCCGTCAGGACCGACCTGGCACCCGAGCCCTTTGTGGGATTCGAGAACCACGGCGGCCGCACCCTGCTCGATGCAGAGGCCAAGCCGCTCGGAACGTCCGTCGTCACGGGCACCGGCAACAACGGCGATGATGGCCTTGAGGGTCTGATCTACAAGGGCGTCATCGGCACGTACCTGCACGGGCCGGCGCTGCCCAAGAACCCCGAACTCGCCGACTGGCTGATCGCGCACGCCCTCGAGCGCCGCGGCGATGCGCAGGCCACAGCCCTGCTGCCGCTCAAACCCCTCGACGACACCTACGAGCACGCCGCCCACGACGCCGCCATGAAGCTCCTCCCCTAACGCCCCAACCGCCACAAAGGGATAGACACCTTTGTGGCGGTTTTGACCCGTCCCAACGGTTTGTCTCAATCTGTAACAGATAGAGCCGATTTGCCCGCCCAGATGTTACAGATTGAGATATTTGAAAATCGGAATAGAAGCCTACTCCTTTGTGGTGGTTTTTCAGTTTGCCAACGATATGTGAACGGCTAAAAAAGTCTGCTATACTCTTTCCCGCTGTCCCCATCGTCTAGCGGCCAAGGACGCCACCCTTTCAAGGTGGATATCGCGGGTTCGAATCCCGCTGGGGGCACCATTTGAATTGAAGAGCCCGTTACCCTCGCGGTAGCGGGCTTTTTGCTACCCATGCGCCGGGATTCGAACCCGACAGGGTGCGGAGCTGAGGAAACGCGAAGCGTTTTCCAGCGCAGCACGCAAGGAGCGAAGCGACGCGGCGAAAGCGGGCGGCGTCAGCCGCACGCGGACATCCCGCTGGGGGCACCATTTAAATCGAGAAGCCCGTTGCCCTCGCGGCGACGGGCTTTTTTCTTCCCCAACGCCGGGATTCGAACCCCGAGGGCATTAAATCACACTGTCGTCCAAGGGCCTGTGGGCAAAAAATAGCAAATATGAGTACTGTTACCAATTTAGTAACAGCGATTTCATGCCATCAGAAGGCGATTTAGACGCCAGGGGTCCTACGGCGGAAGAATTGCAGGCGTTTATCAGCTATGTACTTGGACATATGTTGCGTAACAACCCATATTTTGTAAATAGATAATGCTACAGGACTTGTGACAGTACTCATATTTGACGTTTTTTGTCCACAACCCTTTATACCTAGGCAAGTCGGCGGCAAAACGGGCTTCAAAGCGTCCTTCGCAAACAAAAACCGGGGCCCGCATGATGCGGACCCCGGCTCAATACCGTAACGATATGTCAGTTACGCTCTACACGTAGAACAGGATGTCGTCGTAGGTCGGGACCGGCCAGTAGTCGGCAGCCACGATCTCCTCCATGGCATCCACGGCGGCGCGCAGCGAATCCATAGCGGGAACGACCTCGTGCGCGTACACGTTGGCCTGCTCCTGGCCATCGAGAGACTCGGCCTTCTGATGCACGGCGTCGAGCGCCTTGATGGAGTCGTTGATGGCGGTGATACCGTTGCAGAGCTTGTTGAGCGTGTTCTGCTCGCACTGCATGGCAGCCTCAGCACCGGCGGCACGAATAGTCTCAAGGCCCTTAGCGACCTTGGTGGCATAGGCGGTAATGACCGGGCGATAGGTACGACGCGCCTCGCGAACCATCGTGGTGGCCTCGATGTTCATGAGCTTGTTGTACTTCTCGAGCTTGCAGTCGTAGCGGCACTGGGCCTCGGCCTTGGTCAGGACACCCGTCTCCTCAAAGAGTGCGATGGCCTTATCGGAAACAAAGGCGGGCAGGGCGTCGGCCGTGGTCTTGTTGTTGGCGAGGCCGCGCTTCTCGGCCTCGACGGGCCACTCATCGGAGTAGCCGTCACCGGAGAACAGGATGCGCTGGTGGTCGGTCAGGACCTTCTTGCAGTACTCGAGCGCAGCGTCCTGGAACTCATCCTCGGGCGTACCCTCAAGCGCGTCGGCGAAGGACTTGAGTGACTTGGCCACGGCGGCATCGAGCACCAAGTTGGAGTCGGAGACGTTCTGCTCGGAGCCGCAGGCACGGAACTCAAACTTGTTGCCGGTGAAGGCAAACGGGGAGGTGCGGTTGCGGTCGGTGTTGTCCTGCATCAGCTTGGGCAGGGTATCGGCGCCCAGGTCGAGCACGCCGCGCGTGGCATGGACGGAAGCCTTGCCGTCGATGATCTTCTCGACGACCTCGGTAAGCTGGTCGCCCAGGAAGATGGACATAATCGCCGGAGGAGCCTCGTTGGCGCCCAGACGATGATCGTTGCCGGCCGAGGCAACGGAGGCACGCAAGAGCTCCTGATAGTTATCGACGGCCTCGATCACCGCGGTGAGGAAGACGATGAACTGCAGGTTGTCGAGCGGGGTGTCGCCCGGATCGAGCAGATTCTCGGACTCGGTGCCAAGCGACCAGTTGTTGTGCTTGCCCGAACCGTTGATGCCCTCGAAGGGCTTCTCGTGTAGCAGGCAGACCAAGTCGTGGCGGGAGGCGATGAGCTTCATCTTCTCCATCATGACCAGATTCTGGTCGATGGCCTCGTTGACCTCGCCATAGACCGGTGCGAGCTCATGCTGGCAGGGAGCGACCTCGTTGTGCTTGGTCTTGGCGGGAATGCCGAGCGCCCACAGCTCATCGTCCAGGTCCTTCATGTAGGCCGAGACGGTGGGGCGGATAGCGCCAAAGTAGTGCTCCTCGAGCTCCTGGCCCTTGCAGGGGGCAGCACCGAAGAGGGTGCGGCCGGTGATGACCAGGTCCCTGCGCTTGCGGTAAGCGTCCTTCTTGATCAGGAAGTACTCCTGCTCATCGCCCACGGAAGGAACGACCTTCTTGGGGGTCTTGCCAAACAGCGCCAAAACACGCTTGGACTCACGCGAGAGTGCGGTCATGGAGCGCAGCAGCGGGGTCTTCTTGTCCAGGGCCTCGCCCGTGTAGGAGCAGAAAGCCGTGGGGATGCACAGGACATCGTCCTTGATAAAGGCGGGGCTAGTGGGATCCCAAGCGGTGTAGCCACGGGCCTCGAAGGTGGCACGCAGGCCGCCGTTGGGGAAGCTGGAGGCGTCCGGCTCGCCCTGGATGAGGTTCTTGCCCGTAAACTTGGTAATGGCGGTGCCGTCGTGGTTGGGCTCGAGGAAGCTATCGTGCTTCTCGGAAGTAATGCCCGAAAGCGGCTGGAACCAGTGCGCGTAGTGTGTAGCGCCCTTGGAGATGGCCCAGACCTTCATAGCGTGGGCAACAGCGTTGGCCACATCCAGGTCGAGCGGCTCACCGTCCTCGAGGGTTGCAGCAAGGCGCTTCCAAATGTCCTTGGGGAGGTAGTCCTTCATGACTTCCTCCGAGAACACCATGGTCCCGAAGCGGTCAGTAAGTTCGGCCATACGGAACTCCCTTCGTATCGGCACCGCGTGAGAAGCGGTGTTGATTACTAACGAACGAGTCATAGCTTAGACTCGCCGTGTTTCCGCAACATTACCGTTATGTTGCTGTCGCGAAACCAATCAATGAGGTTACCGCATCGCGGCGGCGTTGCCACCCTCAACAGCCAATCAACTGTATAAATTGCAGACCTTTCCCCATGGTTTAAGGGTAGTCAATTTGAGATGGGGCTCTATTAACTGGTATTTCACATCGGATACCAGTCTTTATAGCCCCATCCTAGATTGACCGCCCTGTTATAGGGAATGCCGATAGCAAAGCATTTTCGATTGGTATCCCCAAATAGCGAGTGAAACTCCGCCGTGGCACAGTGGTGCTGTAGAATCCTTACAACACATCACACTATTACGTATCTAGAGGAGCACGATATGCGCGTCGACGAGGTTTTTAAGCAGGCAGCATCCCAGGGCACCGCACCCGTTTCGTTTGAGATGTTCCCGCCCAAGGGCGAGCTTACCCTCGATACGGCTCGCGAAGTGGCAGGCAATCTGTGCAAGCTTTCGCCGAGCTTTGTCTCGGTCACCTGCTCGGCCGGCGGTTCGGGCAACGGTGCCACCACCGCCCCCATCGCGCATATGATTACGAGCGAATTCGATACACCCTCGGTGGCACACCTTACCTGCGTGGGCCGCTCGCACGCCGATATCGCCGCTAAAATCGACGAGTATCGCACCGCCGGCGTGGAAAACATCCTGGCCCTGCGTGGCGATCTCCCTGCCGGCGCGACCGAGGACGACAAGCCCGCCTCGGACTACGCCTACGCCCGCGACCTCATCCCCGAGCTCGTCGACGCCGGCTTTTGTGTGGGCGCCGCAGCCTACCCCGAGGGCCACATTGCCTGTGAGGACCTCAACCTCTCGGTCGAACACCTCAAGCAAAAGCAGGACGCCGGCGCAAGCTTCTTTGTGACGCAACTCTTCTTTGATAACGAGTGCTTCTACCGCTTCCGCGAGCTTGCCGATAAAGCGGGTATCACCGTGCCCATTACCGCGGGCATCATGCCGTTTATGGGCAAGTCGCAGATCAGCCGCATGGTCTTTATGTGCGGCGCGTCGCTGCCCTCCCCCGTCATCAAGATTCTCGCCAAATACGAGAACGACCCCGAGAGCCTGCAGGCGGCCGGTGTAGATTATGCCGCCCGCCAGCTTTGCGACCTCAAGGAGCACGGCGCCGACGGCCTGCACCTGTACACTATGAACCGTCCTGCGATCGCCGCGACCATTATGGAGCGCCTGGGGTAATGGAAAAACCGCACATCGATACAACCGCTGTCGAAGTGCCGGCCGACCTTGCGTCGCCGGCGCTTTACCGTGTCGATGCTGCGCGCCATCCCCGTGTCGACCGTGCCGAGATGCTGCGGTATCTGGGTTACGGCGGCCAGCAGATCGAGCCCGAGCTGTCACGACGTATTGAGCTTGTGGTCGAGCGTCTGGAACTTGACATTGAGCCCCGTGGCGTGCGCCGCGTGTTTGCCGTCGATGCCACGGGCGTGGACGAACAAAGTGAGCCTTGCATTCGCTTGGTCGGCACCAACGTTGAGCTGCGAGGTCGCGATATCTATCGACATCTCAAAGATGCCCGCTTTGCCGCGCTCATGGCATGCACCCTCGGCATGGACGCCGAGCGTCGCCTGCGCACCACGGGAGCCCAACATCCCCTGGAGGGCGCCGTGCTCGACGCCGCGTGCTCCGCTTACGTGGAAGCCGCCGTTGAGCAAATGGACCAGCAGATCAAGACGGACGCCGCCGTTCATGGGCTCGCCGGCAACTGGCGCTTTAGTCCCGGCTACGGCGACTGCCCGCTCTCGGCCCAGCGCTCGATCGTCAATGCGCTCAACGCCACGCGGCTCATCGGGCTTACCGTCACACCCACCAGCCTGCTCATGCCCACCAAAAGCGTGACCGCGGTGATCGGCCTATTCGACGGCGAAGTCCACGACGCCCAGAGCCGCCCCACCTGCAATATCTGCCGCATGCGCGAGCACTGCCGCTTCCGCGCCGCCCACACCACCTGCTATTCCAGCCATTAGGAGCCCTCGATGTTTACTCCGCTTATCACTCATGATTCTGACGGCGCTGCATTGGCGGCACCCGTTGATGCCGCACGTCGCAACGGTGCCACGTACAAGACGCGCACGATCGACGATCTGCGCATTAAGGACGATCGCCTGCGTGCCGCCATCGAGGGCACGGGGCACCTGCTGTTCGACGGCGGCATGGGCACCATGTTGCAAGCGGCCGGCATGAAGGCCGGCGCCCTGCCCGAGCTGCTCAACTTTGAGGAGCCCCAGGTTATCACCGATATCCAACGTCAATATGTCGAGGCCGGCTGTGACGTGATCACCGCCAACACCTTTGGCGCCAACGCCCACAAGCTCGACGGTGCCGCCACCGTGGCAGACGTCTTTGCCGCGGCCGTCACCTGCGCCCGCGAGGCCGGCGCCCGCTACGTCGCCGGCGATATCGGCCCCATCGGCGCGCTGCTTCGTCCCTTAGGCACCCTCAGCTTCGACGAGGCCTATGACCTCTTTGCCGAGGAAGTGCGCGCCGGCGTCGCCGCGGGCGTGGACCTCTTTATTATCGAAACCATGACCGACCTTGCCGAGATCAAGGCGGCCGTCCTCGCCTGCCGCGAAAACTCCGACCTGCCCGTCTTTGCCACCATGACCTTTGAGGAAGACGGCCGTACGTTTCTGGGCACGAGTCCCGAGGTGGCCGCCATCACGCTCGACGCCATCGGCGCCGACGTTTTGGGCATCAACTGCAGCCAAGGACCGGCCGAGCTCCGGGGACTCGCCGCACGTATGCTCACCGTTACCGACAAGCCCGTTATGGTGCAGGCCAATGCAGGACTCCCCCATGTGGACGACGACGGCAACACCGTCTTTGATATCCAGGCACCCGAATACGCCGAGGCCGTCGCCGGCATGATCGCCGACGGCGTGAGCGTCGTGGGCGGCTGCTGCGGCACCACGCCGACGCACATGGCGGCCTTGCGCACGCTTATCGATAACCACACGCCCAGTCCGCGCCACCGCAAGCCCAGCATGTCGGTCACGAGCGCCCAGACCGTGGTGGACCTCCCCTGCGACGGCCACAAAATCGCCGTCATCGGCGAGCGCATCAACCCCACCGGCAAAAAGCGCCTGCAGCAGGCCCTGCGCGACGGCGACCTGGACTACGTCGTGAGCCAGGGCATCAGCCAGCAGGAACAGGGCGCCGACATCCTGGACGTCAACGTGGGCCTGCCCGAGATCGACGAGGTCAAGGTCATCCAGCAAGCGACCGAGCAGCTCCAAGGTTCCACGCTGCTGCCGCTACAGATCGACTCCACCGATCCTGCAGCCGTCGAGGCCGCCGTGCGCCGCTACGCCGGCAAGCCCATCATCAACTCGGTCAATGGCAAGCAGCAGATCATGGATGAGATCTTTCCGCTGGTCGCCCACTACGGCACCAACGTTGTCGGCCTCACGCTCGACGAAGGCGGCATCCCCGATACCGCCGAGGCCCGCTTCGCCATCGCCGAGCGCATCGTGGCCGAGGCTGCCCGCTACGGCATCGGACCGGACCGCATCCTCATCGACTGCCTGGTCATGACCGCCTCGACCAATCAACGCCAGGCCGAGCAGATCCTGCGCGCCATGTCCCTGTGCAAGGAGCGTCTGGGCGTCAAATGCGCGCTCGGCGTGTCGAACATCAGCTTTGGCCTGCCTGCCCGCCCGCTGCTGGGCTCGGTCTTTTTGGCCGCCGCCTTCGGCGCGGGCCTGGACGCCCCCATCATGAACCCGGGTTCCAAGCGCTTTATGGATACCGTCTACAGCTATCGCGTCCTGAGCGTTGAAGACGAGGGCTCGACCGGATACATCGAGCGCTACGCCGGCTGGACCGATCCGTACAAGATCGCCGCCAACCCGGCAGCGGCTCAGGCTGCATCGAGTGATGCCACGCCTGCTGCTGGCACCGCCGGCACTGACGGCAGCGACGACCCGATTCGTCGAATGGTCGTCTCGGGCCGCAAAGGCGAGATCGCTGCCGAGACCGAGCGTCTGCTGACAGACCACGACGCCATGGACCTCATCAACAATCACTTTATCCCCGCCCTCGACGAGGTGGGCGTCCTCTTTGACCAGGGCAAGTTCTTCCTGCCGCAGCTCATGGCCTCGGCCGAGGCCGCGCGCGTGGGCTTCGACACCATCAAGCAGCTGATGCCCGCCGGCGAGATTGCCGACAAGGGCAAGATCTGCGTGGCCACCGTCAAGGGCGACATCCACGACATTGGCAAGAACATCGTCAAAATGCTGCTCGACAACTACGGCTACACCGTCTTTGATCTGGGTCGCGACGTAGATCCGCAGGAGGTACTCAAGACCGTCAAGGAGCGCGACATTAAGCTCGTCGGCCTCTCGGCGCTTATGACCACCACCGTCGTGGCCATGGAGGAGACCATCAAGTTGCTCCATGCCGAGGTTCCGGGCGTCAAGATCATCGTAGGTGGCGCCGTACTCACCCCCGAATACGCCAAGCAGATCGGCGCGGACTACTACGCCAAGGACGCCGCCGAAAGCGCTCGTATCGCCGAAGAGGTCTTTGGGCAGTAACACAACGGAAACAACCGAGCACCAAAACGTGCCGCACGCGCCACTTGGCACGTGCGGCACGTTAGAATAGAAAAGACTATGCTCGTTTTGGCAGATAGGAGCGCAAGGATGGCGATCACGCCCGCAGAAATCGCGGAAACCCGCGGCATGGTTGAGGAGCAGAACCTCGACATCAGGACCATCACCATGGGTGTTTCGCTCATGGGTTGCGGTGACGAGAACCTCGACCGCATGTGCACGAAGATCTACGACCACGTGACGCACACGGCTGAGCATCTGGTCGAGACCGCCGAGAACCTCGAGCGCGAGTACGGTATCCCCATCGTCAACAAGCGCGTTTCCGTCACCCCGGTGGCGCAGATCGCCGCATGCTGCAAGGATGAGAACCTCACCCCCATCGCGCATGCCCTCGACCGCGCGGCCGAGACGCTCGGCATCGATTACCTGGGCGGCTTCTCCGCACTCGTCCAGAAGGGCATCGGCGACGCCGACCGCCGCGTCATCCAGTCCATCCCCCAGGCGCTCGCCACCACGAGCCGCGTCTGCTCCAGCGTCAACGTCGCCAGCCTGCGCGCCGGTATCAACATGGACGCCGTGCTTATGGCCGCCCAGACCATCATCGACGCCGCCAAACTCACGGCCGACCAGGATTCCGTCGGCGCTTCCAAGTTTGTCTGCTTTGCCAACATGGTCGAGGACTCTCCGTTTATGGCGGGCGCCGTCCACGGCGGTGGCGAGGCCGACGCCGTCATCAACGTAGGCGTCTCGGGCCCCGGCGTTATGGCCGCAGCCCTGGAGACGCTGCCCGATTCCGCATCGATGATGGAGGTCGCCGAGAAGATCAAGCAGACCGCCTTTAAGATCACCCGCGCCGGCGAGCTCATGAGCCGCGAGGCCGCCCATCGTCTGGGTGTCGAGAAGGGCATTGTCGACCTGTCGCTGGCTCCCACGCCTGCCATCGGCGACTCCGTTGCCCGTATCCTCGAGATCATCGGCGTGGGCACCTGCGGTGGCCCCGGCACGACCTGCGCGCTCGCTATGCTCAACGATGCCGTCAAGAAGGGCGGCGTCATGGCCAGTTCCAGCGTGGGCGGTCTCTCCGGCGCCTTTATCCCCGTGTCCGAGGACGCCGGCATGATCGCCGCCGTCGAGGCCGGTGCGCTCTCGCTCGAGAAGCTCGAGGCCATGACCTGCGTGTGCTCCGTTGGCCTGGACATGATCGCCATCCCCGGCGACACCCCGGTCGAGACCATCGCCGGCATCATCGCCGACGAGATGGCCATCGGCGTCATCAATAACAAGACCACGGCCGTCCGCGTGATTCCTGCCATCGGCAAGGGCGTGGGCGACTGCGTCGAGTACGGCGGTCTGTTCGGCCGTGCGCCCATCATGCCGGTGAACCCCAACGCCGGCACCGTGCTTGCCCACCGTGGTGGACGCTTCCCGGCACCGCTGAACTCGCTCAAGAACTAGCTGAGGGGTTCGGGCGAGGAGCCCCGGGGAGGGCAAATATATAAGGTCGCCTGCTCGGACAGTCCTGACTCGCACGGAGAGCACATTAAGTGCTCTCCGGCTCGTGCGGAACTCGCGATCGACCTTATATATTTGCCCTCCCCGGGGCTCCCGCACAACGGGACCTCAGTTGGGTTCTATCCCGTATGGCAGTCGCTTCGCTCCTGCCCGCCTTGGTTGTGAGGGCGGTTTGGCGTTGGAACGGTTCTTTCTGATATATGCTGGTTGCGGCTCTTCTTTTGGGAGGAGTCGCTTTTTTGTTGCTAGGAGGTTGGCCCGTGGTTGATGGGGAGAATCGTTCTGAGCTCCTTTCTGCTGATTGGAATGGCGAATGGATGCGCCTGCAAGCTGCTCGGCGGCGGGCTGATGATTCTTTTGAATGGGATAAGCGGGCTCGGCATTTTCGGCCGTTGGAAACAGCCCCTTATGCTCGGGATTTTATAAAACTGCTAGCGCTTGAGCCCGGCGAGTCGGTGCTCGATATGGGGTGTGGGGCTGGGTCGATTGCTATTCCGCTTGCGCAAGACGGACATCCCGTGATTGCCGCTGATTTTTCCCCTGCCATGTTGGGCACCCTTGATGCCGGCATTGAGTACTATGGACTCGAGAATCGCATTACGCCGCTTGAGCTTGCTTGGGATGATGACTGGGATTTGGTTGGACCGGTCGCGAAAGCGGTAGATGTTGCCTTTGCCAGTCGATCGGTTACGACGACCAATCTAAAAGGTGCACTTGCCAAGCTTGACCGTACGGCTCGTCGGCGTTGTGCTGTCACGATGGTCGCTAACTCCAGCCCGCGCTATGACCTGCACTTGATGAACGCTATCGGCGCCTCGGTTACCTGCAGCAATGGCTTTGTGTATGCCTTCAACATCCTCATTCAAATGGGCGCCCTGCCGCAGGTTACGTACTTTGAATCGCCTCGTCGCGATACCTTCGATAGCCTCGAGGCAGGCGTGACGGACTTCTCCCGTATGCTCGAACACGGCAACGAGGATAAAATCGACTGCCTGCGCGACTACATCGCTCAACACATGATTGAGAACCCCCATGCCGGCGAGCCGGGGTCCAAGGGCGTGCCGCAGGGGCGCTATATGCTCGATCATGTCCGCAAGGTCCGTTGGGCGTTTATTGCATGGGAGCCGGTCTCTGCGCCCAGCTCATAGCCTGTTCGCAGCCCGCACCGCCCACCCGCTCGGCATCCGCATTCTTTTTGAACTGGGCAAACGCGCTCCACACCGCACCGTTCCTGCGCTATCGTGGGACAGCTCACGTAGATTAAGGCCCCGTCGCGGGGCGCCCCATACATAGAAAGCGAGAACCCATGGCACTGACAGGAGCCCAGGTCAAGCAGCTTCGCAGCATGGCCCATCACCTCAACCCCGCCATCATCATCGGCAAGTCCGATGTCAACGAGGGCACCGTCGAGCAGACGGTCGCCTACCTGGAGAAGCACGAGCTCGTTAAGTGCTCCGTGCTCGATGGCTCCAGTCTTTCCGCCCGCGAGGCCGCCGAAGAGCTCGCTGAGCGCTGCCACGCCGAGGTCGTCCAGGTCATCGGCCGCAAGTTCTCGCTGTATCGCGAGTCCTCGCGCAAGGACATCGAGAAGATCAAGCTCGTCTAAGAGCCAATGATCCGGCGAGCCAACACATAGCAAGCTTACGGGTGCCCAAGTACTTCGGGCGCCCGTTTTTTATCGCTCGACCAGCACGCGATTGAGCCGTCCCTCCACCAAGCGCTCGTATAGACGCCGCGTCTCGGGCTCGGGCATGCCATTGACCTGCTCCCTCAGATGGTGCATATGCCCGCTGTACAGCTCGACGATATCGCGCCGCCGCCCCGCCGCACTGTAGACGCGCATGGCGCAGCGCACCATATCCTCACGCGCCGTTTCCTGTCGAAGCCCCGACTCTGCCAGCCAAATCGCCGACTGCAGATCGTTTTCTTCTAGAGCGGCATTTGCTCCCTTAATCATGCAATCGATGTACTTTGACTGCATAATGCGTCGCATGCGCAAAAAGTAGGTGGGATTACAGCCATTGGGAACATACAGCGGTCCGGCATAAAGCTGCTCAATCTTAAGGCACAGCTCAACTAAATGGGGCCCGCGCGCACCCGTGCGATTTCCCAAAACCTCGCGGCTTATCTGGTCAAACAGCCGTACATCGGTCTTGACGTAGTCGCCGTTGAGTCCGATGCATTCATTTTGGATGAGCACACACGACTTGCCATCCGGCGTCGGCCCCAAAGCCGACCGCAAGCGCGATATCGTCGAGTACAGGTTATTGCGGGCGCTATTGAACTCGGCATGGGGCCACAGCTCCATGGCCAGCGTCTCACGATCGACGAGTGCATCCATGCCCAGCGCAAGCCGCTCGGCAAGTGTCGCCGCCTTCTTGCGGCGCCACATTTTGTCCGTGATGGGAAACCCGTCGCGCTCGGCGCGAAACGCACCAAACATGCGAATCTCGATATGGTCGATGGTATCAACGGCTTCAACCTCGCCGGCCTGGAACAGGCGCTCGCCCTCCCCTTCCAAATCGTCGCGCAGCGAGTACCGCGACAGCTCGCGCACGGGAAGCTTCTTGCGTATCCTGACCGCCGGCTCGCCCAGACAATGCATGGCAAGGCGCGCAAAGAGCCGATACGATGGCTCTAGAATCCCCGCACGATTCATGGACATCCAGGCCGCAAGATCGCTATCTCGCCCCGCGCAAGCCAAATGCAGCGCCACCATCCAGGCCTCCGCTCCACCAACCTGCGTCTGGCTTATATCGAGCAACTCCGCTTCCTCGCGCACCGAAACCATCGAGGTGTTACGCAGATACGCCGCGCGCTCCAGCAGCAATGCGTTATCGCGCATGTACGCAATCGACTCCTCGGCAAGTTTGAGCACTTGAACCGCACGGAACTTTGCATTAACCGGCCGTCCCTCTGCCAGCGACTGCCAGCCTTCTAGCAACAGGCCAAACAGCTGAATCTGGTTGTCGCGCATGCGCACAGCAAAACGATCGAGCTCGTTGAACGCCGCGTCGTCGGTTACCGGCAGGCCGGAAAGGAGCCGCCGTGCCGCCAACACCATGCGCACCCAGATAGCCATCGCCTTAAGCCCACGTACGTCGAGCGCCTCCCGCACCACCGTCATCTCGTCGTCGCGCTCGTCGGTTCCCGCAAACGACCCGTCAAAAAGCTCCACCAGCATGCTATCGGCCCGTATAACAATCCCCGCGATGTCGAGCTCACAGTCGTAGGCCTTGCTCGTTTTGAGCTGCTGTAGAACGCCGCCGTCATCTCCCCGTTCGGTCAGGCATCGCTTGACCTCGATATGCGCGGACAGCATGTCGAGTGCGGTGTGGGACGTCTCTATTTCTGGCACGGCCAGGTTCGTAGGAAGCCCAAGCCCGTTGTCCCCATAGCAAACAGCCGTCAGTGTCTGGGCCGCCCTCCATGAAACAGGGTCTATTTCGCAGGCCGCCCGTTCGCCCCCGCGCTCGATGACCGATGCCATATAGCGAGCGAGCTTTGTATTGGACACGCTGACCGCCGCCAGATATACGCCGAGCGCCTCGGCAGGCGTTGGCTCTGGAGCCGGATCGTCGGCATCGATCGTGCCCAGCGCTGCTCGGCAGATATCGGCCCCGTGCCCCGTCAGAGCCAGATCGACCCCATACTGCCCAGCAAGTTCAAGGACCGCTTCACGGTCCAAAAAGGCGTCCGCCAGGCCCATCGCCGCATCGCATCTACCCGCCTTAAGCAAAATCCGGGCCGCCCTCGGAACAAGCTCGGGGCGAACCTCGGCCACCAACTTGCGCAAGCGCAAGCGTCCGTTATCCTCCGTGCCCAGACACGTAAAACTCCGCTCGGCGGGATCCAAGCCAAAGATCGGGTAGTCGCGTACAAAGTAGGACTGGTCGACCATCGACAACCTCACCCCACAAGCCTCGAGTTCTGCGATATTGCCCTCGCCCATCAAAACCATGAGACATGCCACGCAAAACAGCGCATTATTGTCGAGCGAAGCCAGATCGACAAGTGCCGCGCCATATACGTTGACAATCTCGTTTTCGAGCAGACCGGCTACGTCGCCTTGGCCATACAGACCCGTCTGCAATGCCGAAACGAGCTCGGGCACGCCCTGCGTGAGCTGATAAAAGTCGAGCGATGTGCTGATCGAAAACGCCGATGCCCACGCCGAATACTCATAGGCATGCACCTTGAGCATCTGCGCATTGATCTTAACCGAATCGCCCAGCCCATGAATCAGCTGACGATTTGAAGGACGGCAGGAGATAAAGACCCCTATCCCCATAGCGCGCAGGCCGCGAATCCTGTCGATGAGGTCTTCGGTATCGTGCTGATCGAGGTTTGGCACATTATCAATCGCGATAAGGGAGTGCGGTTTGTCTTTGAGTTCTTCGGTAACCACCTCGAGCTGCATAAACACCTCGCGCCCAATGGCACGATCGGCCTCGATAATCCGCACGGGGCCTCGCGTCGGGTCGCATTTAACCTCATGGGTGTACTGCAGCAGCACCGAGGTCTTCCCAAACCCGTCGGGCGCATAAAGAACCACGATGCCGGCCTTTCGGCCCTTGGCGAGAAGCTCATTCATCAAGCGTTCGCGTCGCACCATATAGCCACCGCCCAGCGGCATCAGCTCGAGATCGTCCATACTGCCCAAATCGTTTACCATGCCCGCTCCTCAACTCGACCGTATGGACACTGTAACCGCAAGACCATACAAGCCGCGCTATGAATAGAGCGACCTTGTGTTCTAGATTGTCTTTTGGTACGCAAGCGGCAAGTTTTTGTACAGCGAGGGCCGATTGTTATTAATCCCCCGACTAATCGGTCTTTAAGCAGGTAAATGAGCTTGTCAGCTTGTCCCATCTAAGCGGCAGTGTAACGCAAATGAACAAGGTTCAGCTATGTCATTCAACTCGCCTAGCACCCGCTACCGTCTACGACCTTTTAGTGGCATTTTTGCATAGAATCTGGTATGGAATGAATCAAACTGTTGGGCATCCGGCATTCGTCAAGCTTGCGGCAAGATTTTGGTCAAGTGGGCGGAAAGGGATAGCAAAAAGGCCCCCGCAAAGCGGAGGCCTTAGGCAAGGCTATGTCGAGGTGCAGGATTCGCGCTACTCGCAGAGC
The DNA here is from genome assembly GCA_902464965.1 of uncultured Collinsella sp. Classification (GTDB taxonomy): domain Bacteria; phylum Actinomycetota; class Coriobacteriia; order Coriobacteriales; family Coriobacteriaceae; genus Collinsella. The sequence continues at coordinate 44,150 of CABQLI010000008.1, forward strand.
GAAAGGGCGGCCTCGTCGGCAACGACAACGCAGTTGGTGTGCAGCTGCAGGATCGAAGCCGGGCACGCGGGCGTAACCGGACCATAGCACATGTCATGCACGGCCTGAGCCTTGGCCTCGCCGTTGGCGACGACCAGGATCATGCGGGCATACATGATGGTCTGGGTGCCCATGGTGTAGGCCTGACGGGGAACGTCGTCGATGCTGTCGAACAGGCGGCTGTTGGCCTGAATGGTGCTCTCGGTGAGGTCGACGCAGTGCGTGCCCTTGGAGAAGTGGTCATCGGGCTCGTTGAAGCCGATGTGGCCGTTGTTGCCAATGCCGAGCAGCTGCAGATCCGGGTAACCGGCGGCGGCGACGATCTTGTCGTACTCAGAGCAGGCAGCGGCGGCGTCGGGGTTGGAACCGTCGGGCACATGCGTGTTGTTCAGGTCAATGTTGATGTGATCGAAGAAGTTCTCACGCATGAAGTAGTGATAGCTCTGGGGATCGTCGTGCGAAAGGCCGCGATACTCGTCCAGGTTGTAGGTGCTGACCTCGGCAAAGTCGACGTCGCCCTTCTCGTACCAAGCAGCGAGCTGCTTGTAGGCACCGATCGGGGTGGAGCCGGTGGCAAGACCCAACACACAGTCGGGCTTGAGGATAACCTGCGCCGAGATAATATTGGCGGCCTTGCGGCTCATATCTTCGTAGTCTTTAGCTTTAATGATCTTCATTACGCGTCCTTTCTCGTACAAGAGAGGCAAGGCTCCCTTACAAGCACTTGCCCGCGGCCCGCGTCGGCCGCAACCAACGTGTGCGGCCACCAGGGCGAGGTCGCGTAATGTATGTGTCTCGTGTCTAACCGCGTCGAGGCCCCTGCCCGTCCACGGTGACCCAAAGCCTTTTTGCTTCGGACAAATCCCATCTTGCCACGGAGGGCGTCCTCTTTCAAGGGCGCCCTCCGTAAACGTGTTTGAATTGTAGGCTAATGGCCACGTGCACTTGCTAGCGCTCGCGAGCAACGATGAGCTGGTCCATCTCTTCGACATGCACGCCAACGGAGCCCTTGATACTCGAGAACTCAACGGAGTTGCACACCAAGATGGGAACCGTCACATCGTAGCCCTCGGCAGCAATTGCCTCGCGATCGAACTCAATGAGTACATCGCCCTTATGGACGATGTCACCCACTTGCGCATGTACGGTAAAGTGCTTGCCCTCGAGCTGAACAGTGTCCAAACCAACGTGGATGAGCACGTCCAAGCCATCGACCGTGTTAAGCGCAACAGCGTGTCCCGTGGGAAAAATGGCCTCGACCTTGGCATCAGCCGGTGCAATCACACGCGTTCCGGTGGGCCGAATCGCCACGCCCTGGCCCAAAAGGCCGGTGGCAAACGTCTGGTCGTTTACCTCGGAAAGCGGAATGACATCGCCCGAGATGGGAGCATCCAGCGTAAGGACTCGACCACGCATACCAAAAGACCTTAGGACTTTAGTGAACATGCTCCCCCTCGGACATACCAATCAATCAAAATAACCTTAACAGTTTACCACTTGGCAACGGTTTTTGACCATTAGGGAAGTTCGCGCTTGACAACCTCGACGATGTCGTCGACAACGCGCTGGGTCAGCTCGTGCGTCTCGGCCTCGGCCATCACGCGGACCAGCGGCTCGGTACCGCTCGGGCGCACCAGAATGCGGCCGCGGCCGTCAAGCTCCTTCTCGGCAGCAGCGACGGCGTCCCAAATGGGCTGGCAATCGTCCAGACCGGCCTTGTTGTCGGAATGCACGTTGACGAGTACCTGCGGGTACTTCTTCATGATGCCGGCAAGATCGGTGAGGGTACGACCAGTGCGCTTGAGCACGGCCAGCAGCTGCAGAGCCGTCACCAGGCCATCACCGGTGGTGTTGTGCTCCAGGAAGATGATGTGGCCGGACTGTTCGCCGCCGATGACGGCGCCGTCCGCGAGCATGCGCTCCAGAACGTAGCGGTCGCCCACGGCGGTCTGGACCATCTCGAAGCCCTGCTCCTTCATAGCGATGGAGAAGCCCAGGTTGCACATAACGGTCGAGACGATCTCGGAGTTGGCGAGCTTGCCGCGAGCGGCGAGGTCAGAACCGCAGATAGCCAGGATGTAGTCACCGTCGATCTCATTGCCCTCGCTGTCCACGAACAGCACGCGATCGGCGTCGCCGTCGTGGGCCAAGCCGATATCGGCGTGGGTGCGCAGCACGAGCTCGCGCAGGGGCTCAAGGTGCGTAGAGCCGCACTCGACGTTGATGTCGGTGCCGCAATAATCGGTGTTGATGGCGTGGACCGTGGCGCCCAGGCGCTGCAGCGCGGCGGGCGTGGTCTGGCAGGAAGCACCGTGACCGCAGTCGACGGCAACGACCAGGCCATCGAGCCTCAGGCCATCAAGCGTATCGATGGCATGATCGACATATGCCTTGCGGGCATCCTTCATCTTGATGATGTGGCCCACGCCGGCACCGGTCGGCAGCGTGTCGGCAGCCATGGCTTCCTCGGACATGACCCAGGCGCTGACCTCTTCCTCGACAGCATCGGGAAGCTTCATGCCCTTGCGGCTAAAGAACTTGATGCCGTTGAACTCCGGCGGATTATGCGAAGCAGAGATGACGATGCCGCCGTCGAGCTCGTTTTGAACGGTGAGCAGGGCCACGGCCGGCGTGGGGATGACGCCGCAGCAATGCGGGCGGCCGCCCTCGGCCATAATGCCGGCGGTCAGAGCGCTCTCGAGCATGGTGCCCGAAAGGCGCGTGTCACGGCCGATGCAGATGTCCGGACCAAGAAACTTGGTCGCCGCGCGACCCAGGCGAAACGCGAGGTCGCACGAAAGATCGGCGTTGGCGACGCCACGGACGCCATCGGTACCGAAGATGTTCTGGGGCATAGGATTGCTCCTTCCCTAGCAGGCGATATGCAACCGCCTACCCTAGTCGAAAAAGAAAAGCGGGACCCACCGAGCAGTCGGTAGGCCCCGCTTGTACATTGTATCTCGTAAGGAGATAAAACCTTAGCGCTTGGAGAACTGGGGAGCGCGGCGGGCCTTCTTGAGGCCGTACTTCTTGCGCTCGACCACGCGAGCATCGCGCGTAAGGAAACCGGCCTTCTTGAGGTCAGCACGGTAGTCGCCAGCGTTCAGAAGAGCGCGAGCGATGCCCAGGCGCAGAGCGCCAGACTGACCGGAGATGCCGCCGCCATCGCACAGAGCGATAACGTCGAACTGACCGGCGGTGTCGGTCACCTTGAAGGGAGCAAGGGCGTTCTCAACGAGCTGATGACGGCCGAAATACTGCTCGGCGTCACGCTTGTTGATGGTCACCTTGCCGGTGCCGGGGACGAGACGGACGCGGGCGACGGCGTTCTTACGACGGCCGGTACCCTGGTAGACAACGGTGTTCTCAGCCATCTTTAAGCCTCCAGCTCAATCTTCGTGGGGTTCTGGGCAGCATGCGGATGCTCGGCACCAGCGTAGACCTTAAGCTTGGTCATCTGGGCACGGCCGAGGGTGGTCTTGGGCAGCATGCCGCGAACGGCGCGCTCGATGACCTTCTCCGGGTGCTTCTCCATAGCCTGGCGGAAGCTCTCAGCCTTGAGGCCGCCGTTGTAGCCGCTGTGGCGATAATAGGTCTTCGTGTCGGCCTTGTTACCGGTAAGCTGGACCTTATCGGCGTTGATGACGACAACGAAGTCGCCGCAGTCGCTGTTGGGCGTGAACTGGGGCTTGTTCTTACCGCGCAGGATCATTGCGATCTGGGTGGCAAGACGGCCCAGGACAGCACCATCGGCGTCGACGAGAACCCAGTTGCGCTGGACCTCGCCCTGCTTGGCGTAGTGAGTCGATTTCGAAATCACTTAGACTCCTCCATGTACAGTACGTGTTGTTACAGAGATTCACGGGGCTCTGCAAGTAACCCGTCCATATTACCCCGCTCGCCGTACGAGTCAACAGGTATTTTGGCTCCGACCAGAGTTTCTGCACATGTCATCCACGAGCCGTGATTTTTCCAGCTCTTTAGCTGTTGTCATTTTTTTGAGGGTTCGCCGTCGTTAGCGCTCAACGAACTCTTGGATTTCCGCGAGCAGGCGCTTTGCCTCCTGACGGCCCTGGATATACAGGTCCAAAAGCTTTGCCGAATCGTGCTCGACATGGCCGACCTCGACCGGCTTTTGCGGAGCAACGACCAACGCGCGGCCCTCGCGCTCATACTTCCACAGGTGCATGCGCTGGATGTTGTAGCGGTCGTGGCGCGTCTCGATAGCCTCGAGCAGGTAGGGGTAGTCGGCATAACGCGCACGCGCGGCCGGCAAAAACTCGTAGGGCTTTTTCTCATACGAACGGTCCTGCGTGACGATGACGACCGCACGGTCGAAGCCCGCCTCCTCGAGCACATGCTCGATGGGGACCGAATCGGCAACGCCACCGTCGACGTATTTGTGCCCGTCAATCTCGACCGGAGGCGTCACCAGCGGCAACGAAGTCGAGGCGCGCACGGCGTCGAGATCGAGCACGGCGCTTTTGACCGGCAGGTACGTGGCGGTTCCAAAGAGCATGTCCGTCGCGACGGCGTACATCTCGATGGGACTCGCGTCGAACGTCTCGTTGTCAAAGGGATCTAGGCGGTCCTGGACATCGTTGAAGATAAAGTCGTAACCCACAATGGAGCCCGTGGACGCAAACGATGCGGCGCCCATGAAGCGACTGTCGTTGCAGAAAGCCAGGTTGATGCGGTTGGCACGGCCGATCTGGTGCGACTTGTAGTTCACGCCGTTGAGGGCGCCGGCCGATACACCGTAGACAGCCGGAATCTCGACGCCGGCCTCCATGAGAACGTCGAGCACGCCCGCGGTAAACTGCCCGCGGAAGCTGCCGCCCTCCAAAACGAGCGCGACCTTGCCAGCGTTCTTTGCCTTATCTTCTGCAGTCATATTGACCTCCTGCGATTGCGTTTTGGCTTTCTTCTACCCAGTTTTGGGATGGCGAGCGCATGGGTTTTGGAGCAGAGTTCGATCCTCCGCGGTACGGGGGGGGTTCGTTGATGCGGCGCATGGCCGGCTGAGATTCGATAACATCGCATCTATATCTGGCTGGGGCTTTGCGCGGAGAATCCGCGTATTTGCTTCGCAAATCCGCACCGGCTT
>CABQLI010000009.1 GCA_902464965.1 uncultured Collinsella sp.
GGGACGTTCCTTTTAATATGAGCAGGACATTGTCAAGAGGCAAAATCGGGCCTGGCCCCAACGATATGGGGTCAGGCCCTCTCCCTATATCAACCCGTCCGCGGCGACCTCGGCGTGTCTTCCCGACGCTCGTCTTTGCAGTTTAATATCCGCCCGTGGCGATCTCTCGCTGGGCAATCCGTTGCTACGGCTGAGGCTTCTTCGTCGAACCGACAGTCTGTGCACGCGTGTGGCGCCCTGGGCGCTCGCAGAAAAGGGACCTGAGGTTCGCCTCAACGGCTTCGGATCAAACCGCTTCCGGGGTGATCGGCTTATGTGCGGGGGACCGGCCCCCTACGCCTCCTCGGCCATGAGGCCGACCGCCCACACCCAGCAGGCGAGCTCGCGCGCCGTGGCCACGTTCGCCTTGTTGTTGTGGACCCCGCGCGCGAGCAGCGCCTCCCGCCTCTCGACCAGCCTCCGCACGCCCTTGGCGGCATGCCTGCGGGCGACCCGGTCCGGGGCCTGGCCCTTGGCGAGGTCCTTCGGCCGCCCCGAGCACGTCAGGTAGTGCCACGCGGCCTCGACCAGCTCCTTCCTCAGGTGTTTGTTGCCTGCCTTGGTGATCGCGCCCCTGCGGTCGCTCTCCCCGCTGGAGTGCTCGGAGGGCGTCAGGCCGACCCATGCGGCGAACGACCGGGCGTTCCTGAACCTCGAGAACTCGCCGGCCTCGAACACGAGGTCGGCGGCCGTCGCGGTGTCGACGCCCTTGAGGCAGCGCAGGGAGTCGACCCTCCTCCTCCACCTGGGCTTGCGGGCCTCGGCCTCGACGAGCCCCTCGAGCCGCGCCTTCTCCTCCGCCGCCCGCCTGACCGCGTCGACGTAGTAGGCGAGCACGTCGTTGTCGGCCCCCTCCGCGAACCTAATCGACTCGATCCAGGACCAGTGCGCCCGGGTCCAGTTGCCCTTCCTGCGGCCGGTGGGCGTCCTCTCGTCGAAGGCGAGCCCGTGCCTGAGCAGGAACTTGGAGAGCCGCTGCTTCGCGCGCGAGAGGTCGTCCCTCGCGTCCTCGAGCGCCCTGGTCAGGTCGCGGGCGGCCTCGCACTCGTCGTCGGGGACCCACACCTCGACGACGTTGCCGACCGACAGCATGCGGGCGAGGAACTCGGCGTCGTTGCGGTCGTTCTTCCTGCGCCTGTCCGCGCTGGGCTTGATCATCTTCGAGACGGCGCCGACCACGCAGTCGACCCCGAGGCCGGAGAGCCTCTTCTGCAGGTCGAACCCCGTGACCCCGGATTCGTACACGCACCTGGCCTTTGGGTCCACGGACCGCACCCACTCCGCGACTGCCCCGGCGTCGTAGCCGAAGGTCGCGCAGCGCACCTCCCCGGTCATGACGTCGAGGGAGACTGCCTTTATCGAGCGGGCGTGGACGTCGAGGCCGACGAAGGTGGTAGTATCGAGCATGGGAGCCCCTTCCATGAATGCGGCGTGGCCGCCGCGGCTGAATTAGACACTCACCATTGTCGGCCTAATCCGCGGTCTTTCATGCAGCAGGGGCTCTCAATGTTTTTATGTCCTGCTCATATCGTCTCTGCCGGCACCTTGGGACACTCCCAACGACTACCCGCAAAATGAGAGTGGATAATCTTCCGTTTTTGACCTGTGCGGGCTCGAAATGGGAGATTATCCACGCTCGTTAGATAAGCGTCCAAAAATCCACGCTCGTTTTAATTTGGCTGGGCTGCGGTGCCTACCTAATCGGCTCAGCGTCTTCCCTGAGAATCGAAAGATACTCTTCATACCCGTACTGTCGGTATCTCTGTCTTGACTCGTCGAGCGGACGGAGGATACCCAATTCTTCAAATGATTTGACGAGCGAGCTCGCGGTACTCCTACCGATATCGAGTCGGGCAGCGATAAATGCGGTGTCGAGGATGGGATGCTCTTCAAGAAGGCTCAGCAGCCTTTGTCCGTTTGCGACAGTCCTTCCGAGATTTTCGGTAATGGCTGCCGTCGAACGGTTATGGAGATCAACAAGACTCTTTAAAGACCCTACCGAGTCCTTCGCGCTCTCAAGAAGACTGGCGCAGAAAAACTCTATCCATTCCTCGTAAGTTCCTCGTTCCCTTACGGATGTGAGTTGTCGGTAGTACTCGCTTCGATTTTTCTTGAACTGGAACGATGGATAGAACAAGCAAGAATGAAGAACGCCATCATTGATGAGCATAAGTGTAATGAGAAGCCTGCCCAGGCGACCGTTTCCGTCTAGGAATGGATGGGCAGTTTCAAATTGGTAATGGACGAGCGCCGCCCGCACGATCGGATCCATTTCGACTTGAGGCTCATTGATAAATCGTTCGAGGTCCTGGAGCGTGTTGCTCAAATCTTCAATGTTTGGGGGGACGAACGATGCAGTTGCAATGGTGCAGCCTGAGGGGCCAATCCAGTTTTGTGAGGAGCGCAGCTCGCCTGGATTCTTCTCCGTTCCGCGCACTCCGTCCAGCAGGACCGCATGAACCTGCCTGAGAAGTCTCGTACACAAGGGCATCTTTTTGAGCAGTTCTACGCCGCGGTCGACAGCACGGACATAATTCACGACATCTGCGACATCTTTATGATGGAGCTGGGTTTGCGATGGACTAAGTAGGTCGTCAAACGTGCACTGGGTTCCCTCAATTTGCGAAGAAAGGAGTGCTTCTTTGCGCACATACATTGTCAGATACATGTCGGCGTTGGGAACAAAGTAGAGCATGCCTTCAAGCTCTCCAAGCTTTCGTGAGCATGTGGAAAGCGTGCGATAGGTTTCCTCAGTGAGGTTTAGCTGCCTCAATGATTGCAAGGGCGTTGGCAAAAACGAATAGTAAGCCAATTTCCCCGATAGATTATTGCGGAGCGTTCCCTGGCCGTTCTCCTCGATTTGCATCGCGCCCTCCATATCTTTAGTGCCGGAAACTCGTTATTAGGCTAATCATATCAATTCTAATAACGAGTTTATGGCGAAAATAGTTATTAGATTCGATTTGAATGATCTAATGACGAGAAGTCGTTATTGCTTTGGTGCAAGGTGGTCGAGTGGTCCCTCGGGCGCAGAGGAAAACGGATCATTCAACACGAGCGTGGATAATCTCCCGTTTTTGGCCCCCGTGTAGGCTCAAAGTGGGAGATTATCCACGCTCGTTAGATAGGCGTCCAAAAATCCACGCTCGTCGCTACTTGAGTCCGGGGAGGCGGGTGTAGGGAAACGATCGCTCTAGGAATTCGGCGCAGCGGGCATAATCTTTGGCAAAGTAGCTGCTGTAGAGCGAATCGAGTACGTATTGCACGGCGATGTGGCTCGCGAACTGCGTGATGCGATGCGTCATGCTCTCGTGGTCACTCACCGTAAGGTAGGCGGCAAAGCCGGGGTGAATGCGAGCGCAATAAGGCGTGCCGATGACGATGACCGGGACATGCCGACTGCTGAGGATCGGCAAGATGTCCTTGAGGTTGGGGGCAAGGCCGCTGTAGGAGATGACGATTGCCGCATGGTCGGGACCCGAGGCGAGTGCCGTTCGCACCTGGGCCTCGACACCGTTGTGGCACGTTGCGCTTTTACCGGCGGAGAGCAGGCGATCGCGGAACATTCCCGCTGGATAGAGGTTGTGCGAGCCCGTGTAGATGTCGACCTGTCGGGCGTTCGCGATGAGCTTGGCGGCGTGGTCAAGCTGCGTGGGATCGAGCAGCTCCTGCGTTTCGGCCAGCGTAGTCTGGTAGAGCCCCTCCATGCGCTCCATAACCTGCGCAGGGGTGGACGCGGCGTCGAAGGGAAAGTTGATATCCACGTCGCGTCGGTTGCCCGATTCGGTTGCTAGGCGGATGAGCTCGACCTTGAGGTCCTTGAAGCCCTCGAGGCCGAGCTTTTTGCAAAACCGGTGCACGCTCGCAACAGAAACGTTGGTGCGCGCGGCAAATTCCTTGATGGAGAGCCCGCGGACGTCTTCGCCCATGGCAAGGGCCGAGATGCCGAGCTGCTGCTCGGTGGGGGTGAGGCCCTGCGCCTCGGTGATCTTGCGTTTGATATCCATGCGAACTCCCACACTCGCCAAACCTGCCAAAAAGGGACAGGTTTATTTTGGCACGTTTCGGTCGGTATCAGGAAGTGTCAGGGACGGGGCGGCGGCGGTCCGTGGGCGCGAAAAGAAGTATCGGGTTTGGCGCGCCCACTTCTGCCCGTCCCGCGCGTGGGCGATACTCAGCTTATCGACCCGCGATGCAAAGGAGATGCTCATGGCAAACATCAAGTTCCCCGAGGGTTTCTATTGGGGTGGCGCCACCGCCGCCAACCAGTTTGAGGGCGCTTGGAACGTGGACGGCCGCGGCGCTTCCGTCGACGACCACTTCCTGGGCGGCAGCTACAAGGAGCCGCGCCAGATTACAATCGACATCGACCCCAACCGCTTCTACCCCAATCATGACGGTATCGATTTCTACCATCACTACGAGGAGGACATCGCGCTGTTCGCCGAGATGGGCTTCAACATGTTCCGCATGTCCATCTCCTGGAGCCGTATCTTCCCCAACGGTGACGACGCTGAGCCCAACGAGGCTGGCCTCGCCTTCTACGACCGCGTCTTCGACTGCCTGCGTGCCCACAATATCGAGCCGCTCGTGACCCTCTCGCACTACGAGATGCCCTATCACTTGGTCGAGAAATACAACGGCTGGGCGAGCCGCGAGCTCATCGGCTTCTTTGAGAAATACTGCCAGACCGTCTTCGATCGCTATCAGGACAAGGTCAAGTTCTGGCTCACCTTCAACGAGATCAATTGCGGTACTCGGGACATGGGCAACCTCTTTGAGACCAGCATGATTCAGGGCTTTGAGGGTCCGGCGTCGGCGGTCCACACCACGCCGCAGGCTCGTATGCAGGCGCTGCATCACCAGTTTGTCGCCAGCGGCCGCGTCGTGCGCTATGCCCACGAGCATTACCCGCAGTTTAAGATGGGCAACATGGACTGCTTCATCCTTTCCTATGCCGCCACGTGCGATCCGGCCGACGTGTTCGCCACGCAGCAGGAGATGAATACCATGAACTGGTACTGCTCCGACGTGCAGGTGCGCGGCAAGTACCCGTTCTATGCCAAGCGCTTCTGGGCCGAGAACGATGTTGAGCTCGTGATGGAGGACGGCGACCTGCAGGATATCGCCGACGGCAAGGTTGATTTCTACACCTTTAGCTACTATATGTCCGGCACCGTGGGCACCCACAAGGACCACGAGATGACCGAGGGCAACATGACCTTTGGCGGCAAGAATCCCTATCTGGAGTCCACCGACTGGGGCTGGCAGATCGATCCGTTGGGCCTGCGCATCGCCCTCAACGAGATTTACGCCCGCTACGAGATTCCGCTGATGGTGGTCGAGAACGGCATGGGCGCCTACGACGAGGTCGAGGAGGACGGCTCCATCCATGACCCGTATCGCATCGCCTACTTGCGGAGCCACATCAAGGCCATGGGCGAGGCCATTGCCGATGGCGTTGACCTGATTGCCTACACCTGGTGGGGTCCCATCGACCTGGTTTCCGCCGGCACTGGCGAGATGCGCAAGCGCTACGGCTTCATCCACGTCGATAAGTACGACGACGGCACCGGTACCTACGAGCGCCGCCGCAAGGACAGCTTCTTCGCATACCAGAAGATCATCAAGTCCAACGGCACCGAGGGGCTGGATTAATCGACAATATGAGTGCCACTGGGGAAAAGGTTTTGGGAAGGGCTTGGAAGGGCTTGCGATTCGAGTTCTCGCCTGAGTATTTTGGTCATTTGGCACTATAATCACCATAGGGATGCGCATAACGTTGCGCTTAATCAAGAGGAGAAAACGTATGGGTCTGTTTGACATGTTCAAGAAGAAGGCTGAGCCCGCGGTAGCTGCTGCTCCTGCCTCCATTTCTGCTTCTGCCGGCGCCGACGTGCTGTGCTCGCCCGTCAAGGGCAAGGTCATCAAGATGGCCGACGTGCCCGATCCCGTCTTTGGTGGCGAGGTTCTGGGCAAGGGCTGCGCCGTGTGGCCCGAGGACGACCTGGTCTACGCTCCCTGCGACGGCAAGGTGACCGTCACCATGGGTCACGCCGTGGGTCTGCAGTCCGATAGCGGCATCGAGGTTCTGGTGCACGTTGGCGTCGATACCGTCAACATGAACGGCGACGGCTTCGAGGGCTTCGTCAAGGCCGACGACGTCGTGAAGGCCGGCCAGCCCATACTCAAGATCGACCGCGCCAAGATCGCTGCTGCCGGTTACAAGGACTGCGTCGTCGTGGCCGTGTCCAACACTGCCGAGTTTGCTGACGTCGAGCTCGCCGTCGAGGCCGAGTCTGCCGTCGCCGCCGGTGACGCCATCGTTAAGGTCGTCCGCAAGTAGTCTGCGGCATCCAGAAGATGCACAAGGGTGGTCGGGTTATCCGGCCACCCTTTTTTAATAGGTTAAGCAGGTGCATTTTATTGCAGGGGGCTTGCTTTACGGGCCATTCGTTCGTCAAATTGAGCCGCTTGCGCTTTTGCGACGCAGGGGGTTGGGTCGGGCCGCTAATATGGACTTGCTGTTACGACGTGCGCTGCGCAGGGAATGCGGCGCCGCTTGTTTGGAGGAATGTCATGAAAAAGAAGCCGCTGCTTGCGCCCCTGATGGCTGCCCTAGTCGCGTGCGTAGTTTTGCTTTCCGGCTGCGGAGGGCCTTCGGTGGAGGAGCTCATCACCAACGACCTTACGAGCCAGTTCGACGAGATCAAGAACGGCGGCGATGACTTCCTCTCCGGCCTGGAAGAGGCTTCGGGCGACGAGTTTGAGCAGCTGGGCATCGATCCCAAGGAGTATGCCAAGAGCTATCTCGAGGGCTTTGATTACAAGATCGGCGATGTGACGGTCGACGAGGACAAGGGTACCGCGACTGCTGAGGTTACCATCACCTGCAAGTCCATGAACAAGATCGTCGAAGATTTCGCCACCCAGTATCAGGAGAAGATTGCCGCACTCGATACGATGCCTTCCGAGGACGACCTGTACAAGATGGCCGGTCAGGTCATGGTCGACGTGACCAAGGCCGCTAAGACCAAGGACACCAAGGTCACCTTTAGGTATTCCGCCAACGAGGATAACGAGTGGTCTGCCGACGATTCCGCAACCACCGAGATGATGAATGCGATGATGAGCTAGGAGGGGGGGGTTACGCGGTTCTACGAACCGCGTAACTGCTCGACGCTGCAAACGCCCCTAAGCGGCAATCTGACGTTCAATTTCAAGGGCGCGACCAGAAGGTCAGCGCCCTTTCATTTCACGTCACCTTGCTCGCTTAGGGGCGTTTTCGCTGTCCGTCCTCTACCTGCTACTCATTGGGGACAGACTTAAATGAGTAGTCGTTGGGGGCGTTCTTAAACGACTAGTCGTTGGGGACATTCTTTGGGCGCGGTTGGCGCATCGACTGCTTGGGAAAGTGTGACCCGGTTTTTGGCTGAATAGTGGGTCGCAGTTTCCGGATGGAGCGGGTTGCGGAAAGCGCGACCCGGAATATCGCCCTGAGGTGGGATGCCGTTTCCCCGACGGGGCTCAATCGGAAAGCGCATCCCATTCCGGAGCTCCAAAACGGGATGCGCTTTCCGCGTGGCAGAGTTGCTGCGGCCGCGTTGAGCGGCGGCCCCGTTACTCGCCCAGAATCAGCGCCGTGAGTTCTGCCTGGGTGTCTACCACGTAGTCGGCGCCGGCGGCTTCCAGCTCTGCGCGGCCACGGAAGCCCCAGCTGACGCCCGCGCTCTTAAGGCCGGCGTTGTGGCCGGTTAGGATATCGACATTGGAATCGCCCACATAGAGCGTGGTTGTCGGATTGGCGCCCAGCTCTTCCATCACATGCAGCGTGACGGGTGCTTCGGGCTTGGGCGGAAACGCATCGACACGGCCCTGCACCAGCGCAAAGCGCTCGGGACCAAAATATTTCTCGATAAGCGGAGCCGCCGAGACGTGGTCCTTGTTGGTGAGCACGGCAAGCTGCACACCCGCGGCGCGCAGGCGGTCGAGCATCTCGATCGTGCCGGCATAGGGAGCGGTGTGGTCCTCCTTGTGCTCGCCGTAGTAAGCCCTAAACTCGGCAAGCGTCTGCTCAAACATACGGCCGTCGCCCGCATATTCGGCCGGCATAAAGCGCTCAACCAGCTTGAGCATGCCGTTTCCCACCTTGTAGCGGTACTCGTCGACGGCAAACGTGGGCCAACCGTGCATCTCGCAGGTATGGTTGCCGGCTGCTGCCAAGTCCTCGAGCGTGTTGAGGATGGTGCCGTCAAGGTCAAAGATCACGGTGGAAAAAGCAGCCATAGGTACGCTCCCATCTAAATAGCTCACGTAAACGACAACCATAATAGCGCGTGCCGCCCAGCCGGGAATGGACGGTCAAAAGTCCCGCGGGGGACATTCGGGCCGCTCAATCTTGTGGGCGGGTTTGGTTCGTCAGCGGCCTGGTGGCGATAGAGGTTGCCTATAGGCGGTTATCCGGGAGCCGTATGGCTCGGGTATGGCGGTTTTTGTGTAGTGCATTGACCGATTTACCTGCGGTAACGTACACTTCTTCCGTTAAAAAATAGAAGCCGGAGCACGGGTGCGCGCGAGCGCATAAAGGGGAATCGGGTGAGAATCCCGAGCAAGGCGGTTACTGTGTGCGGGCGCGCCCGCGAGCCAGATTACCTGCTCGCGCTCTTCTCGAAACCGAGGGCCTCTCTGTTTGCCGCTGGATTCCGGTCTACAAGGGGTGCTGCTGAGCGTGCGTTTTGCTGCCGATAGGGTGGCTGACGTGCGCCTTTGTGCTGCCGGGGTATCGCCTGTCCCGCCTTCTTCGCCATGGCTCTATTGCAGGTTCGCGAAAGAAGGAGAACGGGTGACGCGAAACAACATTATGCTCAAGCGCCTGGGAGCCGCTGCTTTCTCGGTGCTGCTCGTCTGGTCGATGCCGGGTACGTCGGCATTTGCCGAGGGCGTGGCAGAGATCGCTGTGCAGGCGCAGACCCAGGCCTCGCAGCAGGCGGATGCTGCCGAGAATGCCGACGAGTCGAGTTTCACTGCGGACGAGCGGACGGGTGCTGAAGGCGCCGAGGCGTCGGCGGACGAGGCAAGATCCGACGTTGCTCCGTCTGCCGATGAGGGGCTTGCCGCCGCGCTGGATGCGAACGGGCAGAATGCCGCCGCGGCGGACGTCGACGACGAGGATGCCGATGCTCAGCAGACACGCGGCGCGCGCGTCGCCAAGGCCGGCGAGACGGTGACGGTCTCTTCTGCCGATGGGCTGCCCACCACCATCGAGTCCGGGGCCGTCGTGAAGCTCGCGGCGAATATCAGCCTTGAGGCTGACCAACAGATCGAGACCGTGGCCGGTACGCTCGATGGCCAGGGCCACAGCATCGTGCTCAACGGCAAGGCGCTGGCGAAGAGCGTGGCTGGTACGGTACAGAATCTGGGCGTGACGGGCCGGGCAACCATGGGCGATTATGAGGGCGCCCTTGCGATCAATTGCTCGGGAACCGTGCAGATGTGCTGGTCGACGGCGGCTTTGAGCGATGACGGCTCCTGGGCCGATTACGGTGGCCTGGTGGGAACGCTCAACGGTGGATCTGTAATCAACTCCTACGTTTCCGGATCGATGTCGGGTTTTTGCGCCCACGGTCTTGTTGGATATTACAAGTCTGGCACCGTGGCCAACAATCTGTTCACTGCGGGCGATCAGGCGTGCGGCTACAAGGTCGATTCTTCCTTCGGCAGCAAAATCTCTGTCGACGAGCTCAAGACCCAGGTCTCGGTCGATAAGCTCAACACCGATGTCCCTGCCACCGGCTTTACCTGGTCTGCGCAGGGCGGTTTGCCCGTGCTGATTTCGGGCGGCGCTGCGGCTGTTGTGAACAAGGATGCCCTCAAGGCTGCGATTGACGATGCCAGCGCCAAGGTCGAGGGCGACTACACGGCCGAGAGCTGGTCCAAGTTCGCTGAGGCCCTTGTGAGCGCTCAAGATGTCTACGCCAACGATGACGCCAAGCAGGCCGAGGTCAACGCCGCAACCAAGACGCTCACCGATGCCATTGCCGCGCTCGAGAAGCCCAAGCCCACCGAGCCCGTGGCTCAGCCGCAGAACGTAGTGCACCTGAGCTCGCAGAGCGACCTCAAAAACAGGTTCAAACCCGCCGACGCCGACGCCTACTACGTTCTCGACAACGACGTCACCATCGATGACAGCTTGTTCTTTGCCCCCACGGGCATGCTCGCGGGCACGCTTGATGGGCAGGGCCACATCATCACCTTCGCCAACGGCGGCGGCGTGAAGTCGCTCATGGACGGCGTTGCCTCCACGGGCGTGGTGCAGAACATCTCGTTTTCCGGTGAACTCAAGCAGGCGACGGACGGCAAGGCGTTCGGCCCCCTGGGCAACAAGGTTCAGGGTGCCGTGCTCAACTGCTCCACGAGTGTGACCGGCAAGGGCGTCGCGGGCTTTGCGCGTACGCTCGACGGCGGCATCGTGTCCAACTGCGTGTCGACCTCCGAGGGCACAGCGGGCGCGCTGTTCGCGACCTATAGCGCGGGCCAGCTCGTCAACACCTACTGGGGCGCATTCCTCACCAACAAGATGGACGCTCCCGCCTCGGCGCTCGTCAACTCCTATGCCGTCGACCCCGCCGACATGGCCACCGATGCCTTCGCCGATCTCATCAACGCCAACTGCGGCGCCAACGGAAGCAGCTGGGGTATCGATAAAAATGGCACGCCGGTCTTTGGCTCGGGCAACAGCTACCAGGCGCCCGAGGACACCACGCCCGACGACGCCTACACCGTGAGCTTCACGGCCAACGACGGCACCAGCCAGACAGTTGCCGGCCATATGCTCGAGGTTTCGCCTGATGCTGTGGACGCCTACCGCAAACTTGGCGTCTTTGCACTTAAGGGCGTCCCGGCCACGAGCACCATCACCTGGGGCACCGATGACGCCAACCGCGGCAACATCGGTATCAACGAGTCCACAGGTGAGCTCTACGTCTACGACAACGCTACTGGCACGGTGACCGCCACCGAGCACAAGGGCGATGGCTCCGAGCAGACCGTGGCTACCATCAAGATCAAGGCCAAGGCCAAGCAGTTCGACGACTTTGAGCTGTGGTATCGTGCCTCCGACGGCACCGTGAGCAACGTGACCGATGGTGCGGCTACCGTCCAGGGCTCCGAGGTGCGCAACCTCGAGATTCGCGTGCGCCGATAAGGGCGAGTACGTGCCCGTTTCGTTCAGCCGCTTCCACTTTGCCTCGAGCGATCCTACGACCATCTACAGCAACGACTACTCGGCCTGCTTTTACTTCAAGCATGCCGGCAGTGCCACGATCACCGTTACCCCGCGCGACGCCGCATCTGCGGGCGCCGGCTCCAAGAGCGTGACGCTGACGTCCGAAGCCGTGGCCGCCACGTCCATCTCGATGGGCTATAACGAGGACGGCGCCACCGTCTACCTGCAGGGCCGCAACCCACTCTCCGAGCGCGGCGCGTTTTTGACCGATCACGCACGCCCGGTGGTGGCGCCCGACAACGCCACAAACCGCGACAACTTTACCGTGACGAGCAGCGATCCTGCCGTGGCGGCCTACACCACCGCGGGCGAGATCGGCTACACGGCGTACAAGGCTGGCACCACCACGTTTACTGCGACGCTGCCCGACACGGACGCCGATGGCAAGGTCATCAGCGCGTCGTGCGACGTGACTTATGCTTACCAAAATCCGCTTGCGAGCGTGACGGCCGGCACGGACAGCCTCTACCTCAAGGCCGGTTCGGCGCAAAAGCTCGACCTGATCTTTACCGGTAAGAACGACGCGGACGGCTGGAGCGTGACCGAGCCCGGCCTCATCTGGACGTTCAAGACGCTCGACGGCAAGGACGCCTCGGGTATCGTGGGCATCGACCGCAACGAGAAGGGTGCCTGGAAGCACGTCGACCGCGCTCCCGACGACGGCCTGTACGTGGCCTCGAGCGACTACACGGTGACGGCGCTTTCGGCCGGCACGGTGGTCGCGACGGGTACGCCGGTGGACGCGACCGCCGGTGCCGAGCCCGTGACGCTTACCATCACCGTGGCCGGCGTGGCCGCGAGCCCCGCTACGAGTGAGTCCGCCTCGGCGGGCATCGATGCCGCTGCTGCGTTCATCGACGCGCGCCGCAGCTCTGACGCCTTCCGGTACGGCGACGAGTGGGAGATTTACGACTTTGCCAAGGCGGGCCGCACGATCGATTCCGGGCTGCTCGACAACTACCATGCCTCGCTGGCCGAGCACAAGGCCGAGTGGGGAAGCGCGACCTGCGCTCTGACCGAGACCGAGCGCGTGGCGCTGGCTCTCTCCGCCATCGGCGAGGACATCACCGACTATGACGGCGTCAACCTGGTCGAGCTCATCTGCAGCCGCACCGATATGATGCGCGCCAACGAGAAAATCTTCGCACTGATGGCGCTCAATGCGAGCGGGTCGGATACACCCGCCGGTTCCGCCTGGACGCGCGCGAGCCTCGTGGACGCCGTCTGTGAGCTCCTCGGTAGCGGCGATGCTGTGGAAGGTACGCGTCTGGGCGACGTGGACCTGACGGCCATGTCGATCCAGGCCGTGGCGCCCTATGCGGGCGACACCAAGGTCGATGCTGCCATCGAGAACGGCCTCTCCTACCTCAAGGGCAAGATGAGCGCGGGTACCTGTGACTTCGGCTCTGCCGAGGCCAATGCCCAGGTGATCCTCGCGCTGCTTTCGCTCGACCGAGATCCGGCCAACCCCGTCAACGGGTTTGCAAATGCTGTGACCAACGTGGTCTGCGCGCTGGACCTGTACCGCGTGGACGGCGGCAACGGCTATGCGCACAGCAAGGGCGGCGCGGCCAACGCCATGGCGACCGAGCAGGCGCTCCGCGCGCTCACGACGTATCGTGTCTCCTCGGGAGAGACGATTGCCTGGAAGACGGCCGTGACGGCGGGCAAGGGCTCGAGCAGCAAGGACCCGCAGAAGCCCACGGTGGCGCCGGGCGTCCTGACGCCGGGTGCCGGGTCGGACGGCGGTGCCGGCAACGGGACCGGTGGTTTTGCGGGCGTAATGGCTCCTGTGGCCGCCAAGGCAGCTGGTGATTCCAAGGTCGAGACTGAATCCGGCAAGAAGGATTCGACGGAGTCTTCCGTCGCCGGCAAGACAGACAAGAGCGGCAAAAAGTCGGGCACGTCCGGCAAGACCGCCGCGTTGAGCGCCGGCGCCGCCAACAAGGCTGCGGACGCGGGCTCGAACGGCTTTGCCATCGCCGGTGTTGCCGTGGGCATCGTCGGTATCGCGGCCATCGGCGGCTGGTTTTTCTACACCAAGCGTCGCGCGGCGTAGCGAGCCTCTGCCTACCAGGTAAATACTGCAAGGAGTATGGTCTTGCAAAGCGAAGGGCCCTCCTGCCGATTAGCTCGGCAGGAGGGCCCTTCCATCTCCCCGCAGTTTGAGTGGGGCAACGTCCCAGTGAAAATGGGCGGGCCGATTGTGGCCGGATGCTGGGCAGCTTGCAGAGTAGCCGCTAGCAAATCCTAGGCAGCTGCTCTCCCACGAGCATGTCGAGGATGCGGGTTGAGCCCCAGCCGGTGCGCACGCGCACGGCGGGACGGGCACCCTCGGCAAGCGGCAGCACGCGACCGATGATGGCGGCATTCTCACCGTAGCGCGCGGCGCGCATGGCGCTCAGCGCGGCATCGGCTTGTTCGGCCGGCACGACGGCAACCATCTTGCCCTCGTTTGCCACCTGCAGCACATCGTAGCCGAGCATCTCGCAGGCGGCCTGCACGTCGGGACGCACGGGCACGGCATCTTCGTCGACCTCCATGGCAACACTGCTGGCCTGGGCAAACTCGTTGAGTGTGGACGCCAGGCCACCGCGCGTGGGGTCGCGAAAGCAACGCGTGCCGGGCGCTGCGGACAGAACGTCGGCAATCAGGTGGTTGAGCGGCGCAGCGTCGCTTTCTATCGTGCTCGAAAACGCCAGGCCCTCGCGCTGGCTCATGATGGCGATGCCGTGGTCGCCCAGCGTACCCGATACCAGAATGACATCGCCGGGCTGGCAGTTGGCGCCGCTGAGCGCCACGCCCGCAGGCACCTCGCCCACGCCGGCGGTATTGATGTAGACGCCGTCGGCCCCGCCGCGCTCGACCACCTTGGTGTCGCCCGTGATTATGGACACGCCCGCCTCGCGCGCCGTCTCGGCCATCGTCTGCACAATCTGGCGGAGCTTATCCATGGGATAGCCCTCTTCGAGGATAAAGCCGCACGATAGGTAGCGTACGTTGGCGCCCGAGGTCGCGACGTCGTTGACGGTTCCGCACACGGCGAGGCGGCCGATGTTGCCACCGGGGAAGAACTGCGGCGAGACTACAAAGCTGTCGGTCGACATGGCGATGCGCCCGCTCGCGGGCAGCGCGGCGACGCCGGCATCGTTGCCCTCGAGCAGCTCGGGCGAGCCAAAGGCATCCAAAAAGACCTCATCGATGATGCGTTTCATCATCTGGCCGCCGGAGCCGTGGCCCAGCAGGACGGTGCTATCGGTAACGCTATGGGACATATCGAAAACTCCAATCGTGGGTGGTGCCGGTGTGCGGGTGTGTCCGGGCTAGTCGCGGTAGCGGTAGTACGCCGCGCAGCTACCTTCGGAGCTCACCATGCAGGGGCCGACGGGGTGTTCGGGCGTACATGCGTGGCCGAACAGCGGGCAGTCGCTCGGCGTGATGGCACCGCGCAGCACGTCGCCGCAGCGGCACCCGCGTGGTTCAACCGTCGGTTCAATGGGCACGTCAAAGCGGGCGCCGGCATCAAAGCGCGCGAATTCGGGTCGGATGGAAAGACCCGAATTGGCAATCGGCCCCAGCCCGCGCCACGTGGCGTCGCACGGCTCAAATACCTGCTCGACCAGCTGGCGCGCTACGGGATTGCCGTCTGCATTGACGCCACGGCGGTAGGCGTTATCGATCGCCGGCCTGTTCTCGACAACCATCTGGACCAGCGTGCAGATGCCCTGCAAGATATCGACCGGCTCAAACCCGGTGACTACGCCGGGGGTCTCGAACTCATCGACCAAAAATCCAAAGGGTGCCAGGCCTGTGATGGTAGCGACGTGACCAGGCAGGATAAAGCCGTCGATGGTCGTCTCGGGGTCGTTGGCGATGGCGCGCAACGCCGGCGGCGTGGTCTTGTGGGCGCAATAGACCGAGAAGTTCAAAAGCCCGCGCGCCTCGGCCTCCAAGATGGCGGCGGCGATGGTGGGCGTTGTGGTCTCAAAGCCCACGCCCATAAAAATGACAGGGCGATCGGGGTTTTGCTCGGCAATGTCGAGCGCGTCGAGCGGGGAGTAGACGATGCGAATGTCACGCCCTGCCGCTTTTTGCGCAGCGAGCGAGGTGGATGATCCGGGCACGCGCATCATGTCGCCAAAGGTGGTGATGATGGCGCCGTCTATGTTGGCGAGCGCGATTGCGTGGTCGATGTCACGGTTGGCGGTAACGCAGACGGGGCAGCCCGGTCCGCTCAGCAGTTTGAGCCCGGCAGGCATAATGGAGCGAAAGCCATAGCGCCCGATGCTCACGGTATGCGTGCCACAGACTTCCATAAGGTTGATGGCGCGGTCGCCGACAAGCTCATGAATGCGCTCGATGAGCTCGCGAGCCAGCTTGGGATCGCGGAATGCCGAGAAGTCGATACCGGAGCGAGCCGGCTGCTCGGGCGCCACTAGTAAGCCTCCGCCGGATTGGTGGTCAGCTGGTCTTCTTCGGCCAGTTCGGTCATGGTGTTGACCAGCTCGAGCGTCTCTTGCGCTTCCTGCTTATCGACAATCTGGATGCCAAAGCCGGCGTGCACGAGAACATAGTCGCCTACCTGCGCCGTCGGCACGAGTCTCAGCGAAACAGGGCGCTCGATGCCCATCATGTCGACGGTGGCCTTGAGGTCATCGTCGCGTTTGACTACTTTACCGGGAACGGCAAGGCACATAATGTTCCTCTTTTATACGCTTTGCGCTGGATGGGCGCTTAATAATCCATCAGTTGATGGTAGCGCTCGCGGGGTTCGCGGGCAAACGCGTTACGCCTGTGAGACGGCTGGGCGCGGCGGCGTGCGAGGGCGAGCTACTGTGATGCAATCTGCGCAAGACGAGCGCTTGCGACCGCCGCCTGACCGTAGGCGATGCAGCCGTCGTTGACGGGTACGGTGTGGGGGACAAGGACAGTAAGGCCTGCGCTTTTGAGCTCGCGGGTGAGGAGTTGGAGCAGAAGTCGGTTCATGAACACGCCGCCCGAGAGCGCGACGGTATCGATACCTTCGCGCGCGCAGATTTCGCGTGCGATTCGTGCCGAAGAGCGCGCGATAGCGATGTGGAATCCGAGCGCGAGCCGGTCGGCGGATTCTCCGGTCTCGATTCTGCTCAAAAGTGCCTCAAAAAGTGGCTTGGGGTTCAGAACGAGAGGGCTGTCCGAGGCATCTTGGACAGTTAGTTCAGATACGTATTTTTTAGAGTGGCTCTGGGTGGCAAAAGCCGTCTGTGAGGACTCCAAATGGGTCGATTTGGGGCCTGTGCCGGGCGCGCTTGTCGCAAATAGGGTGTCTGGAGAGCCTTTTTTGGCCAAATTTGAGGCAAAAATGCCAGATAGGGGGTTAGTAGTTAATACGTATCTGAACAAACTGTCCAGAGACGTTGAGACGGATGCGGATACGCCCACCTGATTGCCAGCGAAACGGCTGATTTCGCCGTCAAGCGCGCGCCAGGCGGCGGCTTCGAGCTCGATGGCGGGTTCGCCCTCGTAGGTTGCCTGGCCGCAAATGCCCAAAATCGCGGCTGCGGCATCAAACAGGCGACCCATGCTGCTGGTGCGCGGACTGTTGATGCCGCGCTCGATCATCGTTGCCGTTATGTTGCGCGTTTGCTCGTCAAGGCTGTTCAAGAGCCCCATGGCTCCCGGGTGCTCGAGCAGGTCGAGCTCGCTGAGCAGGGCAAAGGCGTTGCGGCGGGCGTCGCGCACGGAGGCCGCCCCACCGGGGAGCGCCCAGGTGCACAAATGCGCGGCGCGCTCAAAGCCGCCAAGGCCGGCAACAAGAAACTCGCCGCCCCAAATGGCCCCATCGGTGCCGGCGCCGGTGCCGTCAAAGGCGATGCCAAGGACACGCGCGTCGGTTGTAAGCTGGCCCACGGCGATGGCCTCGGCCATCACGCTCGCGATGTGCGCATGATGATGTTGAACCTCAACAAGCGGCATACCCTGTTTCTGCGCCTGCTCGCGCGCCCACTGGCCCGATAGATAGCTGGGGTGTAAATCGCAGGCCAAGGCGGCGGGCGCCAAGTCAAAGAGATCTTCCAAGCGCGTACGCGCGGCGTTCCAGGCATCGAAGGTCCCGCCGTTTTCAACATCGCCGATATGCTGCGACGCAAAACAGGTTGCCTCGCCGTTCGTCCCTTCACGCGTGAGCGCAATCGTGGCCTTTTGTTGTGGCCCGCAGGCGAGCATGCAGGACGGAGCGCCGTCGAGCGCCGGCAGCGGCAGCGGCTGGGGTGCATATCCGCGGGCACGGCGCACGGGCATAACGGCGCCGTCGACCACGCGCACTACAGAGTCGTCGTAGCGCGAGAGGATCGCGCGGTCGTTACCGAGCAACGCGTCGGCAATGCCGGCGGCAACGAGGCGCTCCCAGGCAAGATCGTCATCGGTCTCGATGGGCTCTTCGCTCAGGTTGCCGCTGGTCATGACGAGCGCGTGCATACCGTGCGACGCGGCGGCTGTAAGCAGAAGATGCTGAAGCGGGGTGTAGGGGAGCATAACGCCAAGCTCGGGCAGGCCGCGCGCGACGGACGGTGCGAGTACGAGGGCGTCGGGAGAATCGCCGTCGTTCCCGCAAACAGCCCGCCGGCGCAGCAGCACGATGGGGCGGATACTGCCAGCGAGCAGATCGCGTTCAGCATCGTCGATATGACACAGGCGCCCGGCATCGGCAAGACTGCGCACCATGACGGCAAGTGGTTTGTTGCTGCGGCGTTTGCGACGGCGTAACTCGGTCACCGCCTGCTCGTTGGCAGCGTCGCAGGCTAGATGGAATCCGCCCAGGCCCTTGATGGCGACGATGCCACCGCTGGTCAGCAGCTCAACGCAGCGCTCGATGATAGCGTCGCTGGCCTCGCGCGTGGTGCCGACGGCCGGTGTCGCGGACGAATTCCCGCACGCATCGCCGTTCACAGCCTCGCGCCACGTAATATGCGGCCCGCAATCAAAGCAGGCATCGGGCTGTGCGTGAAAGCGACGGTCGAGTGGATCGGCATACTCTGCGGCGCAGGCGGGGCACATGGGGAAACGGTCCATCGAGGTAGCCGCTCGGTCATAAGGCAGCGATCGGATGATGGTAAAGCGTGGACCGCAGTTAGTGCAGTTGATAAAGGGGTAGTGATAGCGTCGGTCGGCGGGATCGAACAACTCGCGCAGACAATCATCGCAGGTGGCGATATCGGGCGAGATGAGCGTGGTGTGCGCGGTCTGGTCCTGCGAGGCTATGATGCGAAAGCCCCGTTCATTGGCGGTATCCCAACCGTTGGCTGCCAGGTCCACAACCTCGACACGCTCAACGCGAGCCGCCGCGGGCGCATGCTCAGAAAGCGCGGCAGCAAAAGCATCGAGCGCATCGGCCGGAGCGTGCGCCTCGATGTGCACGCCGTCGCCCGCGTTGAGCACCCATCCGCAAATGCCATGCGCCATGGCCTCGCGATACACAAACGGCCGCATGCCGACGCCCTGCACAATGCCCGTTACATGGATATGCGCATGCCGCATGCGACCCTCCTTCGTTGAAATGTGTGCTGTTACAGCCCCAGGCTCTGCTTGGTGGCGGCGCACGTGAGCTCGCCGTGCTTAACGCCGCGCAGGCCCAGCAGGCGGTCGGCTAGTTCGTAGACGCGCTCGCCGCGACCCTTGAGCGCCAGAATCTCCAAGCAGTTGTGGTGATCCAGATGCACGTGCATGGTCGATACAATCTCGTCGGTGTAGTCGTGCTGCACTTCGTCCAGACGGCGCGTCAGGTCGCCGGTATGGTGGTCGTAGATCATGGTGAGCGACCCGATAACATGCTCATCGGGCGTGCGCATCTGCTCCTTGGCGATCGAGGCGCGAATCAGGTCGCGCACGGCCTCGGAGCGGTTGGCCACGTCGCCGCGGCGCGCGATCTGTTCGTCAAAACGGCGCAGCAGGTCGTCCGGTGCGGTAACCGAAAAGCGGACCAGCTCGGAGCCGGAGCCACTACAGTGGCAGCCCGCGTTACCGTCCGCCCCGTGTGGATGCTCGTGCTCGTACCCGCAGCCGTGCTCGTGTTCGGTCACCTTACACCAGCTTCACGGAGCCGACGGAGTTGTGGTCGGCCTCGATGGCCTCTTCGTAGCCCTCGAGTGCGTCGTGGGCATCGTGCAGCGCGGCCATGGCTGCCTCGAGCTTGGCGCCGATGCGCTCCATGTCAAAATTTTCGGTCGCATGCAGCAGCTGATGGCTCCACTCGTGAGCGAGCTCGATGGTGTCGTCGACCTGTTTGACGCTCATGGCAAGCTGGCTCATGTTCATTCCAACATCATGCATGGAAAATCTCCTTTTGTATGGGGCAGTTCAGTGGTTCAGATTTTACTACGCCCGCTCTGTGCGCAGCTGCATAAGAAAACGGGTACGAGTCTGTGCGACCCGCACCCGTTCACTGGGGGCTGTTTGTGACTACCATACTATCCGTGGTTGCACTCGGTGCATCCAGAAGTCCGGCGAGCGGTGCAAAAGCGCTCATAGACGGCGGGTAAGTAACAAGCGTATTACAGATGCTTCTCCAGCAGCGCCTGCAGCCTCGCCTTGGGTAGAGCGCCAACCGAGCGGTCAATCTCCTCGCCGTTCTTAAACACAATCAGCGTGGGGATGCTCATGACGCCATACTTCATGGCCAGGTCCTGATTGTCATCGACGTTGCATTTGGCAACGGCAAGCTTGCCCGCCAGCTCATCGGCAACCTCGTCAACGATGGGCGAGAGGGATCGACAGGGCCCGCACCACGGTGCCCAAAAATCGACCAGCACGGGCAGGCTGTCGTTAACGATGGAATCGAAATTCTCGGGGGTAATCTGATTAATGTCAGCCATGGTGACCTCCATAATGCGACGCGGCTCGGCCGCGTAAAACTCAGTACGACCGTGCTTATACCCAGCCGCCCGCAAAGCAACCACTCGCGGGCGGCTCTTTTATATAATGGTGGGCACGCAAACGATTGGAGAGCGCATGCCCACGTCACAAAGCCAGAAAAAAGAAGCCATCGCCCAGGCGACCGAGCAGGAGCTCGCATCGCTCGCGGGTCGTGGCGTGCGTATCGCGGGCAACGCGTGCTCGCCGATCGTGCTGGTCAAAGGCGATTTGGACGAGGCCGAGCGTTCGGGTGGCGAGCTTGCCGCCGGCCCGGATGGCGCGGCGTTGCGCAAGGCGCTTGGGGCCATCGGCTACGCGCCCGAGGATTTTTGCGTGCTGGCAAGCGTCGCCGGCGTGGGTGACGGAGCGGTCGCGGTGGGCGAGACTCTGCCGTGCGAGCTGTTCCGTGAGGCGCTTGAGGCTTTGGACCCCGAGGCGGTGCTACTGCTCGACAACAACGCGGCTGACGCCATGCGCGAGACCTACGCCGATATGCTCGTGGCGATCGATGACTTCGACACCGCCATGCTCAAGCCCGGCCTGGTCGCCCATGTGCAGGGTCGCCGCGTGCTCGCGCTCGACGGTTTTGAGGCGGCGCTCACTGACAAAGCCGCCAAGCAGCGCATGTGGGCATACATCAAGCAGCTGACCCCGGCAGCCGCGCCGCTGTAGCGAGCCCGCATCGACAAAAGACCCCGAGCGGGCGAGCCGCACCCGCGGAACGCAAATCCGTCGCGTCCGCGCCCTTACATCACAACGCGCAGCTCAAACCGATCGCCGTTAATGCGGAACTGACAGTTGCCGTTCATGCGCTCCACGGCAAGTTTGATGCTCTTGGTGCCAAAGCCGTGGCCCGCATGCCGGGTCACGGGCATGCCGTCGACCATGCGCGGCGCGCGGTCAAACGTGTTGGAAACTAACAGCAGCAGCTGGCCGTCCTCTAATCGCAGGTCAAAGTCGACGAATCGCTTTCCCTGGGGCGCGGCGCTTGCGGCGGTGATAGCGTTTTCCAAGGCATTTGAGAGCACGCTAAACAGGTCGGCGTCACCTACGTGGATGGTTTCGGGTACGGCGGCGCGCATGTTGGCGGTAATGCCGTTTCTATTGATATCCGAGTTAAATGACGAAAGCGCGATGTTTACGGTCTCGTTGGCGCAGAAGCGGCGTACGGCGGTGCGATCGCCGGCTTCGCAGAGTTCATCGATGCGTTTGAGCGCCTCGTCGGTGTGGCCCTCCTCAATTAAAGCGGCCAGGCCGCGTAGGAAGTGGCGCATATCGTGGCGAAGAATCGACAGCTCGCGCCCAGATTGACGCCAGGCCTCGAGCTCTTTGATGGCGGCGCTGTCGCGTGTCTCGAGCATCCAGCGTTCACGCTCGGCAGCTTCTTTTTCTTCGTATTCGCGTAGGTAAACGGCAAGAAACATAAGATAGAAGGCACAGAGCGCAAATGCCAAAAACTCAACCGTCACCACCGAGCCCGAGTGGAACAGCGTGGTATAGACGTTGGTGGCATAGTCAAAGACGTAATAGACGAGCGGTAGGATTAAAAGGATGCTCAGCTCGGTGGTGCTTTTAATCGCCAAGCGCGGACCGATGTCGCCGGCCCAATGCAACAGGACGGCAAAGACGGCGAGTGTGGTCGCAATACGCGCCAGATAGTACGCGATCTGCGAATCGGTTGCGGCAAAGGCGGCGATGCCCATCCAATTGCTGAACTGGCAGCTCAGATAAGCACTCGTAATGCCGAGCGCGGCAAGCAGCGGGCTCAGGCGGTAGCGCGCACACAAATAGATGACGAGCGGCAGATGCACGACGAGCGGATATACCTGGCGGGCGAAAAGCTCGCCGCCGACGGCATTGGCGAGGCCAAATGCGCATCCAGTTACGGCACCGACCAGCACCAGTTCAAGCGCATGACGCCGGTTGATCTCGACACCGCACAGCGCCGCCGAGGCAAAGACGCCAAAGAGTAGCGTTGTGGCGTGGTGGATTGCCCAAAGGATCATTTCGACCGAGGAGACCATCAGTGTCTCCCGCCCTCAAAGCGCACCGCAAAGTAGGCGTCTTGGAACCCCTGCTTGCTGCTGCGCGACAGCGGAATGCACGCGCCGGAGCGCATGACGATGTCCGTGCGATCGAAGTGGTCGATGTTGCGCAAGTTGACCTGGTAGCTACGGTGGCATTTAAAGAAGGTGGCATTTTGCGCCAAACGGTCCTCGACGCTGCGGAACGACTCGAGTGCCTCGATATCGCGTCCGTCGCGCAGGTGGAAGACCACGTGCTTGTTGCGCGCCTCGGCATATTCGATGTCGGACAGGCGCAGAGCGTGGTAGCCAAAGGACGTTTTGATCACGAGCTCGTCGGTTGCCGCCGGGCGCATGCTCGAAAGCTCGTCGAGTAACTGCGCCAGGCGTTCGTAAGTCACGGGCTTGAGCAGATAGTCGAAGGCGCGGACCTCGTAGGACTCCAGTGCAAACTCGGGCGATGAGGTGAGAAACACCAGGCGCACGGCGGTATCGGCCTGGCGCAATTCGCGCGCGGTGTCCATGCCGTTGACGAGCGGCATGATCATGTCGAGCAGGATAATGTCGGCGCGCGACGCGGCATGGCGGGTCAGCAGGTCCTCGCCGCGCGTGACGAGCGCAACATCGACCGCCGTGCCCGTTTCGGTCGACCAACGGTCGATCATCCGGTGCAGTCTATCTAGAAAAGCGACGTCGTCGTCGCAGGCAATAATCTTGAGCATTCTGAGCCCCCTTAGTAGTTCGATTTTGCCACATTGGGTGCGGACCGCTCGCGGAGGCGTGTCCCATTTGCGCCCCACGTCGTGCAACTCGCGCCGAGCGGTATTGCGGTGGCGAAAGATGCCTCCTGCGCTATTGAGAGCTCGGCTATCCTCAGCTTGCCAGTTCGAAAATGGACCTGCCACATGATTGAATCTTTATTTCAACTTTACACCTAGGTTTACAGCTGTCTTGTCAGCTGTAAACCTAGGTGTCATACTAAAGCCCCAAGATTCGCCAAAAGAGAGGGGCCTTGATGGCACAGAGCGCGAACATGGATGCGTCGGAGCTTGCACGCGATATCGCGGCCGGCCTAGCATCGGCAACGACGGCAACGGAGCGCGCGGCACTGGTGCCCGCAGAGCTTGTCGAGGCCATTCAACAACTAAAAACCCAACGTGACGCGGTGATTTTGGCGCACTACTATGTGGCGCCCGAGGTCCAAGCCGTTGCCGATTACGTCGGCGACAGCTTCTACCTGGCAAAGCTCGCCAAAAGCCTGCCGCAGCAGACCATCGTGCTGTGCGGCGTGGAGTTTATGGGCGAGAGCGCCAAGCTGCTCAACCCCACCAAGACCGTGCTGCTGCCCGAGCCGGGCGCGGACTGCCCCATGGCGCACATGGTCAAGCGCGAGACGGTCGACGCGGCGCGCGCCGAGTACGGTGACGACCTTGCCGTGGTCTGCTACGTCAACTCCACGGTCGAGATCAAGAGCTGGAGCGACGTGTGCGTCACCAGCTCCAACGCCGTTAAGATCGTGTCCGAGCTGCCGCAGCAGCATATCCTGTTCATCCCCGACCAAAACCTGGGCCGCTTCGTAGCCGAGCAGGTGCCGCAAAAGCACGTCATCCTCAACAACGGCTACTGCCCGCGCCACCACATCATTACCGTCGAGCAGATCGTCGATGCGCAGGAGGCCCACCCCGACGCGCTCGTGCTGGCGCACCCCGAGTGCAAGGCCGATGTCCTTGCCGAGGCCGACTACATCGGCTCCACCGCCGGCATCATCAAGTATGCCGAGGAGTCCGACGCGAGCGAGTTCATTATCGTGACGGTCCGCGGCGTGCTCTACGAGCTCGAGCGCCGCTGCCAGGGCACCGGCAAGAAGTTCTACTTCCCCGCGGTGCAGCCCACCTGCGTCAACATGGACCTCATCACGCTCGAAAAACTCGTGCGCTGCCTGGAGACGGGCGAGGGCGAGGTGCAGATCGGCGTCTCGGACGAGGCGGCAGACCAGGCCAAGCTCACGCTCGACCGTATGCTCGAGTACGCAGCACGCTAGAACAATGTGGCATGAGGGGCAGTCCCTTATGTCACATTCAAGGGAGAGGATTCCTGTGGAAACCAAGCAATACCCCGATATGGAGTGCGACGTCGTCATTGCCGGCTGCGGCGTAGCGGGCCTGTACGCGGCGCTCAACCTGCCGACGAGCACGCGCGTGATCATGCTTTCCAAGGGCGCTGTCGACGAGTGCGATTCGATGCTCGCGCAGGGCGGCATCTGCGTGCTGCCCGAGGGCTCGGACTACGATGCCTTCTTTGAGGACACCATGCACGCCGGTCACTACGAGAACCGCCGCGAGAGCGTCGATATCATGATCCGCTCGAGCCGCTCGGTCATCAACGACCTGCTGGCCATGGGCGTGGATTTTGAGCGCAAGGCCGACGGCAGCCTCGACTTTACCCGCGAGGGCGCGCACAGCCGCCCGCGCATCGCCTTCCATGCCGACATTACGGGCAAGGAGATCACGACCAAGCTGCTCCAGGCCGTCCGCAAGCTGGATAACGTGCAGATTCTTGAGCACGTGGCCATGACCGACATCCTGACGGGCGAGCGTGACGGCGCCACGGTGTGTGCCGGTGTCGTCGCCGTTTCCGTGGACGAGGACAACTCGGTTCGTCCCGCCGACGAGCTGGTAAATGCCGCCGAGGGCGTGCATGCCGGCGAGCCGTTTAAGATCCATGCCCGCCACACGCTGTGGGCGACGGGCGGTATCGGCGGCGTATACGACCACTCGACCAACTATCCGCAGCTCACGGGCGATGCCTGCTACATCGCTCAGGAGCATGGCATTAAGATGGAGCACCTGGACTACGTGCAGATCCACCCCACGGGACTGTTCTCGCCGCAGCCGGGCCGCACCTTCCTGATCAGCGAGAGCTGCCGCGGCGAGGGCGCGATTTTGCTCAACGCCGCCGGCGAGCGCTTTACCGACGAGCTTCAGCCGCGTGATGTGGTCGCCGCCGCTATTCGCGAGCAGATGAAGCAGGACGGTACCGAGCACGAGTGGCTGAGCTTCGCCCCCGTCGAACGCGATGTGGTGACCGGGCATTTTGCCAACATTCGCGCGCGCTGCCTTGAGGACGGCCGCGACATCCTGGACGAGCCCATCCCCGTTACGCCCACGCAGCACTACTTTATGGGTGGCGTATGGGTCGATAAGGACGGCCGCACCTCGATGCCCGAGCTCTACGCCGCGGGCGAGACGGCCTGCAACGGCGTTCACGGCAAGAATCGCCTTGCTTCCAACAGCCTGCTCGAGTCCCTAGTCTGGGGTCGCCGCGCCGCGTGGTACATGCGCACCGGCAAGTCGCTGGCCGTGGAGCAGGCGGGCGATCCCGCGCTCGATGGCCGTCATCGCGCCCTGAGCGCCGACATCCTGGCAATCGATGATCTGGCCCGTGCCGCCGGCACGCAGGCCGTGGAGGAGTAGACCATGAATCCCATTACCATGAAGCTCGTCGTCGATGATCTGATTCTGCAGGCTCTGCGCGAGGACATTACCTTTGAGGACGTGAGCACGGCGAGTGTGTGCCCCACGGCGCGCCCCGCCACGGTGGAGCTTATCGCCAAGGCCGATGGCATCATCGCGGGCCTGGATGTGTTCGCTCGCACCTTTGAGCTGCTGGATTCGCAGAGCTCGGTGCTGTTTGATGTTGCCGACGGTGACGAGGTCCACGCCGGTGACCACGTGGGGCAGGTGCGTGGCGACGCGCGCGTGTTGCTTTCGGGCGAGCGCGTGGCGCTCAACTACCTGCAGCGCATGAGCGGTATCGCTACCTATACGCACCAGATGGCCGCGGCGCTCGAGGGCACCAAGACCGTGCTCGTCGATACGCGCAAGACCACGCCGGGCATGCGCGTCTTTGAGAAGGCCGCGGTCGAGATTGGCGGCGGCAGCAACCACCGTTACAACCTGTCGACGGCCGTCATGCTCAAGGACAACCACATCGATGCCGCCGGCGGCGTGACGCGTGCAATCGAGATGGCGCGCGCCCATGCATCGTTTACCGCGACGGTCGAGATCGAGTGCGAGAACCTGGACATGGTGCGCGAGGCCGTGGAAGCCGGTGCCGACATTATCATGCTCGACAATATGACCCATGACGACATGGCGGCCGCTATCGAGCTTATCGCCGGTCGTGCCAAGACCGAGTGTTCGGGCAACGTGGACGCCAGCAATATCCGCGCGCTCGCCGACCTGGGCGTTGACTTTATTAGCTCGGGGGCGCTGACGCACTCTGCGCCGATTCTCGACCTCTCGCTTAAGCACCTGCGTCTGCTGGACGGTAAATAATGGACGCCCGCGAGCGTCGCCGTGCCATCATAGGCGTGCTCGAGCGAGCCAAGGAGCCCGTTTCGGGCAGTGCGCTTGCTCGTGAGGTGGGTGTGAGCCGCCAGATTGTCGTGCAAGACATCGCCCTGCTGCGCGCCGATGGGCACGATATCGTGGCCACCAATCGCGGCTACGTGCTGCAGGAGGCGGCGGGCAGCCCGGCTGTTCCCACGCGCGTGGTCAAGGTGCACCATGGCGTGGAGCAGGCAAGTGACGAGCTCACGAGCATCGTCGACGCCGGAGGCGCCGTTCTCAACGTGATCGTCAATCACCGCGTGTATGGCAAGATCACAGCCGATCTGGACATTCGCAACCGTCGCGATATCGAGCGCTATCTGGAGGGTATTGCCAGCGGCAAGAGTTTTCCACTGCTGACGGTGACAAGCGGCTATCACTTCCATCGCATCGCGGCGGAGGACGAGCAAACCCTCGACGAGATCGAGGCGATGCTCAAGGAGAAAGGCTACCTAGCAGACCTGATGCCCTACGAGGACAACCTCGGCTAGACCACCAATTTGGGGACAGGTTTCAAATTGAGGATTGCAAAAAAGAGGGCTATCGCGCCGATGCGATGGCCCTCGTTTTATGAGATATGAAATATGAAATGCTAAATCCGCAAGTAAAAACGTGTTTAAGATGTGGGGCTACTGGTGGTCTCCAGAATATCGGACGTAGGCATCCGACATGCCTTGATTTTTTAAGGCAGAAACCGCTTGTTCCGCCTCAGTTCGACTTGAAAACCTGCCAGCGGAAACCGAATACCACGTCTCCTTGTTAAGGTTTGTCCAGTCTGTTGTGCACACGACAATTGCGCCTGGGAACCCGCTGTTTCTAAGATCATCTGCCTTTTTCTCCGATGTTGTATAGTCCTTACTGGCCATGACGAATGCGCCCCAAAATGGGCTTATTTCTGATAGAGAAGACGTCGATGACTCATTCTGCTCGACGGCTTTCTTTGCATTTTCAGCCTCTTGCTCAGCGCGCTTTTGAGCGGCAGAAGCATCCTCGGCTTGTTTGGCGGAAACTGCTGCATCACGAGCTCCCCTTGCGGCTGCAGCTAGAGCTTTCGCTGAGCTCTTCGAATCGCAACCTCCCCGCTCGGCTAACTTTTCTGCCGCATTGATTTGCTCGTCGGTAACATCGGCTGGATCGATCTTGTCACCCAATGTCAGCTTTGCCATCTCGCGGAAATCAGCCTTTTCGCCATCTTTGAGAGCACGCTTCACTTTAAATTTTACGCTCGAATCGGAAACGTTCCAGAGCGAGCCGTCCGCTCCAATCGGAGTACCCTCTATTACGAGCTCATATGTTCCCGGAATGAGTTCAAGACCTTTTCCATCGGAATCGACAAATGCCGTTTTGTCGATTTTGCTTCCGTTGACATCGGTTCCTTTCACGCGGATCGGTAGCTTGGAAGCTCCTTCCGATGTATTCCATCCATCTCCGGAAACACTGATAAGAACAGAATGCTTCGAGTATTCAGCTGCAGTGGTCTTCTGCTTCTTTGTCGTCTGTTTCGATTGCGGCATGTACACGCCAAAGTAATAGCTGGCACCTCCGCATGCGACTAACGCCGCAATCATCGCTGCCACAATGATTCGCGTACGCTTTTTGGGTTGTCTGCTCCGACTGGTTGTAGAGACATTGCACAGTCGATTGCCAAGCGCAGACTGAGTTGGCTCAAGAGGTTGACTAGATAAATCAACCTGGGCTGAATCCAGTGGTGCCCCGCATTGAACGCAGAATTGCATTCCGTCTTCGTTTTTCGTGCCGCATTCTGTGCAGTACATATGAGTCTCCTCGGTTTGATTTACAGAGACCTTCTATTCAAAACGATGGCCACATTTGCCACAGAATTTTGCAGACTCATCCTGCATGGCGCCACAATTGGGACACCATTTCTTTCCAGCTTCGTTGCCTGCCGTTTCGTTACTCGTTATCGGACTGCCGTCGCCTTGCTTCTGCGCAGTATCTTGGTAGGTATTGGACATACTTCCGACCACCTGCTTGGCAGCTTGCTGTATATTTTTCAATTCAGAATTAGAAAAGAGGTCTTTCCCGTTGCGTCCCAATACCGCGCGAAGATGAAATACGACCATCATGGTCGTTCCCGCTACAAGCAATACCGCACCGACACCAACGCTGAAACCAAATCCTGCATCTCTGATAAGGCTGTTCAATATAACAACTAAAGAAATGCCGCCTGTTGCGACGCCAATCAAAGGAAGGCCATAGCAGCCCAAGACGGTTGCAATAATCCAAATAGGCTGAAACCACCAATAGCCCATGGCAACATAGCTGCCGCCCAAATAGGATGTGGAGGTCAGTTCTTTGGAAGAAAAACCGAGAAATGATGCGACGATGGCAATTAAGGTAGCTAGCACCATCATTTTCTGGTTAAACCCAAAGGAAAAAGAAAGGCCTATTTTCTGCTGCTTCGTGTTAAATGCGGATCGTTGCATTTGATTGCCGAGGTTTGAAAAAGCGGTTTTAGCACTATCGGCTGCCTCGTGCGCCATTTGAACGCTGCTCGCTGTTTCATCGCTGTTCGCCTGATAAGAAGGACCGTCGCTGTCTTCACTCGGTTTTGTTCGATTTATGGCTGCCCTTTTGCTTTCATTGGCCTGTACATCC
This sequence comes from uncultured Collinsella sp., assembly GCA_902464965.1. GTDB lineage: Bacteria > Actinomycetota > Coriobacteriia > Coriobacteriales > Coriobacteriaceae > Collinsella. The sequence goes on from CABQLI010000009.1 coordinate 29,247, forward strand.
GCTTCTGTTTCTTTATATGAACCTTCAGGGTCGCAAAGAGACGCTCCGCATTTTTCGCAATACACTGCTATTTCAGAATTCTTGTGACCACATTTCCAGCAGTACATTTCTGCCCCCGTTTCTTATCTAAAACTTATACATGCCGTAGAGTTCATTTTTGTCATTGGAAAACGCTTCTCGATACTTCGCGGAAGCCTTTGAGATTCTATTTCTCTCGAAATCGACTACTTCGTGCCGCCAATCTTCGTTCTCGAAATAGTGGTTTGCATAGGATTCGAAGAATCCTTCTCCGGGGATATGGTTCGAATCATTCTTTCTTCCTACCAGAGCGGGCAAGCTTGGCAGACCCAAATTCACGCACCATTCCTGGATGGCGTCTAAAAGAAAGGCGACCTCTCTGCTGTGAGGATTTCCCATTTCCATCCTCCGAGCGAACTCCGAGTAACTAATCGGGTCCTGTCCCTCATGAGACGCTTGCCATATCACCATGGCGGCCTTTTGGATCTTAGTTTCGGCAAATCGATGGTTTTGCTTATCCATAGAACCACTCCTTTGCTAACGCCTTGTTTGCATATTAAGCTGGGAAAAGTCTGTTTGCAAACTCTCTGTTTGTTGTTCGACAAATTCTGTTGTCATAGCGTCGATTTATGCAGACAGAGGGTTTTCAAAACTTCAACAAGCAGCTGGGCCACCATCTGCAACTTCTTCGAAAGAGCCAAGGGTTGTCCCAAGAGGCTGTCGGAGAAGCGCTCGGCATGGACCGGGTTTCGATTGGAAATATCGAGCAAGGAAAGCGAGCTCCTCGGCTTCAGACCCTCTACGCGTTGGCACTTCTCTACAGAGTTCCCGTTGCAAAGCTGTTTGATTTTGAATAGGGCGCTCGGTGCTGTAAGCGAAATGCTTTTCTATCGCTACGTCTAGCTTTAAATTGCTGCTTCCTATTAGAGTAAAAAGATGCAGAACATTTTTGCCAGCGTCTGTTCAGTCTGACTTCTTCGGCTGTCGTTGGTTTGTCTCGGCTGCTGCAGATTTAGTTGTTAATACGGGTGATTTTGTCCACATTCCCATTTTGGGCGAACTCGTGGCGGGACAAAACCACCAATTTGAAACCTGTCCCCAAATTGGTGGTCCTAGTAACGAATGCAAAAGGAGGCCTCCGCGGCGATGCGGAGGCCTCCTTTTTGTGCACGGTGTACTTTTGAGTGTGCAAGTGGGGGAGTTGTTACTCCTCAACGATCTCGGTGATCGCGCCAGCGGGGCAAGCGTCCTGGCAAGCGCCACAGGCGACGCAGGAGTCCTCGTCAGCGACGGTAGCGACGTCCTGGAGCTCCAGAACTCCAGCGGGGCAGGAGTCGACGCAAACGCCACAAGCGATGCACTCGTCGGCATCAATTACGGGATGAGCCATGGTAGTTTCCTCTCTGTTGACCGACGCTACAGGCGATGCGCGCCGGTTTGATTCGGGCAAAAACATACCACGGGAGCGACCGTTTGCAATACCCTCTGGCCGGCATCTTCATACCGTTCGCCGAGTATGCCAAGGTTTACTAAAAAACGCGCAGGTGGGGCCGTTGAGCTGCGCAAATGTTAGCTAAAGGTGACTTGAAATATTGAGCTATTGGGCGCGTTTGCGGAAAGGGCATCCCGTTATTTGGCCGAAAAACGGGTCGCAGTTTCCGGTTGGGCCCGCTAGCGGAAACTGCGACCCGGTATCAGCTCTCAAAACGGGATACGGTTTCCGGTTGAGCCTTCAGACGGAAACCGCGGCCCGGAATCCACGCTCAAAACGGGACGAGCTTTCCGCAAGGCAGCCCCAGGCACCCTCGGACCCAAGCCTCAGCCATCTCTACATAGATCTCGATAGATTTGCCTAGAACTCAAACAGCGCATCTACCTGCGCATTTAAGAACCTAAACTCTCGGCAATAAGAAATCTTATATGAATTGACTTAGATTTTGTATATTCCGGCCCATAAGGGGATACACTACATCCTGAAAGACAAGCCGAAACACCGCTCGGCAGACCGCCGAGTTGGTGCAAACGCACAAGAGAGAGGGAATTTCTAATGGGCAAGATTCTTGGTATCGACCTTGGTACTACTAACTCCGCAATGGCCGTTCTCGAGGGCGGTTCTCCGACCATTATCGTGAACGCCGAGGGCGACCGCACCACCCCGTCTGTCGTGGGCTTCCGTGCCGACGGCGACCGCGTCGTGGGTAAGGCCGCTAAGAACCAGGCTGTCACCAACCCCAAGAACACCGTGTTCTCCATCAAGCGCTTCATGGGCCGCAAGTACTCCGAGTGCACCTCCGAGATCAAGACCGTGCCGTACGAGGTCAAGGAGGGCCAGGGTGGCCGTGCCGTCGTCGACATCGAGGGCAAGGACTACACCGCCGAGCAGGTGAGCGCTATGACGCTCGCAAAGATGAAGGCCGACGCCGAGAAGTATCTGGGCGAGACCGTCACCGACGCCGTCATCACCGTCCCGGCCTACTTCAACGACGCCCAGCGTCAGGCCACCAAGGACGCCGGCAAGATCGCCGGCCTCGACGTCAAGCGTATCGTCAACGAGCCGACCGCTGCTGCTCTTGCCTATGGCCTGGACAAGCAGGGCACCGACCAGCGCATCCTGGTCTTCGACCTGGGCGGCGGCACCTTCGACGTCTCCATCCTCGACCTCGCCGACGGCGTGTTTGAGGTTCTGTCCACCTCGGGCGACAACCACCTGGGCGGCGATGACTGGGATCAGCGCGTCATCGATTGGATGGCCGATAAGTTCCAGCAGGAGAACGGTGTCGACCTGCGTCAGGACCCCATGGCCCTGCAGCGTCTGAAGGAGGCCGCCGAGAACGCCAAGAAGGAGCTCTCCGCCGCCCAGCAGACCACCATCAACCTGCCGTTCATTACCATGAACCAGTCCGGCCCGCTGCACCTCAACTACACGCTGACCCGCGCCGAGTTCGAGAAGATCACCCGCGACCTGCTCGAGCGCTGCAAGCAGCCTGTCACCAACGCCCTGCGCGACGCCAAGCTTAAGCTCTCCGATCTGACCGAGGTCATCCTCGTCGGCGGCTCCACCCGTATGCCCGCTGTCCAGGAGCTCGTCAAGACCATGACCGGCAAGCAGCCCAACATGTCCGTGAACCCCGACGAGGTCGTTGCCGACGGCGCTGCCGTCCAGGGCGGCGTGCTCACCGGCGACGTCGAGGGCATCCTGCTGCTCGACGTTACCCCGCTGTCGCTGGGTGTCGAGACCATGGGCGGCATCATGACCAAGATGATCGACCGCAACACCACGATCCCGACCTCCAAGACCGAGGTCTACTCCACCGCTGCCGACAACCAGACCAGCGTCGAGATCAACGTGCTCCAGGGCGAGCGCGAGCTTGCCCGCGACAACAAGTCGCTCGGTAAGTTCCAGCTGACCGGCATCCCGGCTGCCCGCCGCGGCGTGCCGCAGATCGAGGTTACCTTCGACATCGACGCCAACGGCATCGTCAAGGTCTCCGCTAAGGACAAGGGCACCGGCAAGGAGCAGCAGATCACCATTTCCGGCTCCACCGCGCTTTCCGACGACGAAGTCGATCGCATGGTCAAGGACGCCGAGGCTCATGCCGAGGAGGACAAGAAGCAGAAGGAAGAGGTCGAGGTTCGCAACCAGACCGACAGCCTGTGCTACTCCACCGAGCAGACCCTCAACGAGCTCGGTGACAAGGTTTCCGCCGACGTGAAGTCCAAGGCCGAGGCCGCTATCGCCGACGCCAAGAAGGCGCTCGAGGGCTCTGACGTCGAGGCCATCAAGGCCGCTGGCGAGTCCCTGCAGTCCGTGGCCTACGAGCTGGCTCAGGTTGTCTACGCCGACGCTCAGCAGCAGACCGACGGTGCCGCCGGCGCCCAGCCTGCCGACGATGACGTCGTCGACGCCGACTACGAGGTTGTGGACGACGAGGACAAGTAATCATGTCCGCCCGTAAAGCTCGCACGGAGGCGGCTGCCGCTGGCGCCGCCCCCGTTGACTCTGAGGAGAAGGACGTGAAGATTCCCGTAGAGGCCGTCGACGATACCGAGGCCAACGAGGCCGCGGCCGCCGAGGCTGTCGAGAACCAGGTAGAGGATTCCAACAAGGAGGCGACGATGACCGAGGACGAGATGGTGGAAGCCGCTATCCGCGCCGGTGAGGAAGCCGCCGACAACGACTTTAAGCTCAAGTTCGAGCAGGCCCAAAAGGAGCTCGCCGACGTGCGCAGCGAGCTCGATGCTGCGGCAGAGGCCCAGAAGGCCGCCGAGGACAAGGCAAAGGACGCCACGGAGCGTACCGCCCGTCTGCAGGCCGACTGGGAGAACTTCCGTCGCCGCACCGCCAATGAGCGTATCGCCGAGCGCGAGCGCGCGACCGAGAAGCTCGTCACTGCGCTGCTGCCGGTGGTCGACGATATCGAACGTGCGATTGACCATGCCCGCAGCCAGGAGCTTGCCGATGACTTTAAGCAGTTCGTCGACGGCGTCGACGCGGTGCATGCCAAGCTGCTCGATGTGTTTGCGCACGAGGGCGTTGAGCCCATCGACCCCAAGGGCGAGGCGTTCGATCCGCTCGAGCACCAGGCTGTGGGTCGCGTCGAGGACGCATCGCAGTACGACGAGACCGTCAACGATGTGTACCAGAAGGGCTACCGCATGGCGGATCGCATCCTGCGTTCCGCGATGGTGACGGTGACCTACGGTGGCGAGAAGCGCCCCGCACCGGAGCCCGAAGCGGCGCCCGAGGATGCTACGGCCGATACGGCCGAGAGCACCGAGGAGTAATTGAGAAGGGCCCCGGGGCAACACCCGGGGCCCTTTCTGGCCTAGTGCCATATGACAGCATGAGCCGCCGCCCGCTGGACGGCGGATGAAACAGGAGAGGAGCTACGATGGCTGCAGGCAAAACCTTCTATGACATCCTGGGCGTATCCAAGAGCGCCTCCGACAAAGAGATCAAGAGCGCGTTTCGCAAACTCGCGCAAAAATATCACCCCGATGCCGGCGGCGACGAGGCCAAGTTCAAGGAGATCAGCGAGGCCTACGAGACGCTTTCGGACGAGAAGAAGCGCAAAGAGTACGACCAGATGCTCATGTTTGGCGGCATGCCGGGCGCAGGCGGCGCGTATGGCGGAGGCTACGGTGCCGGCGCAGGTGCCAGCGGCTGGGGCGACATCTTCGACAGCATCTTTAGCGGCAACGGCGCCTGGGGCAGCGATTGGGGCTCGGGCTTTGCCGGGGCTGCGGGCGCCGCCGGTGCCGGCGCGGGCCGCAGCCGTGCTCGCAAGGGCGGCGACCTGTCGCTGACCGTCGATGTTTCGGCCGAGGACGCGTTTCGCGGCGTGACGCACAAGGTCACCTATCGCATTCCCTCGACAGGCGAGCAGCAGACCATTACGGTCTCGGTGCCTGCGGGCGCGGTCGACGGCGGCAAGCTGCGCTACAAGCGTCGCGGCGAGTATGGCGTTGCCGGCGGCGAGCGCGGCGACCTGGTCGTGACCACGCACGTGGAGGAGCATCCGCTGTTTAAGCGTAAAGGTGCCGACGTGACCATGGAGGTACCGGTCTCGGTCTACGAGGCGGCGCTCGGCTGCACGGTGGACGTGCCCACGCCCGGCGGCGCGACGGTCCGTTTGAAGGTGCCCGCGGGTACCCAGACGGGCAAGAAGTTCCGCTTTAAGGAAATGGGGGCGCCCGACGTTAAGCATCGCGGGCGCACCGGTGCACTGCTCGTCGAGATCAAGGTGCAGGTTCCCACGAACCTGTCCGACGATGAGCGCGATGCCATGACCAGACTGCGCGAGGCCGACACGCGCGATTATCGCGAGAAGGTCAACCGTTACAAGGCGACGTACTAGGGCGGTCGTGGCGCACGCCCGCGCCCGCGGGCTTATGATGGACGATAACGAGACGGAAAGGGGTCAGGTAGCATGGCCGAGGACAATAGGAACAAACCGCTGTACATGATCAGCGTGGCGGCCGAGCTGACCGGCATGCATCCGCAGACTCTGCGCGTCTACGAGTCCAAAGGCTTGGTGAATCCCCAACGCTCGGGTGGCAACACGCGCCTGTATTCGCGTGCCGATATCGAGCGCCTGGAGCTCATCAACCAGCTGACTGACGAGGGCATCAACCTTGCCGGCGTGGTGCGCATCCTCGATATGAAGGAGCGTGCCGAGGAGCGCGAGCGCGAGAATGAAAAGCTCCGTGCCCGCGTGCGCCAGCTCGAGGACGAGCTGCACGAGTACAAGATGCAGAAGAAGATCACCGCCCTGGCCCCGCGCGACGGCTCAGTTAACCCCGAACAGGTCATGCGCAAACTTTTGGGCGCCGGCGGGGATCTCTAGGGTCCGCCGTTCTAACGAACGGCGGACCGGTCGACGCTGCGCGCCGCCCAGAGCGACAATTTGTCATTCAAAGGGCAAGGCATGACCAGAAGGTCTATGCCTTGCCCTTTTCATGCCAACTTGTTCGCTCTGGACGTCGCTCGCTGTCCGTCCTCTACCTGCGGCGCTGCCTTGCTCCGGATACGGTAGGGTAGTCATTGGGGACGTTCTTAAATGACTAGTCGAAAGGGACGCTCTTGCACAAAATCTTCCGGCCCACACTGGGCTCGTCCTTTACTTTACCGAGATAAAGTGAACGTGCAGATTCGTAACCCACTTGCAACCGTTCTATGGCACGATATTGAACGAATGTATGCTATGCGCCCAAATCTTTTGGGCAGAGTGGGAGACAGTATGGTCAAGCTGTACGAGGACGGCATCTACCTGCGTAACGGCAGCGAGGTTGTGCCTGCGGCCGAGGCTGCCGAGCGCGGTATTACGCAGACGCCCGAGGATGCCAAGCGCGGCACCATCGCGTATTCGATCCTTCAGGCACACAATACGTCCGGCGACCCCGAGGCGCTCAAGATTCGCTTCGACGCCATGGCGAGCCACGACATCACCTTTGTCGGCATCATCCAGACGGCGCGCGCCTCGGGCATGGAGCAGTTCCCGCTGCCCTACGTGCTCACCAACTGCCATAACTCGCTGTGCGCCGTGGGCGGCACCATCAACGAGGACGACCACGTCTTTGGCCTTTCCGCGGCCAAGAAGTACGGCGGCATCTTCGTCCCGCCGCATATCGCTGTCATCCACTCCTTTATGCGTGAGAACTTCGCCGGCTGCGGCAAGATGATCTTGGGCTCCGACTCGCACACCCGCTACGGCGCCCTGGGTACCATGGCCGTGGGCGAGGGCGGCGGCGAGCTGGCCAAGCAGCTGCTGCGCGACACCTACGACGTTGCCTATCCCGGCGTCGTCGCCATCTACCTCACAGGCGCCCCGCGCCCCGGCGTCGGCCCGCACGATGTGGCGCTCGCCATCATCCGCGCCGTCTTTTCCAAGGGCTACGTCAAGAACAAGGTCATGGAGTTCGTGGGGCCCGGCATCGCGAGCATGACGACCGACTACCGCAACGGCGTCGACGTCATGACCACCGAGACCACCTGCCTGTCTTCCATCTGGGCCACCGACGAGGACACGCACGCATTCCTGACCATGCACGGCCGCGGCGACGACTACCGCGAGCTCAAGCCCGCTGATGTCGCTTACTACGACGGCTGCGTCGAGGTCGACCTGTCGAGCATCAAGCCCATGATCGCCCTGCCGTTCCATCCTTCCAACGGCTTTGAGATCGAAGAGCTCAACGAGAACCTCGAGGACATCCTGCATGAGGTCGAGCTCGAGGCTGCCAAGATCGGCGAGGGCAAGACGCACTTTAGCCTGCTCGATAAGATCGTCGACGGCAAGCTGCACGTGCAGCAGGGCGTTATCGCCGGCTGCTCGGGCGGCAACTACGACTCCGTGGTCCAGGCTGCTCGCGTGCTTAAGGGCGCCAACACCGGCTGCGGCGAGTTCTCGCTGTCGGTCTATCCCACGAGCCAGCCCGTGGCGCTCGAACTTACGCGCCGTGGTTACATCTACGACCTCATGGAGGCCGGTGCGATCGTGCGAACGGCGTTCTGCGGCCCGTGCTTCGGCGCCGGCGACACACCCGCCAACAACGGCCTTTCGATCCGCCACACCACGCGAAACTTCCCCAATCGCGAGGGTTCCAAGCCGGGCAACGGCCAGCTGAGCGCCGTGGCCCTGATGGACGCCCGCTCCATTGCGGCGACGGCGGCCAACGGCGGCATCCTGACGCCGGCGACCGACCTGCCCGAGGAGACCTGGGACGAGGCCTGCGAGTACACCTTCGACGACGCGCCGTACAAAAAGCGCGTGTACTGGGGCTTTGGCAAGGCTGAGCCGGCCGACGAGCTGGTCGAGGGCCCCAACATCAAGCCGTGGCCTGCGATGGAGCCTCTCGGCGACGATATCCTGCTCAAGGTGTGCTCCAAGATCATGGACCCGGTCACCACGACCGACGAGCTCATTCCCTCGGGCGAGACGAGCTCCTTCCGCTCCAACCCGCTGGGCCTGGCCGAGTTTACGCTGAGCCGTCGCGATCCGGCCTACGTGGGCCGCTCCAAGGAGGTTGACGCGGTGGAAAAGCGCCGCGTTGCCGGCGAAGCAGCAGGCGACCTGGCGGCGCTCGATGCCGAGCTTGCCGGTGTGTTTGAGGCGCTGGCCGGTGCGGGCGTCGCGGCAGATGCCAAAGCGACCGAGTACGGCTCCATGCTCTATGCCAAGAAGCCCGGTGACGGTTCTGCCCGCGAGCAGGCCGCGAGCTGCCAGCGCGTGATCGGCGGCCTGGCCAACATCGTCCACGAGTACGCCACCAAGCGCTATCGCTCCAACGTGATGAACTGGGGCATGGTGCCCTTCCAGATGGAGGCGGAGCCCAACTTTGAGGTGGGCGACTACGTCTTTGTGCCGGGTATCCGCGCCGCGCTCGACGGCGATCTGCAGAACATCGCCGCCTACGTGGTGCGCGCCGACGGTGCGGTCGAGCAGATTGAGCTCTACATTGCCGATATGACGGCAGAGGAGCGCGCTATCGTCAAGGCCGGCTGCCTGATCAACTACAACAAGTTCAAGGCCGCTGCCGAGTAACGCACTTAATTGTCCGCCCGGGGCTTACCCTTTCCCGCCCGCTCACGCGCTTCGCGAGGGTCGCGTTCGGGAAAGGGTAAGCCCCGGGCTACATTGCTGCGTTCTCGTTGGGTCTTGAGGGACGCCAAAAAAAGACTGGGACCACCACAAAGGGGACAGGCACCTTTGTGGTGGTTCCGTTTATCTCGATCTGTAACAGCTAGGGGCCAAAGTACGCCGCTAGATGTTACAGGTCGAGATTTTCGTACGGGGCTCTACACTTCATCTCGACCTGTAACAGACAGGCCCCAATTTGCCGAATAATTGTTACAGGTCGAGACAAACGGTCGTCGCAGCTCGTTTCATCTAAATCTGTAACACCTGGGACCGAAAAGGGCCGCTAACTGTTACAAATTGAGACAGCGGGGCGTCGGAGTCGAAAACCACCACAAAGGTGCCTGTCCGGCGGGTTCTTATTTCGATGGGGTCCAGGTTATTTCATCGTCAAATAGCCAAGTGCGTGCTGAGCCACTGTCGCGCGCTGTCTGTGGATCGGGCTCGCAAGTTTGTTCGTAGGCATCCTCGGTACACCGATCCATAAAATCGACGACTGCCGTCTGGTCGCCTTCCATGACGTAGATCACGTTGCCATCCGAGATATAGACTCCCGGCCCTTCGTTGTCCACGTAGCCGGGGTCGTATGAAACGTTGCACAGTCTGCTCCCGTTTGCCGCATCGAGTTCAAGGGTCGAATAATACCCGCCATTCATTTGGCCTTTCTTGGCTCGATATATTGCGGCGCCGTACCATCGCTTAAACGTCTTGCCTTTGAGTAAACTGGTTGCCTTGCCGATAAGCTGCTCATCTTGGGTATAGCGCGTGGCTCCAAGTTCGATTCGGGGATAGTTACTGACCCCAAGCGCTGCGGGCGTACCGTCGAAATCGACGTTGATTGAATCGGGTTTGACGATATCGGTGAGGATTTCGATGGGGTAGCTTACGGTTTCAACCGCCGCCTGTGTTGCCGAGGCAGGGAGAAATGCGAGATAGATAATGCCTACGCCGACTGCGGTAATTGCAAACGCTAAGACGAGCAGGCCGATATAGGTGGAGCGTTTCACGGTAGGGCACCTCTCATGCAATATGCAATCATTAAGATAAATGATACCAGCTTACGACAATATTCAAAAGAAAGCGACCGCCCGGAATGAGAGGGCTAAAAGGCCCTATTGGGCTTCGATTTGATCTCTAATAGGAATATTTGCCTCCCCTCATTCTGGGCGAGGGGTCAAAAACTGAGTTCACGAGTTTTGCGCAATACTATTCTCACTAAACTCGCTATTTTCACTATAAGCACTATAAAAACGACAGGGACGATGACGAGAAAGTTGTGGCGTACGATAGCCAAGTCGTTTAGGCCGGCACCCTTGTCTTGAATCTCCATCTATATCTGCGCGAACGGGCTATCGGTGGCTCTCGATTTCGTCGCTGTGTTCTCGTTGGGTCTTGAAGGACGCTAAAAAAGACTGGGACCACCACAAAGGGGGCAGGCACCTTTGTGGTGGTGGGTTACGAGTAGCTCCTTTTGGTAATAGTGCTGGCTGCGATATCATTAGTGCAGGTGGCGAAGGCTTGCATTGTGAGGTGCTTTGCTGTGAGAAGTCCTGCCCGTATTGGATTGATTGTTTTGGCGCTTGCGATCGCTGTGGTTGGCGCGGGCGCTGTCGGTATGGCATTTCTACCTGCTGCGGTGACGGAGCCGGTGGTCAAGCCTGTGACTCAATCTGTCGAACTTCTGACCGGCGACGACAAGCCCGAGGCCATTACCGTTGATTTTGATGAGCAACCGGCTGCGCTGGGCATTAGTAATTATCCACATATTCAGCTTGGGGCTATGCGCTATACCACGGATTCTAGTCTGATCGACAGGGCGTCCGAGCTGCTCAAGGGCAAAACCTTTAAGCGCTGGTATGGATATGCGTCCTATCGGGCAAAAGCGAACGACATGGTTGGCGGATGCCACTCTTCCATCGAGCTGGACACTGCAAACGGCGCAAAGTTATGTGATGTCTCGTACGATCCGGGCTACGAGGGCAATGAGGGTCCGGGCATCTACATCATGGACGGCGATGTCGCCTATGTCATGGAGGGCGACCAGACCGAGCTCAACGATTTTATGGGTCAGTGTATCCAAGATGCCTATAAACAGACCTGCTTGCCTGACCCGCAGACTGCACGCGATAGTGGGTCTGCCCGTACATGGCTGTTCGAGGATGAGATGCCCTGGACCGTCGAATCGGGAAGTACGGGTTCGGCGAAGGAGTAGAGACCGCGACCACCACAAAGGTGCCTGTCCTCTTTGTGGTGGTTTTCGGCCTGTCTCGATTTGTAACATCTTGACCGCTAAAAGTGGGCCTAGTGTTAGAGATTTAGATTTTTGATCCGGGTGTTTTCTGTTCGTCTCGATTTGTAACAGATAGAGCTCTATTTGCTGACTAGATGTTACAGATTTAGATAAACGGGTGCCGCTGGTCATTTCATCTCGATCTGTAACATCTAGAGCCATAAACAGCCGCTAGATGTTACAGATTGAGATAGTAAGGGGACGAGGCCGCAGCGGGTGAGCGTGCCTGCCCCCTATCCCTCAATCACTCAGAAAATCTTATATATAGAGACTTAGATTTGTGTATAAGATCGCGCAAAGCTGGCAACAATACATCTCGAACAACGTGAAGCCGCCCCGTAGGGCGGCCACCCCAAGAGAGGTGATTCCATGAGAATCGATAAGCTAGCAATGACGTCGCGCGAGGCGCTGCAGACCGCCATGAGCACGGCTGCCGACGCGCAGGCCGGCGCGGTGGAGCCGATTCACCTGCTGTCTGCCCTGCTCGGTGCCGGCGAGCGCAATATCTCCGTGATCATCGAGCGCATCGGTGCCGACCCGGCTCAGCTCGCACGCTCCACGCAGGATGCCATCGACCATGCGCCTAAGGTTTCGGGCGAGGGCCAGCAGATGGGTCTTTCCAATGAGCTCGTCCGCGTCATCGAGAAGGCCGAGAAGAAGGCCACCAAGATGGGCGACAGCTTTGTGGTGACCGAGCATCTGCTGATGGCACTTGCCGAGGACAAGGGTGAGGCCGGCCGCGTTCTGCGCGACGCCGGCGTGACCAAGGAGCGCATCGAGCAAGTCTACGAGGAGCTGCGTGGCGATGACCGCGTGACGTCTGCCGAGGACAAGACTCAGTTTGAGGCGCTGGAGCAGTACGGCCGCAATATCTGCGACCTCGCCCGTGCCGGCAAGCTCGACCCGGTCATCGGCCGTACCGACGAGATCCGTCGTACCATCCAGGTCCTGTCCCGTCGCACCAAGAACAACCCCGTGCTCATCGGTGAGCCGGGCGTCGGTAAAACGGCTATCGTCGAGGGCATCGCCCAGCGTATCGTGGCCGGCGACGTGCCGAGTACGCTGCGCGACCGCGACCTCATCGAGCTCGACATGAGCGCGCTGGTCGCCGGCGCCAAGTACCGCGGTGAGTTCGAGGACCGCTTGAAGGCCGTGCTCAAGGAGGTACAGAAGTCCGAGGGCAAGGTCATCCTGTTCATCGATGAGCTCCACACCATCGTGGGCGCGGGTGCCACCGAGGGCTCCATGGACGCCGGCAACATCCTCAAGCCGGCGCTCGCCCGTGGCGACCTGCATGCGATCGGCGCGACCACGCTCGACGAATACCGCAAGTACATCGAGAAGGACGCGGCGCTCGCCCGTCGTTTCCAGACCGTGATGGTGAGCGAGCCTACCGTCGAGGACACCATTTCGATCCTGCGTGGCCTGAAGGAGAAGTACGAGATCTTCCACGGCGTGCATATCACCGATAGCGCGCTCGTGGCAGCTGCCGACCTCTCCGATCGCTACATCGCCGACCGCTTCCTGCCCGACAAGGCCATCGATCTGGTCGATGAGGCGGCAAGCCGCCTACGCATGGAGCTCGACAGCATGCCGGTCGAGATCGACGCCACCACGCGTCAGCTCACCCAGCTGCAGATCGAGGAGCAGGCGCTCATGAAGGAGACCGATGACGCCTCCAAGGAGCGTCTGGAGGCCCTGCGCCAGGAGATTGCCGAGGTCCAGGAAAAGCTCAACGTGCAAAAGGCCGGTTGGCTCAACCAAAAGAACGCCATCGACCACGTGCAGGAGCTCAAGGGCAAGCTCGACGAGGCAAAGAGCGAGGAGGAGCGTGCGACGCGCAACGGCGATTTGGGTCGTGCGTCCGAGCTGCGCTACTCCGTGATTCCGGGCCTGCAGCAGCAGATTCAGGATTCCGAGGCCGCGCTCGAGGCACAAAAGCAGCAGGACGGCGAGGGCCTCAACGAGCAGGTGACCTCTGATGAGATCGCCGAGGTCGTGAGCGCCTGGACCGGCGTGCCCGTCTCCAAGATGATGCAGGGCGAGCTCGACAAGCTGAAGGGCTTGGAGGGCGAGCTGCATAAGCGTGTCATCGGCCAGGACGAGGCGGTCTCCGCTGTCGCCGCGGCCGTGCGTCGCAGCCGTGCGGGCCTCTCCGATCCGGACAAGCCCATCGGCAGCTTCTTCTTCCTGGGCCCCACCGGCGTGGGCAAGACCGAGCTCGCCAAGGCGCTGGCCGAGTGCCTGTTCGATGACGAGCGTGCGCTCGTGCGTATCGACATGTCAGAGTACATGGAGAAGTTCAGCGTCCAGCGTCTGATCGGTGCGCCCCCGGGATACGTGGGCTACGACGAGGGCGGCCAGCTCACCGAGGCCGTGCGCCGTCGTCCGTACTCCGTGATCTTGCTCGACGAGATGGAGAAGGCTCATCCGGATGTCTTTAACGTGCTGTTGCAGGTGCTCGACGACGGCCGTCTGACCGATGGCCAGGGTCGTCAGGTGTCCTTTAAGAACACGATCATCATCATGACGTCCAACGTGGGCTCCAAGGCTATCGCCGATCTTTCGGGCAAGGACGAGGAAGAGATGCGCCATCAGGTCGATGCGGCCATGGCTCAGACCTTCCGTCCCGAGTTTCTCAACCGTATCGACGACATCGTGGTGTTCCATCCGCTCGGCATGGCTCAGATCGAGAAGATCGTCGACATTCAGCTCGCCGACGTTCGCGCACGCCTGGCCAAGGAGCGCATGACGCTTGCCATCACCCCGGCGGCCAAGCAGATGCTTGCTGTGGGCGGCCTGGACCCGGTCTTTGGCGCCCGTCCGCTCAAGCGTTTGGTGCAGCGCGAGGTCGTGGATGCCATCGCCGCCGCCATCATCGACGGCACGGTGCGCGAGGGCGATCAGGTGACGGTCGATGTCGACAAGGACGGCGGCTTTACCGTTGTGTGCGACAACACGCCGGCGGCCACCTACGAGGTTCCCGACGCCGAGTAGATTTTGGGCCATGCCTTAAAATCTGCCAGCCGTCTCTAAATGCCAAGGGCGGCGGATCCAATTGGGTCCGCCGCCCTTTTTCGTGCGACAATCGTTGATGTTGAGCATGAGTACATGGCAAGGAGATATGCAGATGAAAGACGAGATCAAAACAAGTGCGCCGGCGCCCAAGCCCACGTCCAAACCGGCGCCCAAGCCGCGCGACCCCTACATTCGCGCCGAGAACGAGGACGATGACGGTTACGATCCCTACAGCGACCGTCGCCCCGAGCGCGAGCCAATGTTCGAAGCCGACCCCTGGCGCTGAGCGCCACCCAAAAGGCCACCAATAAGTTGCGGTGAAATAGGGACTGTTTTGCGGTTTGACCAGCAAAAACAGTCCCTATTTCACCGCAACTGCGTTAGGGATGTGGGTGTTGGGCGGCTGTCTTGGGGCGGCTAGTCCTGGGCTTTGATGCTCGGTAGCAGGATCTGCGCGAGGTAGTCGGTCTCGAGTTTGGTCGCGGCGTCGGCCTTGCCGTCTTTGCCGACCAGCACGTTCTTGATCTGGCTATAGGTATAGCGGTTGCCGGTCGTAAGCTCGATAAGCTCAACTGCAGTGTCCATGGGGTAGGTCGACACGGGGTCTTGCGTGCGTCCGTTGATGGTCTGGGGCACCACATACGGATAAACGGGGCCGCTGGCGTAGACGGTGTAGCCGTTGCCGAGGTTTGCTGCACCCAAAACCGCGTCGCCCTCATCGGGCGTAAAGCTCTCGCCCTCGCGCACCGCGACGAGCGTCACGAGCGGTGTGTTGGTGTCGCCGTCCAGATAGATGCATAGCGTGCTGCCGTTTTGCCAAGTTGCGACCTTGCCGTACCACTCGACGGGAATATCGAGCTGGTAGAGGTCGGTTGCCTTGTGGCGAGCGTCAGCATCACGGGATGCCTGTGCCTTTTGCGCGCTCACGGCATTGACGGCGGCGTCGCGCCGCGCGGTTGCTGCCTGCTGGAGCACTTTGGCAGCCGCGGCGGAGCTCGCACCGCCCTCTTCGGCATACTTGGCGGCGGCATCGATCTGGTCGTCAGTCACTGTGTCGGCCGAAGGCGTCTTGAGCTTAAAGGTAGCCTGGGCACTTAAATCCTGTCCATCGCTCTTAACGGTGACCTGCGTCTTGGTGGTCGGGACGGTATAGATGGTGCCGTCGGCCGCGATGGGGGAGGCGGCGATGGAGAGCGTGTAATCGCCGGGCAGCAGTTTGATGCCGCGGCCGTGCTCGTCAACATAGAGCGTTTCGCTCACAGAGGAGCCATCAGCGTCCTGACCGCTTACCTGTACGGGAATCTTGGAGCCGGTGGAACAGTCGAGGCCCGCGGCATGCACGCCAATCTGCACTGACATCATCGTGTGGGCATTGGCGGCGACAGCGGCAGCCTGCTCTTGCTGATATCCGTTCCAGGCAGCATAGCCTGCACCGCCGGCGACGAGCGCGACGGCCACAACGCCGGCAACCATCAGGTTGCGGCGCTTGGGCGACATCTTACGATGACGAACCTCGGCTTCGCGTGCTGAGGGAACGGACGGTAGGGGAATATCGCCCATGGCGATGGTCTCGTCCACGGCTGGTGCGGAACCCAGGCCAGGAAGCTCGCGGGTCAGCGAATCCTCGGCCGGCAAGCTGTCGAGCAAGACGGTTTCCTCGCCCGTGTCGGATTCGGGCTGGTTGTCGGCCTCGCTATCGTCCTCTTCGGCTTCGTCAGGAGCGTCTTTGGTGTCGCTGCCTTCGTCCTCAGTGTCTTCGTGCACCTCGTCCTGCGCGTCGACGGCCGAATCGCTAAACGAGAGCTCGTCTAGCGCGATCCGGTCAAGGCTCTCCAGGGCTTCGGCACATGCTTCCGCATCCTGGGCCGCATCCTCGCGGTCATACGTCTCATCGCTCATATATCCCCCAATGCAATATCGGCTCAACACTGTACCCAAAAATGGAGCCATATAAAGCGCATACGAAATATAAGATCCGATTTAACCTGAGCGCATCGTTCGGCCGCATCCTCGCGGCAGCAAAAGGCCCCCGGAACGCGAACGAATCACATTCCGGGGGCTCTGTAATGCGTTGAGTTGCGCGGAGCCGGCTATGCTGCTTCGCGCTCAAGCGATGTCTGCGTCAGGCGCGTTACTCGGCGTGCGCGTAATCCACCTTGGCGCGACGAGCGGTGGCCTTCTCCCAATCGCTGGTGCCCTCAAAGACATCCTGCTTGTAGGGATTGCGGCCGAGCTTCTTGGCACGGTAGGCGATGTAGATGATCGCGGCGATGTTGGCGATCAGCGCGACGATGGAGACCGCGGTGGCAGCGGCGGGGTCGAGCGTGGAGTGGGTCACAAAGATGGACTCCTCCTGGAAGTAGGGGAACACCTGGGCAAACATGCACCAAATAGCCAGCGTAAAGGCGCGGTTCTGGATCCAGCCGCCCTTGTTCCAGATAAAGGCGGCGACGGTGGGCGCCAACAGCAGCGCAAAGCCGCAGAACCAGGAGTGGGTGGGCAGGCAGTTGTAGGTGTAGCAGAAGTTCCAGATATCGTAGGCGATGATGTAGACCCAGGTCATGTCGGGCCACAGCATGTCGGTCTGATCTTCGGAGGAGTAGACGCTCCACCAACCGGTCATGCAGAAGATGTTGATGATACCCGCGATGCCGTTGAACACGTTGTTCCAGCCGGCCAGCTGCGTGGCGCCCTCGGAGGTGACCCAAGTGGACTGGCCCAGGACAAAGAAGTGATAAGCGCTCTCAAAGTCAGACACGACGGCGATCATGATGTTGATGGCGACGATCACAAACGGCCACGCGCGGAACCAATGCGCCTTGCCGATCTTGCCCCACTGGTACTTAATGGCAATGAAGCCCCAGCAACCGGCCAGCGCCGCGTATACCTTGGCGTAGTGGAACCAGCTGTTCTGGTACACATGGGTGGGGTTGGTGAGCGCCCACTCGGCACCCTGCGAGACGCCCACGGCGATAGCGACGCAGTAGATGGTCATGGCTAGCGGAGCCACGCCAAAGATGATTGCCGCGCCCAGCTTGGTGCGGCGGCCGACCTCGTTGAGCACGATCAGGCCAATAAAGACCATGGCCCAGCCGGCCCAGTGGATAAGGGTATCGCTACCCCAAACATCGAACAGCATGCTGCTCTCCTTTCACACGCCCGCGGCCCCTCTTCTGATCGCGGGCAGTTTGGCCAAATGTCGTCAGTTCTGGGGCTTGCGCTCCGGATACTTGGCGGTATAGCCCTCGATGTGGAGTGTCGAGGCGATGATTTCCTTGACCGTCTCGTCGGGCACATCGGGGTGCGTGCGGATATACATCAACAACCCCATGATGAGGGTGTAGAACGTCTCGTAGACATGATCGATGCGTAGCTCATGATGGGCGACAAAATCCACCACGGTGGTGTCGCAGATATACTGCGCCACGCGCTGGACCACGTTGTGCAAAAAGCCGCCGTAGAGCGCGCCGCTGCTCGAGGTGAGCGTACTCGGCAGCTCGTGGCCGCTGGCGACCAGGCGCTTAAAGAGCGGGGCGACGGTGTCGAGTGCGCCCTCGATATCGCCGACGGTGCGGTCGGCGTTCCACTGCTCGAGTTCGGAGATAAAGCCGTCGATCGCCTCGTCCATAACAGCGGTGACGGCGGCGTCCATATCGGCAAAGTAGTGGTAGAACAGCGAGCGCGTGCAGCCGGCTCGCTTGGTCACGGCCGATACCGATAGGTGGGACACGCCCAGCTCGGAGCTTACGGTGCGCACGGCATCGAGGATCTCGCGACGGCGTTCGTCGCCCGTCAGGCGCTTTGCCGCGCTATCGGATGCGGGGACGGCATCGACCACAGAGGTACCTGCTGTGTTGTTGCCCATGTTTTGCCGCCTTTCATCCTCGTTTGCCTGACCGTTCGCCTAACAGTCTTGAATATTGTTGACGGTTCGTCAATACTATTTTTGACACAATGTCAACAATGGCGGGTGAACGGCATGGGGGCATGCCCGGCCTGCAAAAAAAGAGGGGCGCCGCGGTCCCGCCGGGCTGTGGCAAGAGAAGGGACAACCATGATTCTCAACGGACCGGGGATTAGCTACACCGAGCCCGACATCGGTTCGGAGTTCGTGCCGCCGCTGCCGGAGCATCCGCGCGAGGCCATCGTCAAGCTATGCGAGCACTGCACCAACCGTCTGCTGCATCGCGATGAGCTGCTGGGCTACGAGTACTGGTCGTTTGCCGAGGCCGCAACCGACGAGCAGGCCGAAGTGCTCTGCAAGATGAAGATGCGCCGTCCCTATACGCTGCCCGAGATGGTCAAGCTCACCGGCATGCCCGAAGCCGATATCGAGAAGATGCTCGACGACATGAGCTACACGGGTCTGCTCGAGTACAACTGGGAAAACCCCGAGCACGCCAAACAGTGGGTGCTGCCCATGCTGGTGCCGGGTTCCGCCGAGTTCCTCAACATGCGCATGAGCCAGCTCGAGGAGCACCCGGTCTATGCCAAGTTCTTTGAGCAGGCGTCCAAGGGACCGCTGTCCAAGGCCACGCCGATGGTGCCGCCCGGTGGTGCCGGTATCGGCATGCACGTCATTCCGGTCGAGAAGGCCATCGACGCCGCGAGCACCTCGGTGCCTATTGAGCATATCGAGCACTGGCTCGACAAATACGAGGGTAAGTATGCCGCCAGCACCTGCAGCTGCCGCGCGAGCCGTCGCGTGATGGGTGAGGGCTGCGCCGACGACCCCGCCGACTGGTGCATTGCCGTGGGCGATATGGCCGACTATGTGGTTGAGACCGACCGCGGCCATTATGTAACGCGCGACGAGGTCTACGACATCCTGCGCCAGGCCGAGGACAACGGCTTTGTGCACCAGATCACCAACATCGACGGCGAGAACAAAATCTTCGCCATCTGCAACTGCAACGTCAACGTGTGCTATGCCCTGCGCACCTCGCAGCTGTTCAACACGCCCAACCTGTCGCGCTCGGCCTATGTCGCCAAGGTCGAGAAGGACAAGTGCGTGGCCTGCGGTCGCTGCGTTGAGGTGTGCCCGGCCGGTGCCGCCAAGCTG
>CABQLI010000010.1 GCA_902464965.1 uncultured Collinsella sp.
GCGACCCCAACCTTGGCAAGGTTGTGCTCTACCAACTGAGCCATGTCCGCATATGTAAAACAAAACGGGCGCCGGAGCGCCCGGATGTTGCCTGGAGGCGAAGCCCGGATTCGAACCGGGGGTAAAGGCTTTGCAGGCCTCTGCCTTACCACTTGGCCACTTCGCCGAAAAAGGACCGCCTAAACGGTCCGGAAATGCAATGGAGCGGACAACGGGGCTCGAACCCGCGACCCCAACCTTGGCAAGGTTGTGCTCTACCAACTGAGCCATGTCCGCTTGCGGGTTATTAATTTACGCGAGTTGTCCAAAAGACGCAAGTACTTTTTTCAAAAAACTTGTCTGCCGCATGTTCTTAGTAGCCAAACGCGCTAAAGCGATTGGCTAGGCACACGATTCCAGCGCTCCGCTAAACAGCTTCACCATCTGCACGCGCGTGCCGGCGCCGTCCGTACGACGAGCAACCTCCACGTTATCGACGAGCATACGCATAAGCTTGATACCACGGCCGCGTTCCTCAGATGCAACCGGCTCGCTCGCTTCATCGATAGAATAGCCGGCACCTCGATCAAGCACCTCAACCACAACGCGATCGCCATAGGCTTGAACCGTCAGGACGCACCCGATACCGCCCGCATGGTCATAGGCATTACCCAGCGCCTCCCCCGACGCCAATGCGACATCGTAGCGCTCGTCACGGCGCAACGGAAGCGATTCAAGGAGTTCGGCGATGCGATGTCGGTAGTATGGAAGATTCTCGATACCCTGACGGACCTCGACGCTCTTACTCCAGCGAGGCAGCTCCCCCACCGGAATAGCGGGAATAGACTCCCGTGCCGGCCCCGCGACATGAAGGATATCGACAAGACGAGCAATCTCCAAAAAGCGGACAACTTCACCTGATGCATTGACGAGCGAAAGCAGGCCTTCTCGCCTCATGAGCTCACGAGCGCGCGTAAGCAGGAATGCCAAGCCCGTCGAATCGATAAAGCCAACAGCCTGACAGTTGATGATGACACGACGCACGCCGCGGCCAATCAAAGCATCCAACCGCCGACGCAGCGCAGGCACCGTGGCGATGTCGATATCGCCTGGTGGCGTCAAAACCGCTATGTCATTCCACTCATTCATACGACCATGGTTCCCCAAAAAAGCCCACTCGATGCATTCGTTTCCCCAACCGTGCGGATTCAGCCCGCCCAGCGTCGTCTATGAACGACCCCGTAAAAACTCAAGGGACACCAATGCAATGTCATCGTCCAGCGCCGATTCGGTAAATCGGTCAAGCTCGCCCAAGACCTTACCGCAGATTCCCGATACGCCCTCACCCGAGACAGAGAGCAGAAGGTCACGAAGGCGCTGCTCGCCAAAGAACGCTCCGGTGCGGTCGCGGGCCTCAATCGTTCCATCCGTATACATGAAGAGCATGTCACCAGGAGCGAACGTAAACACGCCTGTCTCGTACACCATGCTCTCAAAAGCACCGATTACGCCCGATTGGCATCCAAGCAGCTCGACCTCTCCCCCACGGGCCTCGCCGCCACCCAGCGGCATCGACTCTGGCCTGATGACCATGGTCGGAGGATGGCCCGCCGAACAATACGTTGCGCGTCCGGCTTTAAGGTCAATCTTGGCGATAAAGGCCGTCACGAACGTCTCGACCCTCGAAAAGCCCATGAGCATGCTGTTAAGGGAGCGTGCCATGCGGGCCGGTCCAGCGCCCTCCCAGGCATATGCCGTCAGGGCCGTCTTGACGAGCGCGGACATCGATGCAGCCTCAATGCCTTTGCCAGACACATCGCCCAGAATCATGACGGCGCAGTCGTCGGGAAGACGGATGAGCGTATAGAAATCGCCGCCGACCAACGCCGAGTTCGTGGCCGACAGGTACACCGAATCGGTTGCAATGCCCGGAACGTCACCAAGCGAATTTCTCATGCCAATCTGAAGGGTCTGAGCGATATGGCGCTCCTCGCGCTTTTGAGATTCGCCTTCGTAGATCAGTTCAAAGTCATGCGCCAAGTGCACCAAGTAGTCATATTCAAGGTCATCAATCGGCTCTTGGCTACCATCACGAAGCAGCAGCGCGCGCGTCGTCGGGCTCTTCGCAACAGAAGCAGGAACAATCGCGTCGTTACTGTGTTTGCCATCACCCTCAGAGCGCGGGCGCCCCGCCTCGATGCCGGAGTCGACGTAGAGACCTTGACAAGGCAGACCATGCGCCCTAAGCCAGCCTCCCATAGGCATCGATTCGTCAACGCGAGTTATACGGACGTGTTTAAGGTCCTCGGCACTCGTGCCGCCCAAAACAGATGCCTCAAAGCCATCAGGGCCAGCCCCCAGACGTGCCGCTGGCGCCGTCGTGGAAAAGAAAAGCTTCTCGGGATCGTCCGGCAAAGCAACGCGACTGCCGCCTTCAAAATCTATGACGTAGGAATCCAGACTGGCATCATACTCAACAGGGCAAAAATGGCAGTTAAGCATATTGCAGATCTCGGACGATACCGCCTGGGTGGCCGCGGCGGAATCGTCTAGAAAGGTAAACAACTCATCACGCAAGACATTGAGCGAGCGGCCAAGCTCGGCCGTGCGACGGGAGCGAAGGCTCGATGCCATGCCGACCAGCTGGATAGACAGGTAATCGCAAATGACCTCGAGCACATTAACGTCATAGGCGAGCGGTGCCTGAGGGCGTTTCCAACCAACTTCCAGCACGCCAAGGATCTGCGTACCGTAAAAAACGGGAAGACAGATCTCGCTGCGGTACGGAGGCATATCCTGCATACGCAACAGGTGCTTAGAACGATTGTCCAGGTCCATAAACATACCGGAGGCGGCCTTACCACCCTTAAGGTCCTGTTGAATCGACAAGCGACAGGCACGCGACTCACGAAGAACATACGTCGGAATGCCAGCGCCATACGGCAAAAACTCAGGCAGGTAGCTGTCGTACAGCTCCTTGGAAACACCGCGAAGTTTAAAACCGCCGCTCTCAGAAAAATAGATAGCAGCACCCGAAGCATCGAGCGTTCCTACAAGCTGGTTCAAAACGGTATCAAGTAGGCTGGGCAGCTCATCGGAGCCCACGGTACTCATAATGACCGAGAGCGTGCCAGAGAGGCGCTTGTTCGCCACTCTAAGCTCCGAAAGCGCACGCTTGAGCTGACGGTCGTGCGAATACTGTTCTTCGATGCTATGGAGCGCCACCAGGACACGTGGCGCGCGGCGCCCAAAGATGCGTGGAGGCGTTACGGAGCCCGCACGAACCAAGACGGGGATAAAGGAGCCGTCACTCAGCTTGAGCATCAGTTCGTTCTCGGAGCCATCAGTTTCAAATGGCAGACGATGTTCCGTCGCACGTTCAAAAGCGGATGAGTACAGGACGTCTTTAACATCTCCACCGATGACGTCGGCGCGTTCCTCGCACATCAAACCAAGTAAGCGATTATTCACATGCAGAATTGTTCCGTCGAGCTCGCAGATGATGACAGCATCGCTCGTGATCTCGACTAGTTGGGCAACGTCTGCCCACTCGTTGCGTTCAAGCGTTTCCATCGTGGACCCCACCGTCTATCGGTAACAAAAAAGCCTCCGAAGAGGCTTCTCAAATGCGATGGTGTCGGAGGCGGGACTTGAACCCGCATGACCAAAAAGCGGTCACTAGCACCTCAAGCTAGCGCGTCTGCCAATTCCGCCACTCCGACATGCTATGTTGTTGATTCACGGTTCGTTTTGTTGGACCCGCGCGTTCAACGAGGAAGATAATAACCTATGATTCGAGAACTGTGCAAGCACTTTTTTCAAAAAAGTTTACGAATTTGTAAATGCGCAGGTAGATCCGTATGTCCGGGTCGGAATGGGGGCAACTTCCCAACGCGTCCTCGGGCATGCGGTACATTTTGATTCGCGCTTCGCGCTACAAAATGTACCGCCCCCTGCGGAATGCGTTGGGAAGTTGCCCCCATTCCGACCCTGCGTTAACGCACTTCAAGCACAGTTCTCAAACATGTTCTGGGGGCTGATGCAAATTTGGTGGCTCGGCTTTGCCGAGCCCTTATATAAGGAGGCCGGAGCTAAAGCTCCGGCCTCACTAAATTTCTTATTAGATAAAGTGAGCGATCAAGGAATCGCACCCCTCTGCAGTGGTAACACAGGGCCCGTGCTGGACTTAGTTTTCAGAACATTCCGCAGACCAGGAAACCCCCTTATCCGTAGCTCCGAAGGAGCAGGATAAGGGGGTTTCCATGGTCGAGGACGTTCTGAAAACTAAGTCCAGCACGGGCCCGGACGATAACAACCGACTACAGGTCGATATGCGATTCCTTGATCGGGAACGGCTCCGCGAAGTGGCAGGCACAGCAGTGGCCCGGAGCAACTTCCTTAAACTCGGGAAGCTTCTCGGAGCAGATGCCCTGCGCGATCGGGCAGCGCGTGTGGAAACGGCAGCCGGTCGGCGGATCCAGCGGTGACGGCGGATCGCCGGCGAGGATGATGCGCTTGCGGGTCTTCTGGATATCAGGATCGGGCACCGGCACGGCAGACAGCAGCGACTGCGTGTACGGATGGTGAGGCTCGCTGTAGAGCGTCTTCCAGTCCGAAACCTCGACCATCTTGCCCAGATACATAACGGCAACGCGATCAGAAATGTGCTGCACGACGGAGAGGTCGTGAGCAATGAAGAGATAGGCAGTACCGAACTTATCCTGAAGCTCCTTCAGCAGGTTCAAAACCTGAGCCTGAATGGAAACATCAAGTGCAGAGACAGGCTCGTCGCAGATAATCAGCTTGGGTTTGAGCGCAAAAGCGCGGGCAATGCCGACACGCTGACGCTGACCGCCGGAGAACTCATGCGGATAGCGGTTGATGTGCTCGGGGTTCAGACCGACGACGTCCAGCAGCTCGCGGACACGCTCAATGCGCTCCTCCTTGGTGCCCACACCGTGAATGGTCATGGGCTCGGAGACGATCTCGCCGATGGTCATGCGGGGATTCAGCGAAGCATAGGGGTCCTGGAAGATGAACTGCATCTCGCGACGCATATCCTTGATCTCGTGCTTGCTCATCTCGGCAACGTCTTTGCCCTGGAAGAACACTTTGCCTGCCGTCGGCTTGGTCAGGCGCATGATGGTGCGGCCCGTGGTGGACTTACCGCAACCAGACTCGCCGACCAGGCCAAAGGTCTCGCCCGGATAAATCTCAAACGAAATGTCATTCACAGCAGAGACGACACGCTTGGAGAAGCGCTTGGCGAACATGCCGGACTCAGCGGGAAACTCCTTAGAGAGGTGCTCGACCTTCAGCAGCGGAGTACGCTCGTTGGTATCTGCCATTACGCCTCGCCTCCCTTCTTGGAATCCTTGCGCGTACGGGACGTCTCAGGAGCGTTCTTGAGGAACTCGGGGTCACCGGAGTAGTGGCACGCAGAGTAATGACCAGACTCGGTGACAACGCGCTCGGGGCGCTGCTTGCGGCACTTGTCCGTCGCATAGGGGCAGCGAGGAGAGAAGACGCAGCCCTCAGGCAGGTTCATGAGCGAAGGCGGGTTGCCGTGAATCGGCGTAAGAGGCTTCTTCTCTTCGATGGCCTGCTCCGGGATGGAGCGGATAAGGCCCCAGGTGTAGGGGTGGCGGCTCTCGTAGAAGATTTCCTCAGCAGTACCGAACTCGACGGGACGACCGGCGTACATAACCATGATCTTATCGGCCATATCGGCGACAACACCCAGGTCATGGGTAATCATGATAATGGCGTTGCCGTTCTTCTCCTGCATTTCCTGCATAAGCTCAATAATCTGAGCCTGAATGGTAACGTCCAGAGCCGTCGTGGGCTCGTCGGCAATCAGGATATCGGGATCGCAGGCAAGAGCCATGGCGATCATGACACGCTGACGCATACCGCCCGAGAACTGGTGCGGATACTCATTGACGCGCTTCTCGGGCTCGGGGATACCCACGAGGTCCAAAAGCTCGGTAGCGCGCTTGAGTGCCTCCTGCTTGGAGTAGCCACGGTGCAGACGAAGGCCCTCGCCCACCTGCTTGCCGATCTTATAGACCGGGTTCAAGGAGGTCATAGGATCCTGGAAGATCATCGCGATATCGTTACCGCGAATGTGCTGCATCTCTTCCTCGGTCATTTCGAGGATAGAACGACCGCGATAGCGAACGTCGCCGCCCTCAATCTTTCCCGGAGGCATCGAGATGAGGCCCATGATGGTCATGGCGGTCACGGACTTACCGGAGCCGGACTCACCGACGACACCCAGGGTCTCGCCGCGATCGAGCGTGTAGGACACACCGTCGACAGCGCGAACGACGCCGTCCTCGGTATGGAAATACATCTTAAGGTCATCGACCTCGAGCAGATGCTGGCCCTCGGGAACCGGCTGGTCCTTCAGGTCCACATAGTTCTTGTTCTTCTTCATCCTTATGCGTCCTTCATCTTGACGTCGAGGGCGTCGCGCAGACCGTCACCCAGCAGGGTGAAGGCGAGCACCGTCGAGAGAATTGCCAGACCGGGCATGATCATCATCCAGGGAGCAGTCAGAAGATACTGCTGACCGTCCTGGATCATGGAGCCCCACGAAGGCGTAGGCGGAATAACGCCCATGCCGAGGAAGGACAGAGCGGACTCGGTCAGAATGGCGCCACCAATGTTCATGGTCGCGTAAACCACGATGGAAGCGACGGAGTTCGGGAAGATGTGGCGCACGACAATACGAGCGTCAGATGCACCCATCGCGCGCGCAGCGTCAACATAGTCGTTTTCCTTGACCGTCAAGATTGCAGAGCGGAAGACGCGCGCAATCGAAGGCCAGCCGAGAATACCGATGGCGATAAAGACGTTCTGAAGACCACGGCCGATAACGGCGATCATGGCGACAACGAACAGCACGTACGGGAACGCCAGGAAGATATCCGCACAGCGCATGATGATCGTATCCCAGATGCCGCCGTAGAAACCGGCCAGGGCGCCCATGACCAGACCGATCAACGTGGAGATGGCAGTAGCCATAATGCCGACGGACAGCGAAACGCGTGCACCGTAGATAACACGGACGAGAATGTCACGACCAAGGGCATCGGTGCCAAACGGGTGCTCGGCACACGGAGCCAGCAGCGATGTCTCGGCCATGGTAGTCGAATCGGAAGCCGTCGGCGAACCGAGCCAGGGCTTAGCCCACAAATCTGCGGTCAGGGCAACCACAACGACGATGATAATCCAGCAGACGCCGATAACGGCGAGCTTGTTCTTACGAAGACGCTTAAAAGCGTCGCCCCACAGCGTGCGGGACTTGGCGGGAGCAGATGCGGCCTTGATGGCGGTAGCCTGCTCCTGAGACTGAGAATCAGTTTCCTGCATAAGACGTACCTCCCTTAGGCCTTATCCGACGGACCGCCAAGGCGGATGCGCGGGTCGAGGAATGCATAGCTGATGTCGACGAGCAGGTTGATCACCATGACGACGACGACGATGAGCGTAACGCCGCCCATAACGATGGGCCAGTCACGCATGCTAATGGCGCGATAGACCTCATAGCCAATGCCGGGCCAGTTGAAGACCGTCTCGGTCAGGATGGCACCCGAAAGCATGCCACCAAAGTCGACACCAATATAGGTAACGACGGGGATGAGTGCATTCTTAAGCGCATGCTTAATGATGATCGCGCGATTGGAGAGACCCTTGGCCTTTGCCGTGCGAATGTAATCCTGGTTCATGACGTCAAGCAGCTGCGAGCGCATAATGCGAGCGGCATAAGCGGTCGAAACCGAAGCCAGCGTAATGGTCGGGAGCACATAGTGCATCCAATCCTGATACTGAGAGCTGGAACCGCCGGCACCCGAGATCGGCATGGAGAATGCACCGCCCGTGGCGTCCTTGAGAATGACGCCAAAGAACAGTTGCAGCAACATACCGAGCCAGAAAGCCGGTACGGCAACGAGGATCGACGTGGTGAGCGTTACCAAAATATCCCAGAAGGAATAACGCTTTACCGCCGAAATGATACCCGCACCGATACCCATGATTGCCTCGAGCACGATGGCGCACGCGGCAAGTTTGACCGTATACGGATACTTCTGGGCAAAGATTTCCGTAACCGGCAGTTTGCGCTGATACGAATTGCCCAGATCGCCATGAAGCAGGCCGTTCATGTAATACAAGTAACGGTCCACGAGCGACGTTTGAACGGGGTCGCCGTTCTCGTCAAGGATCGCGTTGCCGTCCTCGTCCGACTGGACCAGGTGATAGCGAACGCGAAGCTGAAGCTCCACCTCGGGGGACAGAGCCTTGTCTCCACCGATCAGCTTGATCGGATCTCCCGGCACGATATTCTGGAGGGCGAACAGAATCAGCGTAACGCCCAAAAATACCGGGATGAACTGAAGCACACGTTTAACGATGTACTTACCCATACCACTCCCCTATCTAGGGATTAACCTAAATGGGATGCCGATCGCCAGACCGGCATCCCAAAATTACCATCAGCCAGTTTACCCCAGGTTAGGGAGAACTGTATGTTTCCCATGAGGTCTACGTAAATACTTGACCCTCACGGAAGCTGCAAACTCTTAGGCGAGCTCAGCGGTACCCAGCTCGGCGTGCTTCTGCGGATCGACATAGAGGTGCTTGATGCGATCGGAGCCAACGATGGTGTGCGTGTAGAACATCACCGGGATGACCGGGCAGTCGGCAGCGACCATTGCGTCGGCCTGCTGCATCTTAGCGACGCGCTCTTCGTCGTCAACCGTGGTGCGAGCCTCGTCGACCTTGGCGTCGAACTCGGGGTTGTTGTAACCGGAGCGGTTGTCGCCACCGAGGGAGTCGGAGTGGAACAGCGGATACAGGAAGTTATCCATGATCGGGTAGTCGGCAATCCAGCCCAGACGACCGAACTGATAGTCGAAGTTCTGGTACTGCTCGAGCAGGGCAGACCACTCGGGGGTATCGGAGACAGCGGTAACGCCAACCTTGGCGAGGTCGCCAATGATGGACTCCATGATCTCCTTGTGGCCACCGTCCTGGTTGTAGGACAGAGTCACGTTAATGCCACGATCGCCGTTGGCGTCAGCGGGAGCAACCTTGTCGAGGTACTCGTTAGCCTTGTCGACGTCGTAGGCGCAGAACTCCCATGCGCCCTCCTTGTAGCCATCGATGCCCGGAGGAACAATGCCGTCGGCGGGGGTACGGGTACCCTTGAAGATGGTCTTGCAGATGGCCTCACGGTTAATGGCCAGGGAGATACCCCTGCGCAGGTCGGCGTTGTTGAACGGCTCGGCCGTGTTGTTGCAGGTCAGGTAGTAGGTGGAAGGCTCGGAGCCGAGCAGCATGCGCTCGCCGTCGCCCATGGTGTAGCCGTCCTTGGACACGCCGCGATCCTTCTTGGCGGCGTCGATCTGAGCAACGGGAACGTCGCAGACGTCGAGGTTACCGGCCTGGAACTCCTTGTAAGCAGTCTCCATGTCCTTGATGACCTGGAAGTGGATGCCATCGATCTTGGCCTTGTCGCCATAGTAATCGTCGAACTTCTTGAGGTTGATCTCCTGACCATCCTCCCACTTGCCGTCCATCATGAACGGGCCGTTACCGACCGGTGCAAGATAGAAGCTCTTGGCATCGGACTCGGCGCACTCGGGAACCGGGGCCAGAGCCGGGTGAGAGGCGACGAAGGGGAAGTCGGCGTAAGCGGAAGACAGCTTGACGACGAGGGTCTCATCGTCGGGGCAGGTAACACCGCTGAGCTCGGTAGCGTTACCGGCAAGCAGATCGTCATAGCCCTCGACCATGGAAAGGTGATAGGAGACCTCGGAAGGGCCATACTCGGTAGCGATGGCCGACTTGGTGTTGACCAGACGCTCCCAACCGAGCTTGAAGGACTTGGAGGTAACGTCGTCACCGTTGTGGAACTTGGCCTTCTTGATCTTGAAGGTAAACTCGGTGGCGTCGTCGTTGGCCTCGAAGGACTCGCAAGCCAGCGGAACGATCTCGCCCTTCTCGGCGTCATAAGAGGTCAGAGCGTCAAAGAGCTGGTACTCGACCTGAGTGCCCTGGTCCTCCTGGACATTGTAGGGGTCGATGCAGACCGGGTTGTTGATGTAGAAGTTCAGCGTCGAACCGGACTCAGAACCGGAAGCGTCGCCGCCCTTCTTGCCGCATGCGGCAAGAAAAGCCATGGAGCTCGCAGCAAGGGTGCCGCCAACAAAGGCGCGACGACCCATAACGGGCTGGTGGAACATAGAATCAGCCATGCCATCCTCCTTATGAGATAGGACAAAGAAATGTTCAGTCGGACACATGTCGAGGCAATCCGATCCGAACCATCAAAACGCCGTCCGTTGCTATGGCTG
Source organism: uncultured Collinsella sp. (assembly GCA_902464965.1). GTDB lineage: Bacteria > Actinomycetota > Coriobacteriia > Coriobacteriales > Coriobacteriaceae > Collinsella. The sequence continues at coordinate 10,341 of CABQLI010000010.1, forward strand.
GTTATGCACAACGGAGCAACGTTTTGCAATACAGTAGCGCATTTTATGCACGATTTGGGGCTAATTCCGGTTAACGGTCGAGAATTTCTTTAGTTGGGCGAAGTATGTGGTGATATTCTGGCTCTGTTACAAGTCTGTAAACAAAAAGGGCCCCGCACATGCGGGACCCTTTTCAAACGTATATACGCCGATGCTTAGTAGCCGACGATGCCCTGCGGGAAGAAGAACATGCACAGGACGACGCACACGGCAAAAACAACGGCCATAATTACCGTCAGGCGATCGAGGTTCTGCTCCATGACGCCCGTGGCAGAGCTGGAGTTATACAGCGAGCTAGCGATCATATCCGAAACGCCGGTGCCCTTACCGGAATGCATCAGGACGAGAATCGTCAGTGCCACGGCAGAGACAGCCCAAACGACAAACAGAAGAATCTGGAACGGACCCATAGATAAGCTCCTTAATAGAACAGTTCAAACTCCAGTACTGTACCACAATCCCCCGCTCTCCCCTACCTGCCACTCAAGGACGGGGCGGAAATGGCAGAAATACCAAAAAGGGGGTTGTCCGGTTGTGGACAACCCCCTTACTAGAAAACGCTATTTGTTTTCTATTAGGCCTCGGTGGCGAGCACGCGGCCCGTCATCTCGGCGGAAGGCTCAATACCAGCCATGGTGAGCATGGTCGGAGCGATATCGGAAAGACGGCCGTCCTCGATACCAGTGAGCTTGGCCTTCTCATCAACGATGATGAACGGCACGCGGTTGGTGGTGTGAGCCGTAAACGGATGCTTGGAACCGTCGGAAGCAACGTCAAACATGTGATCGGCGTTGCCGTGGTCGGCGGTAATCAGCGCAAAGCCGCCCTTGGCGAGAATCGCCGGGACAACCTTGGACAGGGCATCGTCAACAGCCTCGACGGCCTTAACGGCGGCGTCGAAGACACCGGTGTGACCAACCATGTCGCAGTTCGCGAAGTTCACGATGTAGAAATCAGCGCGATCCTCGTTGATGGCGGCGACAAGCTTCTCAGTAACCTCGGGAGCGCTCATCTCAGGCTGCAGATCGTAGGTAGCGACCTTGGGGGAAGCGACGAGCACGCGCTCCTCGCCCTCCTTGGGCTCCTCGATGCCGCCGTTGAGGAAGAACGTCACGTGGGCGTACTTCTCGGTCTCGGCGGTGTGCAGCTGCTTCAGGCCATTGGCGGCGATAACGTCGGCCAGGACGTTCTCGGGGAACGTCTTGGGGAAGGCGACCTCGACGTCAAACGTCGGATCGTACTCAGTCATCGTCACAAAGTGCGAAAGTTTGATCTGCTCGCGCTCAAAGCCGTCGAACTCCTTGTCCGTGAACACGCGGGTCATCTGACGGGCGCGGTCGGGACGGAAGTTGAAGAATATGGCCGCGTCGCCCTCGTGGATGCCCTCGTTGTGGGCAGCGAAGGGCTCGACGAACTCGTCGCCGCGCGGATCCTTCTCGTAGTAGGCCTTGATACCGGCAACGGGGTCGGTATCAGCATCGGACGCGTTGACCATGACGTCGTAGGCGCGCTGGATGCGCTCCCAACGATTATCGCGGTCCATGGCCCAATAACGGCCCGAGACGGTGGCAACGCGAGCGTCGCAACCGGTCTCCTCAGAGATCTTAGCCAGGAAGGCGCAGAACTCACTCATGTAACCGGCACCGGACTGCGGGTCAACGTCGCGGCCATCCATGAAGGCGTGGACGCGAACGGTCTTGACACCATGCTCGGCAGCCATCTTGACCAGAGCCTCGACGTGGTTCATGTGAGAATGAACACCGCCAGGGCTCATAAGGCCCATGAGGTGGAGAGTCTTGCCGTCAGCCTTGACGTCGTCCATAGCCTTGACGAAGACCTCGTTCTTGGCGATGGAGCCATCCTTGATGGCGTTGTTGATGCGCGAAAGCTCCTGGAACACGATGCGGCCGGCACCGATGTTGAGGTGACCCACCTCGGAGTTGCCCATCTGGCCATCGGGAAGGCCCACGTCCTCGCCCGAAGCACCGAGCGTGGTGTGGGGGTACTTCTCGTACAGGCTATCAAGGAAGGGCGTCTTGGCAGCGGCGACGGCGTTCTCGCCATCGGCCGGAGCCAGGCCACAGCCGTCCATGATGATCAGGAGTGCAGGAAGATGACGCTGTGCCATATGTCCTACTCGCCTGCCTTGACGACCATAGAGGCGAAGTCGGCAGCCTTGAGCGAAGCGCCGCCCACGAGGGCGCCGTCAACGTCGGGCTTGGCGACGAGCTCGGCAATGTTGCCGGGCTTTGCGGAACCGCCATACAGCACGCGGATGCCGTCGGCGAGCTCCTCGCCAAACATCTCCTTGAGGGTCTCACGGATAGCGCCGCAGACCTCCTGAGCGTCCTCAGCAGTAGCGGTCTTGCCGGTGCCGATGGCCCAGATGGGCTCGTAGGCGACGACGACCTGCTTGGGGCAGGTGATCTCAAGACCAGCAAGGCCAGCCTTGACCTGGTTCACGACGTGCTCGACATAGGTGCCGGCCTCGCGGACCTCGAGGGACTCGCCGCAGCAGAAGACGGGAACAAGACCGGCGGCAACGAGGGCCTTGGCCTTCTTGTTCTGGTCCTCGTCAGTCTCGTGGAAGTAGTCACGACGCTCGGAGTGGCCGATGATGCAGTAGGTGCAGCCAGCGGACTTGAGCATGTCGCAAGAGGACTCACCGGTGAAGGCACCCTTGGCCTCCCAGTACACGTTCTGTGCACCGAGGGCGATGGGGGCAGCCTGAATACGGTCATGAACCGTGGTGATGTCGATGGTCGGAGGGCAGACGAGCACCTCGACGCCAGCCGGAACCTCGGGCAGAGCCTGAGCCAGCTCATCGGCGAGCTTGGCGGCCTCGGCGACGTCGTTGTTCATCTTCCAGTTACCAGCGATAAGAAGGGTGCGATTAGGCATCGAGAAGCGCCTCCACTCCGGGCAGGGCCTTACCCTCGACGAGCTCCATGGAAGCGCCACCACCGGTGGAGATCCAGCTCATCTTGTCGGCCAGGTTGAACTTGTTGACAGCTGCGACAGAGTCGCCACCGCCGATGATCGAGGTGCAGTCAGCCTCGGCGACAGCCTCGGCGATAGCCTGGGTGCCGTGAGCAAAGTTGTCAAACTCGAAGACGCCCATGGGGCCGTTCCAGAACACGGTCTTGGCGCCCTTGACGGCCTCGGCATAGAGCTCCTCGGTCTTGGGACCGATGTCCATACCCTCACGATCGTCGGGGATAGCGTCGGAAGCGACAACCTCGGGGACAGCGTCCTCGCCAAAGTGATCGGCAACACGGTTGTCGATGGGGAGGAGGATCTTGACACCCTTCTCCTCGGCCTTCTTGAGCATCTCGCCGGCGCGCTCGACCCAGTCCTCTTCCTTGAGGGACTGACCGACGGACAGGCCCTGAGCCAGGAAGAAGGTGTAGGCCATGCCGCCACCGATGATCAGGGTGTCAGCGGAGTCGATGAGGTGATCGAGAACGCCGATCTTGGAGGAAACCTTGGAACCGCCGACGATAGCGACGAAGGGGCGCTCGGGCTCGGCGAAGATGCCGGTCAGCGTGTCGACCTCCTTCTCGAGCAGGAAGCCAGCGACTGCGGGCAGGTAAGCGGCGGGGCCCACGACGGAACCCTGGGCGCGGTGAGCGGTGCCGAAGGCATCGAGAACGAAGACGTCACCATAGGAAGCGAGCTTCTTGGCGATCTCGGGATCGTTCTTCTTCTCACGCTTATCGAAGCGGACGTTCTCGAGAACGAGAACCTTGCCCGGCTCGACGGCGGCGACAGCCTCGGCAGCCTTCTCGCCATAGGTGTCGGCAACAAAGGCAACGTCAAGACCAGAGAGCTCGGCGAGCTTCTTGGCGACGGGCTCGAGGGACAGCTCGGGCTGGAAGCCGGTGCCATCGGGACGGCCGAGGTGGCTCATGAGGATGACGCGAGCGTTGTGCTCAACGAGATAGTTGATGGTGGGCAGGGCAGCCTTGATACGGGTGGTGTCGCCAACGACGCCATCCTTGATAGGCACGTTGAAGTCAACGCGGACGAGAACGCGCTTGCCGTCGACATCGATGTCACGGACGGTCTTCTTGGTAAAGGCCATGTTTGCTTCTACCTTTCGTACGTGTCTGCCTCCCATTACGGCAGACGATTTCCTATAAAAAGGGCGCGACCCTAGGGTGTAAGCCCTATAAGGCCGCGCCCTTCTTTAGACGCTCAACGAGCTATTCGCTAAAAGCTAAATTAAGCAACGAACTTCTCGAAGTACTTGATGGTGCGGACCATCTGAGAGGTGTAAGAGTTCTCGTTGTCGTACCAAGAGGTGACCTGAACGAGGGTCTGGCCGTTGCCGAGGTCAGAGCACATGGTCTGAGTGGCGTCGAAGATGGAGCCGTGGGTCTCGCCGATGATGTCGGTGGAGACGATGTCGTCCTCGTTGTAACCGAAGGTCTCGGAGATGGTGGCAGCGTAGGCCTTCATAGCAGCGTTGACCTCGTCGACGGTGACCTTCTTGTCAACGACAGCGTAGAGGTTGGTGATGGAGCCGGTCGGCGTCGGGACGCGCTGGGCGGCACCGATGAGCTTACCGTTGAGCTCGGGGAGAACCAGGCCGATAGCCTTGGCAGCACCGGTGGTGTTGGGGACGATGTTGACGGCGCAGGCGCGGCTACGACGCTTGTTGCCCTTGCGCTGCGGGCCGTCGAGCGGCATCTGGTCGCCAGTCCAGGCGTGGATGGTGGTCATGATGCCGGACACGATGGGAGCGAAGTCGTTCAGACCCTTGGCCATCGGGGCGAGGCAGTTGGTGGTGCAGGAAGCAGCGGAGATGATGTTGTCCTCAGCGGTCAGCGTCTCATGGTTGACGTTGTACACGATGGTGGGCAGATCGCTGCCGGCCGGAGCGGAGATGACGACCTTCTTGGCGCCAGCGTTGATGTGAGCCTGAGCCTTAGCCTTGCTGGTGTAGAAGCCGGTGCACTCGAGAACGACGTCGACGTCGAGGTCGCCCCAAGGCAGGTTGTTGGCGTCGGCCTCCTTGTAGATCTTGATCTCCTTGCCGTCAACGGTGATGGAATCCTCGCCAGCAACGACCTCGTGATCGCGAGCGTAGTTGCCCTGCGTGGAGTCGTACTTCAGCAGGTAAGCGAGCATATCGGGAGAGGTGAGGTCGTTGATAGCGACGATCTCGGAGCCCTCATGACCGAACATCTGACGGAAAGCCAGACGACCGATGCGACCGAAGCCGTTAATAGCAACCTTTACTGCCATTGTGTCTCCTTTCGTAAGGCCCCCGCGAGCTACAGCGCCCGCCGTTGAGGCCCACAAACTAACCACTCGCCTAATATACCTTTTTTTTGACTTGAATTTCACGAGAATGCTCGAAATTGAAAATCAAATTTACGTTAAAACGTTTTAAATACTAAAACAGCAGCTAAATCCGTATATAAGTCGATACTTTAATCTACCTGTTTGCTTCAATGAGCTTTTCAAGCCGTAAAACACGATGGTAGAGGGCCGACTTCGACAAGGGAGGGTCAGCCATCTCCCCTAAATCACGCAGCGAAAGATCGGGATAGCGCTCGCGCAGGTCGCAAAAGACCGCCAAGGCATCCGGAAGCGCATCGCGAAGGCCTCGCTGCTCGAGCTCATCGATAAGCGCAAGCTGATGCTGGGCAGCACCGGCGCTTCTGGTCTGGTTGGCGAGCTCGGCGTTCACGCGACGGTTCACATCGTTCTTAACCAACTTGACCGCGCGCGCCTCCTCAATCTCGGCAACGCTGCGCTTGGCACCAATCAGCTTTAATAGATGCTCGATTTCCTCGGCGCTCTTAATGTACACGGCATATGACCCCCGCCGCGCATTAACACGAGCATGGACCCCAATCTGCTCCAACAGATCGCAAAGCCCCTTGGCATATTGCTCGCCCTGCACCGCGATCTCCAAATGAAAGTCGCCGCGGGGATCGGCCACGAAACCGCCGGCGATGAGCGCGCCGCGGATGTAGGCAAGCCTGCAGCAGGGACGGGCAACGATGTGCCGGGGAACACCGGCGACGAGCCCTCCCCTGCGGTCGAGAATGCCCAGCAGCACCAGAGCCTTGTCCAGGTCGGGTTGATCGGGCAAGGTGATGAGGTAGTTTCGAACCTTATGCAATACAGATTTACGGACGGTGAACTCCGTTTTGAGCTTAAGGATGCGATGCGTCAGTGTGATCATCGTGCGCGCGACGGCGCCCGTCTCGGTCGCGACCGTCAAACGATACCGCCCAGAGCCGGTAAGCGAGAGCGTACCACTCACGCGCGTGAGGGCGGCAAGCGTCGACAAGTCGCAGTATTCACATTCGGGTTCGCAGCGCGCAAGCTCGTCACGCACCTCGGCGGTAAACGACATGCAGGCCTATGCCTTCGTGTTGGCGCGCGACAGGTCGCGGTGGGAGATGCTCACATGATACTGAGCGCCTTCCAGGTAACGGGCCGTGGCCTCGGCAATGGCAACGCTGCGGTGCTGGCCGCCCGTGCAGCCGATGGCGATAGAAAGCTGCGGCTTACCCTCCGCGATATAGCCCGGCATCACCGTATCGAGCAGCTGCGTCCAGGCCTTCCAAAACTCCTGCGTCTTGGGATGGTCCAGAACAAAATCGGAGACCTTTTTATCGAGACCGGTCATCGTACGCATCTCGGGATCGTAGAACGGATTAGGCAGGAAGCGGACATCGATCATAATGTCCGCCTCGACGGGCATGCCGTGCTTAAAGCCAAACGAGAATACGTGGACGTCCATGAGCTGCTGGTCGGACAGCTCGGAAAATGCCATACGTAGCTTGTTGCGCAGCGCAGAGGTGCGCAGACGGCTCGTGTCGATAATCATATCGGCTCGGTCGCGCACGCCCTGCAGCTGAAGGCGCTCGCGCTGAATGGCATCGGCCGTAGTCTCCCCCGGCTTGGCAATGGGATGACGGCGGCGATTTTCGCTGTAGCGACGAATCAGCACCTCGTCAGAAGCCTCCAGGAACACGATGTCGCAGCTCATCTCGCGCTCTTCGAGCGCGGCGACAGCATCGAGCAACTCGTCAAACAGTCCCTGGCTACGCAAATCGCAGGTAACGGCGAGATGCCTGCCCACGCCCGTATTGATGCCGACGAGCTCGGCAAGCTGGGCGATGAGACGCGGAGGCAGGTTATCGATGCAAAAATAGCCCATGTCCTCGAACACGTGCATGGCCTGTGTGCGGCCCGATCCGGACATTCCGGTGATGATGACGATATCGGGGATGCGCTCCGAGCGCTCCGCCGCATCCATGGCATCTCCCTTTTGCATGTGCTGCCTCCCGAAAACAAGCGCGGGACCCAGCAACCCGGATCCCGCGCGGTCAATTGCCTATATTGAGTATACCGCCCCGAGCGGATACGAGGCCTGTCTTACGCCTCAAGCGCAGCCTTGAACCAACTCGTAATACTCGTGGGGTGCGTGATGGCGGTGCCGACGACAACGGCCCAGGCGCCAGCATCGATCGCGGCGCGAGCCTCCTCGGGCGTATGCACGCGACCCTCACAAATGATGGGAAGGCCGGGGAATTCCTCAGTCGCCTGACGCAGGAGCGGCAGGTCGGGGCCATCGGCCATGGTGCAGTCGATGGCGGCGACGCCGTGAGAAAGCGTGGTGGATACCAGGTCAAAGCCCATATCAACAGCACGGCGAATATCCTCGATGGTGGCACAATCCGCCATCAGGAGCACACCCTCCTCGTGCAGCGGACGGAAGGTATCCTCGACCGTCTTGCCATCGGGGCGGGGACGATCGGTGGCGTCAATCGCCACGATATCGGCACCGGCAGCAACGCAGGCGCGAGCGTGACGCAGCGTCGGCGTGATGTAAACGCCCTCGTGCCCATCCTTCCACAGGCCGATGACGGGAACCTCACAGCGACCCTTAATGGCGGCAATGTCGGCAAGGCCCTGGCAGCGAATGGCGGCAGCGCCACCGAGCTCGCAAGCGCGAGACATTTGAGCCATGGTCTCGGGCGTACGAAGCGGCTCGCCCATATACGCCTGAACGCTCACGACGAGCTTGCCCTTCAGGGATTGAATCAAAGGATCGACGGTCATAAGGCTGCAACCTTTCTTAGAACAGCCTCCCGAGGCGTGTTGTCTCGGGAGGCTCCTACAGCAGATACTTTTACTTCAACGAGGCAAGAAGATGCTCAGCAGCACCGATGAGCGGAGCATCGCCCTCCAGAGAACCGATGAGGATCGGTGTGTTCTGAAGCGGATCGAGCGCCTGGCTGGCATAGCCCTCGTGCACCGAATCCTTCCACGTCTGCGAACGCCAATCGGGACCTTGGTGAATCACGCCGCCCGAAAGCACGATGACCTCAGGGTCCAGGATGTTAGCGAGCGAGCCCAAGCTGGCGCCCAGCGCAAAGCCGGCGTCATGGATGACCTCGGTCGCCTTTGCGTCGCCCGCACGGCACAGGTCGTTCACATCGCGACCGACCGAAGGACGGCTGGGGTCGACGCGGCCAAAACGCTCATCGTACATTCGACCAATGGATGTGCCCGAAGCAACCGACTCCAGATGGCCGGAACGCCCGCAGGCGCACGGAATGCCGGCGGCAGCCGAGCACTCGATGTGGCCCATATGGCCAGCAGCACCATGGAAGCCCTGCATCACGCGGCCGTTCTCGACATATGCGCCGCCGATGCCCGTACCGATGCCAAGACACAAGACGGAGAACTTGCCCTTGCCGACGCCCCAGTGGGCCTCGCCCAGAGCATGAGCCTGCACGTCGCCTACGACGGCAACGGGAAGACCGAGGTCCTCGCGCAGACGCGGCCCCAACTGAACGCCGGACCAGCCGGGCATGATCTCGTTGGCATACGCGATGGCGCCCGTCTTGGGATCGACGACGCCGGCGGCACCGATACCGACGCCAAGGACCTCGACATCGGGATTCGCCTCGAGAGCAGCCTTGATGGACGCCTCGATACGCTGAAAGACGGCCTCGCCGCCCTCTTGAGCCTCGGTGGGAACCTCGGCCTCAAAAACGGGATGGGGCACGCTGCCATCAGCCGGATACTCCATAATGGCAGTCGCAATCTTGGTGCCGCCGATATCGACGGAGCAAACGTACTTGTTCTCCATGTCGCTCTCCTTAGGAGATAAAAAACAACTACAGGAAATGCGCCGTCAGGCTAGCCGTCACAGCGCGGTAAAGGTTTTCCAGGTGCCCGAGATCGCCGAGAAGCCGTGTGGCCATTGACCTAATGGGTCATGGCCGCACGGTTGAACGGCGAGGTCGGGTGCCTGGGAAAGCTTTAAAGGAGGCCGTTGTCCTGGAGGACCTTCTTAATCGCCTCGACGTTCTCGCCGGTCATGGCCTTCACCGGGCGCGGCATGGTCGGGCTGTCGAAGATACCCATGAGGTTCATAGCGGTCTTGAAGGCGCCGACGCCACCGGCATAGCCCTGGACGCCCGAGGTGACATCCCAGATGTGCGAAATCTCGTTGAGGCGATCCTGCTCGGCCTTGACGGTAGCCCAGTCACCAGCCTGAGCGGCCTTCCACTGACGCACGTAGCCCTCGGGCTCAACGTTGGCGAGACCCGGGACGGAACCGTCGGCGCCACCGAGGTAGGCGCCGTCGACAACAACCTCGTGACCGGTGAGAATGCTCATCGGATGGCCGTTCTTCTCGTTCTCCTGGACGAGGTAGCGGAACGAGATGTCATCACCCGAGGAATCCTTGACGCCGGCCAGAACGCCCTCGGCGCCGAGCTTGGCAAGGAGCTTCCAGGGGAGCTTGGTGTGGACGCACACGGGGATGTCGTAGGCGAAGATGGGCAGGTCGAGTTCCTCATGCAGGATGCGGAAGTGCTCCTCGACCTCGGTCATGCCCTGCAGGGCATAGAACGGGCAGGTGGCGACAAGCGCATCGGCGCCCAGCTCCTGAGCGACCTTGCCGTGCTCGATCATGCGCTCGGTCTCGGTATCGATGATGCCGACCAGAACAGGCACGCGGTGATCGACGATACGGACGGCCTCGGCGATGATCTGACGACGACGCTCGTCGGTGGAGAAGACGACCTCGCCCGAGGAGCCCAGGAAGAACAGGCCATCGACGCCGGCATCGATCATGCGGTTGATGCTGCGCTCAAAGGAGGCAACGTCGAGCTGGTGGTCTTCGGTATCGGGAACAACGACGGGAGGGATAACGCCGGTGAATTTCTGAGTTGCCACAAGAATCTCCTTAGTTGTCTGGCGGGCGACCCTATGCCACCCACTCTTGTTGGCAGTGTCCAGGCCGTCTAGGCCAAAGAACACGGGTAGAACGTTTGGTTAAAGAAGTCGACGACTTCGTTTTCGAACGCATTGATGCGCTCGTGAGCGTATTTGGCATAGATGATATGCCTCCGGTCACACTCAAGACCGTTGAACACGGCAAACTGGCCCTTGGGATCGCTCACGGCATCCATAAGCGATGTGCCCATGAGCACCGATCCGCGCACCCGAGACGACAGAGCCTCGAGACCACCGGGAATTGGATTGGCAACCGCCGTGCAGGCAAGGCCCCGCTCGTCCAGAGCAGAAACCGCCAGCGCGACTCCGCCGCCAAGGCCCTCGCCCCATGCAAAGATGCGGTCGGGGTCCATGCCATCAAGATTGCGCGCCACCTTCGCCAGCGCGCAACCCCAACGGACGCGCTCGACAAAAGCGGGCGAAGAAATCCCCCGCCGCAGGTCGTCCGCACCAGCAACATCGTCATCCAGCGCGAGGACGGCATACCCCATGGCGGCAAATCTCGTCATGTGATGCCAGCCGCGCACAGGCCGATCGATGTCGTGGAACATCAGGCACAGCGGCACGCGCTCAGATACTCGGGCACGACCGACAGGCTCGATCAAACGAGCGTGAATCGCATCGTCACCGAGCTCAAAGGAAACCTCCGAGTAACGGGCGCAGGGGTTAACAAAATCAATCGCCGTAATGGCCAGGCCTTGAATCTCAAGATTCGAAGCGCATGTCTCTAAATCAGAAACATCTGCTTGGACATCACCGCGCCAGTCCCGATATTCTGCGAGCCTTGACGAAACCGTTCCAGGAATTCCCACGAGCCCGGGGACAATCAGCTCATTGACATTGCTCTCGCACTTAGACATGAGCCTCCCCTCCCTTGCAGAAAAACGGAATGATCAGATCGTCAAAATCCTGAATCTCCTCGTGGCCAAAGCCTTCAAAGAACTCATGACGCTTTTCACAGGTCAGGTTGTTATAGACCGCAAACTGCGTCGCTGGCGGACAGACAATATCGGCTGTGCCTGTGCCAAACAGCACAGGGCATTTGACCATGGGGGCAAAGTTCTTGGAATCGAAGTACGCCAGCTTGGCATAGGCTTCGTCAATACGAGTCGAGTCCTCGTCAAACCAGCGAGACCAATAGCGCAGGCCCTCGTAGGCAATGTCGTCGGCATCCAAATCCCAGACCAGGCGGAAATCTGACAGGAAGGGATAGAGGATGGCGGCGCGATTGATAAGCTCGCTGTTAAGTGCGCAGGTCGCAATGCCCAAACCGCCGCCCTGCGACGCGCCGTTCACAAACACACGGGCAAGATCGATGCCCTCGAGCTCGCGAACGATGCGGCACAGGATGCGAATATCTTGGTGCAAGCGGACATAGTAGAGGTTGGCCGGGTCGCCGTCGATACCGGCGACGATATGGCCCGCAACCGTTGTGCCCTCAAATCCGCCAATGTCCTCGGAGGGACCTCCTTGGCCGGGGCAGTCGAGGGCGATGAGTGCCATGCCCATGCCCGCAAACGATGCCTGCTCAAACCAGCTGCGGCTTGCACCTGGATACCCATGGAACTGAAGTACCAATGGCACGGGCTCGTCCGAGACGGGTTTAAGGTACTTGGCATGAAGGCGAGCGCCACACATGCCGGTATACCAGAGGTCGAAAAGCTGGCAGGTCACGGCGTCGGTGACCGATGCCGCCTCGATCGCATAGTCAAGCCCGACGGCGTCGGCCTCGGCCATGCGATCCTTCCAAAAGAGATCGAAATCTGATGGACGGGGCATGGCGCCTCGATATTCACCAAATTGATGTTGTAGCTCCTGAGCACTTGGCATGGCTCGTGAACCCAACCTTTCGAAATCGCAACGGAGGTGCGCCCGGCAAGGGAACCGGGCGCACGGGAGGGAAAGCGAGGCTACTCGCCGAGCTTGGGATGCAGCAGCGACGGCGCAGCGCCGAGCAGCATCTTGGTGTAGGGGTCCTGGGGGTGCTGGAAGACCTGCTTGGCCTCGCCCTGCTCGACGATCTTGCCGCCATTCATAACGATGATGTCGTCAGAGATATAGCGGACCGTCTGGATGTCATGGCTGATGAACACCATGGCCAGGCCGAGCTCCTTCTTAAGGTCGGTCAGCAGGTTCAGAATCTGCGCGCGGACCGAAACGTCCAGAGCCGAGGTGGGCTCGTCAGCGATGATCGCATCGGGGTTCAGCGACAGGGCACGGGCAATTGCGACGCGCTGGCGCTGGCCGCCCGAAAGCTGGCCGGGAAGAACCTCGGCGGCGGAGCTGGGCAGACCGGTGAGCTCCAAGAGTTCCTTGACGCGCTTCTCCTGCTCGGCCTCGGTACCCAGGTTGTGGACGCGCATGGGGTCGAGCAGCTGCTCGCGAACGACCATGCGGGGGTTGAGCGCCGTGGCCGGGTTCTGGAACACGACCGAGATGACGCGACCCATGTGACGACGGTCCTCGGCGGTACGTTTGGTAACGTCCTTGCCCTTAAAGTAGACCTTGCCACTCGTGGGGGCCTGCAGGCCGCACATGACGTTAGCGGTGGTGGACTTACCGCAACCGGACTCGCCGACGATACCGATCGTCTGACCGGGCATGAGCTTAATCGTTACACCCTGGACGGCGTGAACCAGGTTGGGGTGCAGAATCGAGCCGGTACGGGTCCTAAAGGTGACGTGGACGTCATCAAGGAAGATGATCGGCTCGACGCCGTTTACTGCGGTCTCGCTCATCTACATCACCTCCGCGTGAGGGGTCAAACCATTTGCCTTGAGCACCTCGTCGGGGAGCTCGGAATAGAAGTGCTCGGTGCCGGGCACGCGCTTGAAGACCGGACGGGTGTCCAGGCCAATACGCGGGTGGCTCGAGCGGGGCGCGAAGCGATCGCCCTTGGGGAAATCGCGCGGGCTCGGAACGGCGCCGGGCACCTGGTGCAGGCGGCCCGAACCGCTCTCGATGGACAGAACGGAACCCAGAAGACCGCGGGTGTACTCGTGAATCGGGTTAGTGAGCAGCTCCTTGGTGGGCGCCTGTTCGATAACCTGACCGGCGTACATAACCGTGATATTATGGGCGACCTCGGCGACCAGCGCCAGGTCGTGCGAGACGAAGATCATGGCAAAGCCGAGCTTGGCCTGAAGATCGTTGAGCAGCTTGATGACCTGCTTCTGGACGGTAACGTCCAGAGCGGTCGTGGGCTCGTCGCAGATGACCAGCTTGGGGTCGCGGGTAAGGGCCATAGCGATCAGGACACGCTGACGCTGGCCGCCGGAAAGCTCGTGCGGATAGCTCTCGAGCGTGCGCTTGGGATCGAGGCCGACGAGCTCCAGGAGCTCCTCGGCGCTGCGGGTTCCGCCGCGCTTGGTGAGCTGCTTCATCTGGGCAGAGATGAGCATGGAGGGGTTGAGCGAGGACAGGGCGTCCTGATAGACCATAGCGATATCGGTACCGCGCAGGCCGAACCACTCCTTCTTGCTCATCTTGAGCAGGTCACGGCCCTCCCAAAGAACCTCGCCGGAAAGATGCTCGTCATCGTCGGTCAGGCCCATGATGGCCAGCGTGGTGATGGACTTACCGCAACCGGACTCGCCCACCAGGCCCATGGTCTGACCAGGACGAACGTCAAAGTTGACATGGTCGACGACGTTGATATCACCGTGATGCTCAAACTGGATGCAGAAGTCACGGACCGAGAGAATCGGCTCAACGGACTCGTCGGGTACGTGGCGATCGTCACGCTTGAGCTCGACATCGCGCAGGGCGCCAAGGCGAGCGGAGAGGGACTGGGCCTGCTCCTTGTAGGCGCGAACGGGGTCGGAGACCAGCAGGTCGGCCTCGCGACGCTTGGAGGAATCGGTAGGATCCAGGGCGGCGGAGGGAGCAGCGGCCATGGCGTCGGTAATGCCCTCGGAGAGGATATTGAGCGCCAGGCAGGTGATCATGATGGCCAGGCCCGGGAACAGCGCCTGCCACCAACGGCCGGCGAGCACGCCGCCGCGGGCGTCGGCGAGGATGTTGCCCCAGGTAGCGGTGGGCTCCTGGATACCAGCGCCGATGAAGGTCAGCGAGGCCTCGAAGATGATGGCGTCGGCGACCAGGGTAACAGTGAAGACCATGATCGGGGCGATGCAGTTACGCAGAACATGCTTGATCAAAATCCACGGAGCCTTGGCACCGGAAACGATGACCGCGCGGACATAGTCCTCGCCGTACTCGGACACGATGTTGGCGCGCACGATACGGGCAATCTGCGGAGTGTACATAAAGCCGATGGCGAAGATGATCGACGGCACGGAGTTGCCCAGGATGGAGACGAAGACGGCCGCGAGGGCGATGCCCGGGATGGACATGATGATGTCCAGGATACGCATGATCGTCTCGGAGACGGCCTTGCGCGAAACCGCTGCAAGGGCGCCCACGACCGAGCCGCAGACCAGAGCCATGGCAGTGGCGCCAAAGCCGATAATCAGCGAGTAACGACCACCGTAGAGCATACGCGACAGAATGTCGCGACCCTTATCGTCGGTACCGAAGATAAATCCGTTGCCGGGAGCCTGGCGAGCCGTAAAGATCTCGACCGGGCTATAGGGGGCAAGAAGGGGCGCCAGGATCGCAGTCAGGGCGACCAGCACCAGCACGACGGCGGCAATCTTAGAAGACAGCGTCATCTTCTTCCAGCCACCGAGCTTGAGCCCCTTGGAGGCAGCCTTCTCGAGCTGCTCGGTTTGCTTCTCTCGAATCTTTACCATAATCTACACCGTCCTGATGCGCGGGTTGATGAGCAGGTAGAGCATGTCAACCACGATGTTGATGATGATGAAGGCGAGAGCAACGACGATGACGACGCCCTGAACCAGGTTCGCCTCGTTGCCCTGAACGCCCTGCAGAATCGCGGTGCCCATGCCGGGGAGGTTGAAGATAACCTCGATGACGACGGCGCCGCCCATGAGGTAACCGATCTTAAGACCGAGGGTGGTGACCGGGGTGATCAGCGCATTGCGAAGAACGTTGATGCCGACGACGACCTTCTCGGGAACGCCGGCGCCACGAGCCATACGGACATAATCCTTGTCGAGCTCCTCGACCATGGCGGTACGCACGATACGAGTCATCTGGCCCGTCAGCGGAAATGCCAAGGCGATAGCGGGCATGATCATACGTCCCAGATAGCCAACCGGATTCGTGGTGAAGTGAGGCAGAGCACCCGATGCCGGGAGCACCTTAAGGTAGGAAGAGAACAGCAGGATCAACAGAACGGCAAGCCAGAACGACGGGGTTGCCAAGCCGGCGATGGAAAAGACGCGGATCACTTGGTCCGGCCATTTGTCGCGATACAGTGCCGCGATGACGCCGAGCAAAAACGAAACAACCGCACCGATGGCAAGACCGATGAAGGTCAGCTGCATCGTGACGGGCAGGGCCGTGGAGATGCGCTTGGCAACGGAATTGCGAGCAGCACCATAGGTGCCCATGTCGCCATGGATCAGATCGCCCATATAGCGCACGTAGCGCACGGGCCAGGGGTCGTCCAGACCATACTTCTCATGGTACTCGGCAACCGCCTCGGGCGAGGCACCGTCACCCAACGCCGTGTAGGCGGGGTCGGTCTTGGAGAACGACATAAGGAAGAACACCAGGACGGTGACGCCCAATGCCATGATCGGCAGCGCCACGAGACGCCTTCCAATCAAACGTAGCAAGTTGTTCACGTTCTCTCCCCTTTCTTTTGTCGGTAGGACCAACTGGTATATGAGTACGGATACTCATTACAAGACCCGAGCGACATCGTTGCCGCCCGGGTCTTTGTTTCAACTATGAGGATACGGTCCCAACGACCGACATCCTGCATACAGACTCAAGCGAGTCTTACGCCTTGACGGTCGCAACGCCCCTGAAGGACATGCTCGTCGTGCCGATGCCCTTAAAGCCATCGAGGGCCTCGCCGTTGGGCGCAGTGGACGGATCGTCCCAGGAAGCGGAGACGGTCTTGACGTGGACAACGGGGTACAGAACGGCGTTGTCGGCAATGATGTCGAAGCACTCGTTCCACTTCTTCTGCTGCTCGTCGCCCTCGGCGGCAAGAGCCTCGTCCATGAGACCGTGGAGCTTCTGCCACTCAGCGGACTCCTTCCACGGGCAACGGGTCTGCATCCAGACGTTGTCGCCGTACCACCAGTTGAGCAGCAGGTCGGGGTCGGCGCCGAAGCAGGAAGGATCGCCAGGGGCAAGGAGGATATCGTAGGCCTCGCCGCCGTCGATGGCAGCGTAGGTAGCCGGCGAGGTATCGGTCTGGATGGTCACATCGAAGCCGAGAGCGTCGAGGTCGTTCTTGACCTGGGCGGCCATGCCCTTAATCTGCTCGTTGTCGGTGGTGCGCAGGGTGATGGCACCCGGGGTGATGCCAGACTCCTCGATGAGCTTCTTAGCCTTCTTGGCGTCGGTCTTGTACACCGTGGAAGCCTCATGATAGTTGGTGAAGCTCTTGGGCAGGTAGCAGCTGGCAGCGGTGGCAAGGCCGGCGAAGGTGTTGCTGACCATCTTCTCGGTGTCGAGCGCATACATGACAGCCTGACGGACCTTGACGTTGTTCCAAGGCTCCTTGGCGACGTTGAACATGATGAAGCGGGTGCCGAAACCCTGAACGT
Source organism: uncultured Collinsella sp. (assembly GCA_902464965.1). Lineage (GTDB taxonomy): Bacteria > Actinomycetota > Coriobacteriia > Coriobacteriales > Coriobacteriaceae > Collinsella. The sequence continues at coordinate 27,308 of CABQLI010000010.1, forward strand.
TATCGATCTTGCAGCCGGCGCTCTCGAGCTGGTCGACGGCGTCAGCGGTAACGAGCTCCATAACGAGCGTGGAGCCCTCCTGCTGAGCGGTAACGCGAGCGGTGGGGTCGGTCAGGATGCTGTACTGGATCTTCTTATCCTCGGCAGCATACTCACCGTTGTACTCGGGGTTGGGAACCAGAGTGATCTCGGTATCGGAGATAGAGTCGTACATCCAGGGGCCGGAGCCGATCGGCTGCTTGGCGCGCTCCTCCTCGGCCTGGGTAGCCGGGGTAACGCGGATGATGGCCAGACGATCCTTGAGCAGGGAGAAGTTGGGGACCTTGGTCTTGACCGTTACAGTGCTGGCGTCCTTGGCCTCGATGGACTCGAAGGGCTGGAAGAACGGAGCATAGGTAGCGGAAGCAGCACAAGCGGTGTAGGAGGCAACGACGTCGTCAGCAGTGACCTCGGTGCCATCGGAGAACTTGGCGCCCTTGCGGATGGTGACCTCGAAGGTAGTGTCGTCCACGGACTTGGGATCGTCGGTGGCGAGCTCGTTGAAGGTGCTGTAGTCGTGGTAATCGATGCCGTAGAGGCCCTCGATAACGTGCCAGTTAGCACCCAGGCCCACAGCGGAGCCGGTGCTGGCGGGGTCGAAGCTGGACGGAGCGTAAGCGGAACCAGCGGTGATCACGCCGCCGCCACGGTTGGCGGAATCGGTGGAACCGGAAGCGGAACCCTCGTCGCTAGAGCTGCCACCGCAGCCGGTGAGACCAAGCCCTGCGACAGCAGCGACGCTGCCGGTGAGGCCGAGGAACGAACGCCTGGACATACCCTTGTTGATGATGGCCATGTCTTCTCCTATCAATAGAGAATCTTACCCGGGAGCACCTAGACTTGCCCCCGCGCAACTTGCGGACGATATATACCTTACCTACCGACGGACCCAACTGAGGTGCCGCGCTCGGCGACCGATACATACATACGCTTGAACGGTATTTACTACCGTTCACCGAATTCATTGACAAACGATTCGCCAGACAGTATGTATCGACGAGGTGAGATATCAGTCTTCGTCAACCCGCAGGATAGCAGGGTTGTTCACCATGACTAGTCAAACGTTTTAGCGTTAATAAAACCCGAAACCAGCAGGCAATCATGGCGAAATAAATGGTTGAAAATCACGCAATCATGTATATCAGTAGTTTAGGCTCGTGTTTAGCTATCGGAATGGCCAGCCGCCGCCTCGGCGCGCTCGGCATTCCACGCAACGAGCGCCTCGTGGACCGCCTTGGCAACATCGGCGGGTATGCCGCGAACTTCCGCGATCTCTTGCTCGCTCGCCGCGCGCAAACGCTTCATCGAGCCAAAATGGCGCATAAGGGCACGTTTTCTGGTGGGTCCCACGCCTGGAACGTCATCGAGTACCGAAACCGTCATGGCTTTATCACGCAACTCACGATGGAATGTGATTGCAAAACGGTGCGATTCATCGCGCACCTGTTTAATTAGATAGAGCGACGCGGACCCGGTCGGAAGCACGACGGGAGTCTCGTCCCAAGGCACAAAAACTTCCTCATCGGCCTTTGCCAAGCCACAAACTGGTATATCGAGCCCAAGAGCCTCAAGTTGCTTGATCGCAGCGGTCAATTGCGGCTTACCGCCATCGACAACGAGCAAATCGGGGCGCGAGCCAAAGCGCTCGTCGGTCATGCGCTCGGGAGCATAGCGTCGTCCCAAAACCTCGGACATCGACACGAAGTCGTTTGCCTCGTCCAATTCGGCCTGAATTTTAAAACGACGGTACTGGCTCTTGTCAGCGCGCCCGTTGGTAAACACCACCATCGAGGCGACGGTAAAGGTTCCGTGCAGCGTCGAGATATCGAAGCACTCGATACGCATCGGCGGCGCCGGCAGCGCCAGCGCGCTTTCGAGCTCCAGGAGCGCTTGATTGGTGCGGTCGTCAGCGTACCCCGTGCGCATCATGTAGCGCATGAGGGCATGGCGCGCATTTTTGGAAGCCATATCGAGCAGGCGGTGCTTTTCGCCGCGCTGCGGCCTATGGAGATGGCAAGAGCGTTCGCGCTTGCCTGCAAGCCACTCCCCCAACGCTTCGGCATCCTCAAGCTCGACAGAAAGATTGATCTCGGCTGGAATATCAGCCGTCTCGTCGTAATAGCGCTTAAGAAAGCCCGATTGAAGCTCTTCCTCGTCGACATCCAGGCCTTTATCGAGGATGAACTCGCAAGTTCGAACCGTTCGGCCCTCGCGAACGACAAAGACACACGCGGCAGAGATAGTCTCTTCGCGATAGAAGCCGATGACGTCGATATCGACGCTGGAGGGAAAAACGACTTGCTGACGGTCGTCCAGACCCCTGATGACCTCCAAACGACGCTTGACGCGTGCCGCGCGCTCAAAATCGAGTGCCTCGGCGGCATCCGCCATCTCGGAAGTCAGCTCGTCGACGACATCCTTGCGATGGCCCGACAAAAAGCGCTCGACACGCTTGACGTTCTTGGCATAGTCTGCCGGGGAAATCGCGCCGACACACGCACCCGGGCCGCGCCCGACATGGTAGTCAAAGCAGGGGCGCCCGTTTTGCGCGCAAATCATATTGACGATGTCTTCCTCGCCCTTGTGGGACTCGACGATACGACGACAACGACGCCACTCCGCACAGGATGCGGAGCAGATGGGGATAACCTTGCGCAGCGTATCTATCGTCTCACGTGCCGCACGGCTATCGGTATAGGGTCCAAAATAGCGCGTTCCCGGCTTATGGCGCTCGCGCGTATATTTGATAGCGGGATACAGGTCGCCCTTTGTAATGGCGATAAAGGGGTAGCTCTTGTCATCCTTGAGGTCGACGTTAAAGTACGGATGGTACTGGCCGATCAGGTTGCGCTCGAGTACAAGCGCCTCATGCTCGGTTTCGACAACGATGTAGTCAAAGCTCGCAACCAATTGCATCATGAGCGGTATTTTTTGGCGCTCATCCTGCAGCGTCACGTACTGGCGCATACGGGAACGCAGGTTTTTCGCCTTGCCAACGTAGATGACATCGCCCTTGGCATCTTTCCAAAGGTAACATCCGGGCTGCGTGGGAACGCGCGAAACCTGCTCGGCGAGTGTTGGAATGTTGTCGTGACCGGCCACACGCACCTACTTGCGACGAAGCAGCGCCGAGACCTCGGGCATCTTAAGGACGACGGCAAGGCCAAAGGTAACAGCAAGCGAGACGACACCCGCAACGCAAACGTAACCAAGAGTAATCAGAATCGAGCCGCCAAGTGCCCCGACAAAGTGCTCAAGCGCCCACATGACGCCGGCGCCTGCGGCAGCGCCCAGGCCACCGAGCAAAAGGCCAAAGAAACCGCCATGCAGGATAGATTTGACCTGAAGGCCACGCAGACGACGACGCAGCCACCACAGCGAGCAACCGACCAGGATCACGTAGTCGACGACATACGAAAGCGCGATTGCCGGCATACCGAAGCCCAGCACAACGCCAAACAGCAGAACCGAGCCGGCCTGGCCGATGGCGGAATACAGGCAATAGCGGCTATAGGGCTTCATGTCGAGCAAGGCAGAGAAGCTCTTCTGCATCAACACGACCACGCCGTAGAGCGGCAGCGAGAACGCCAGGTAGACAAGGAACTCGGACACCAGCGCCACGCCGGACTCATCAAACTTGCCGGCACAGTAAATCATGTTGAGCGGACGCGCGAAGACAATCAGGTACAGCGCGAACGGAATCAGGAAGAACAGCATCTGGGCGACGCCACGCGAAATGCCCGTGCGAACGCTGTCGTAATCCTTCTCCTGCGCGTCGTGAGAGAGCTCGGTATAGAGCGCCGTCGAAAGCGAGGCGGCAATCAGCGCGTAGGGCAGCGTGTACCACAGGCGCGCATAGGCGATGACGGAAGGACCAGTCTCGGGCTGGACCACCAGCGCGGCAGCGTTGGTGATAGAAGTCGAGACAAACATGCACACCGTGGCGAGCAGCGTCGGGATACCGAGCGCAATCGTCTGGCGCAGTGCGGGGTCCTTAAAGTCGATATGGATATGGGGATGCACGCCGTGCTTGCCAAGCGCGGGAATCTGACATGCCATCTGAACAAAGACACCGAGGGTCGTACCGGCCGCAATCAAGATGATGCCGGCACGTTCGCCAAACTGTGCGGACACGGGCGCAAAACCCATAAAGCTCGCAATGACGATCACATTGTTGAGGACCGGGGCAAACGTCGACCAGAAGTAGTCGCGGTGTGCGTTGAGAACGCCCGAGAACACCGAACCCAAACCATAAAACAGAATCTGGATGGCAAAGAAACGGAACATGAACGCAGCGGTATCCATGCTGCCGCCGTCACCCGAAAGGAACGATTGTGTCCAGATAAAGCCCGGGGCGAACACGGTCCCCAGCAACGAAATGCCACCCAGCACCAAAAGCAGAATGCCAAGCAGGTTGCCCACGTACTCGTTCGAGGCCTCGCGACCCTGCTCACGCCTCACGCCCATGTACACGGGCAAAAACGCCGTCACGAGCATGCCGCCCATCACGAGTTCGTAGAGCATATTGGGCAGGTTGTTGGCGACCTGATAGGAGGACGAGAGTAGCGACATGCCGATAGCGGCCGCCATTGCCCACGTGCGGATAAAACCGGTAACGCGAGACACGATGGTCAGGATGGTCATAAGCCCGGCGGAACGACCAACCGTGGAGTAGTCCGACGAACCCATGTCGTCAGTGTCATCTCGCGACGAAGAAGCTTCGGATGAGGGTGTCTGAGGCGCAGATTCTTTTGCAAAATGAGCTCCGCGCTTCAATTCTTCCTGCGGCATCGCTCAGTCCTCTCTCGTAATCGCGGCAACCGTCGCCCCGCAAAATGCAATTAAATCATCGGGTGCAAGCTCGAGCTGATAACCACGCTTGCCTCCCGAAATAAAAATGGTATCCCAAAGGACACACGTCTCATCAATGAGCGTCCGGTAGCGTTTTTTCATACCGACCGGGCTGCAGCCGCCGCGAACGTAGCCAGTCGCTGCAAGCAAAACCTTCACATGCATCATGGCCAAGGACTTCTCCCCCGCGGCACGCGCGGCGGACTTTAAATCGAGCTCGTCGGCAACAGGGATGCAGCACACGACATAGTCGTTGGACGGTGTCACACAGACCAAAGTCTTAAATCCTTGACCGGGCTCCTCGCCAAGCTGCTCCGAAATCGCGACCCCCAGGCCCACCGACTCATCGCCATCGTCTTCGTACGTATGTAGAACATAGGAAATGCCGGCGCTTTCCAGCTCGCGCATCGCATTGGTTTTTGGCGTCTTTACAGCCTTTGCCATGACATATCCTTTCCCTCGCATTCGGACGCAAGGATTAAGTATATGTCCAATTCGGCTGCATACGTCACTTCGGCACAGCAAGCGCCATCGAATCACAAGGAGTCGATGGCGCCCATAAACTGAATCGCCTATTTATTGAGCATCAAGTTGAGCTTGACGCTCCCGGTCACGCCTGAGCAACGGCGCCAAAAACTGGCCCGTATAACTCTGCGGACAGTCCGCAACCTGCTCCGGTGTGCCCGAAACCACGACGGTTCCGCCGCCGTTACCGCCCTCGGGACCCATATCGATCAGGCGGTCGGCAACCTTGATGACATCAAGGTTGTGTTCAATCACCAGCACTGTGTTGCCCGCATCGACCAAGCGCTGCAGCACATCGAGCAGCTGGCGGACGTCCTCAAAATGAAGGCCGGTCGTCGGCTCGTCCAAAATATAGAACGTCTTGCCCGTCTGGCGTCGATGAAGCTCCTTGGCGAGTTTCACACGCTGTGCCTCGCCGCCCGAAAGCGTCGTGGCGGGCTGGCCCAGGCTCACGTAGCCCAAGCCTACATCGTACAGCGTCTGGAGCTTTCGCTTGATCTGCGGGATATTCCCAAAGAAAGCCAGTGCCTCGGCCACGCTCATGTCAAGTACGTCCGAGATGGTCTTGCCACGGTAGGTGACCTCGAGTGTCTCGCGGTTGTAGCGTTTACCGCCGCAAACTTCGCAAGGAACGTAGATATCGGGAAGGAAGTGCATCTCGATCTTGATCTGTCCGTCGCCCTTGCACGCCTCACAGCGCCCGCCACTCACATTAAAGGAGAAACGACCCGGCGAGTAGCCGCGCGCCTTCGACTCCGGCGTACTCGCAAACAGCGCGCGAAGATCATCCCACAGGCCGATATAGGTAGCAGGGTTGGAACGCGGCGTGCGGCCAATCGGCGACTGGTCGATATCGATAACCTTATCGATACACTCGATGCCCTCGATTTTCTTATACGGACCCACAGGGCGCGTCGAACGGTGAATGGCGTTCGTAAGGGCAGGCGCAATGGTGTCGGTAACCAGGGAGCTCTTGCCCGATCCCGACACGCCGGTAACAACCGTAAGCGTACCAAACTCGATCTTGGCAGTAACGTTTTTGAGGTTGTTGGCTCGAGCGCCCGTAATTTTAAGGCAGCCGCGACCGGGCTTGCGCCGTTCATCAGGCACCCGGATCATTCGTTTGCCGGTCAGATAAGCGCCCGTCATCGACTCAGGACACGCCATGATATCGGCAGGCGTTCCCGCCGCGACTACGTGTCCGCCGTTGACGCCGGCGCCGGGCCCCATGTCGATCACGTAATCGGCGGCACGGATTGTATCCTCGTCGTGTTCGACGACGATAACGGTATTGCCGATATCGCGCAGGCGCTCGAGCGTCTTGATCAGGCGCTCGTTGTCACGCTGATGAAGACCGATCGAGGGCTCGTCCAGAATATAGAGCACGCCCATGAGACCCGCGCCGATCTGCGTTGCCAGGCGAATACGCTGTGCCTCGCCACCAGAAAGCGTCGCCGAGGCACGATCGAGCGTCAGATAGTCGAGTCCAACATCGACCAGAAAACGCAAGCGCTCCAGGATTTCCTTGACGATGCGCCCGCCGATAAACTGTTGGCGCTCGGTGAGCTCCAGGCCCTCAAAAAACTCGAGCGACTCACGGCACGACAGGCAACAAACCTCGTAAATGGACTTGCCACCCACGGTGACGGCGAGCATCTCAGGGCGCAAACGAGCGCCGTGGCAGCTCGAGCACGGTTCCTCGCGAATGTACTTCTCCAAGCGCGCCTTGGTGTTCTCGTTCGTCGTCTCGGTATAGCGTTCGTACAGGATGTTGCGAACGCCCGAAAACTTGGTATCCCACTGGCTGCGACGTCCGTCGAGCTTTTGGTAGTCGACCGAGATCTTCGTATCGCCCAGGCCATCCAAGAATGCACGACGCACGCGAGGGGGCAAGTCCTCCCACGGCGTATCGGTGCTCACCTTAAAGTGTTTGCAGACCGCAGCAAAAATCTGCGGATAGTAGTTCGAATTGCCAAACAGGCTACCAAAGACTCCGTCGGCAATGGACTTCGAGGGGTCCTCGATCAGCGCCTCGGCATCAACGGTTTTCTTAAAGCCCAGGCCGTCGCACTCAGGACATGCGCCATAGGGAGCGTTGAACGAAAAATCACGCGGCTGAAGATCGTCAATGGAGTGACCATGCTCCGGGCACGCCAAGGCCAACGAATACTCCAGCAGCTCGCCCTCGGTCCCCTCGGGAGCATCACGATCGGGCAGCATGTACACGTTTACATTGCCGTGAGCCAGCGCGGTCGCCTGCTCAACAGACTCGGCGATACGGCCCAGAGAGTTCTCACGGATCACGATGCGATCGACCACGACCTCGATATCGTGCTTGAACTTCTTGTCCAGATCGATCGGATCGTCGAGCGAGCGCACTTCACCGTCGACACGCACGCGGCTAAAGCCCTCGGCGCGAAGGTCCTCAAACAGTTTGGTGTACTCGCCTTTTCGCCCGCGCACCACCGGTGCCAGCACAAACGCGCGACGGCCCTCCCCCGCCGCCAAGACCTTGTCGGCAACCTGGTCGGTCGTCTGACGCTCAATGACGCGGCCGCATTCGGGACAGTGCGGGGTGCCCACACGGGCGAACAGCAGGCGCAGATAGTCATAAATCTCGGTTACGGTGCCAACCGTCGAGCGAGGGTTTTTAGACGTCGTCTTTTGGTCGATCGACACCGCCGGCGAAAGGCCGTCGATTGAATCCAAGTCGGGTTTGTCCATCTGGCCCAAGAACTGGCGCGCATAGCTCGAAAGACTCTCGACGTATCGACGCTGGCCCTCGGCATAGATAGTGTCAAATGCCAGCGAACTCTTGCCCGAGCCAGAAAGACCGGTAATGACCACGAGTTGGTCGCGCGGAATGGAAACATCGATATCACGGAGGTTGTGCTCACGAGCGCCGCGAATAACGATAGAAGAATCAGACATGGAAGCTCCTTGCCTCCTATTGCATCGAATCATACTGTCGATGAGTTTAGCGCACTCGACGCGCACAGATGTTCGTAATACAAGATTCGCAGACCTTTAGCTTTGCGTATCGGGTGCTTTGTTTCTCGAAATACCGTGGAGAGGTTACAGTAATCTAATACTGAACTTAATTTGCCGTAACAGAGGAACGTCCATGACCGAAGATATCCCCCTTGAAATCACTTCGAGCGACATGGCCAATCTGCCCATATTCATCGCCGTCCTTATCGTGGCCATCGTCGTGGTGCGCGTATATTTTTCAATCAAACACAATAAAAAGCCGCCCATTGCCCGCGTCTTTTGGTGCGCGACGCTCCTCATCCCGCTCGGCGTGGTAGCTGCATGGATTACGAATCAATTGCTCGTAAATGAGGACAGTTCCCTATGGCTCCTTTCTTATTCGGCGCTCGGTGCTGCCGCCGTCATACTTCTTGTCGAGCCCTTGGTTTCGGGACTTATCGACCAAACCGATCTTGCGACGGGAACGGTTGCCTGTATTTGCCGTGACATCCTTGTCATCGCCGCTGTTTCAGCGCTCTCGTTCGTTTCACTCGAAATTGCCTGTAACGAAACGTTCTATCGCATTCCCGCCAACTCATTCGGGTTTTCCGTCGGGCTGCTCGCGACGGTTCTGCTCTCCCTTTATTTGCTGGGACAGCGTCATGGAGGCGTCATGGCCCTCGTGCCCGTCGCCTGTTGCATCCTTGGCATTGCCGAGCACTTCGTCATAACGTTTAAAGGCGAGGCCATCCTGCCAAGCGATATCTTGGCCCTTGGCACCGCAATGGAAGTGAGCGAGGGATACGAGTTTACCTTTACCGCCGGAATCGTAACCTCTCTCGCCCTGCTGGAGATTTCCCTGGGGCTTCTTTCTCTTATCCGACCGCGAAAGCTCCGTACGCCTACCCATGTCTTCCCCGCAATCGCCGCTAACCTCTGCGCTTTTCTGCTAGTGACCGTTGTGGGGCTCTCGGGCTTTTCCAGCATCGACTTGGAGCAGGCGCTGGATTTTGGATTTGACCGTTGGCAGCCCATCACCACGTATGCGTCTCAGGGTTTTATCACTTCGTTCACCGAAATGGTCAACGAGTTGCCCATTGAGAAGCCCGAAGACTATACGCCCGATGAGGCGCAGAGCATCGAGCAGGAGCTCGCCGCCGCCTACGACAGCACGTATGGCTCGAGCGAGCAGCGCGCGGCGGCCGTTGCCCAGTTCAATGAAATCAAGCCGACGATTGTTGCCGTCATGAACGAGAGTTTTAGCGACCTTTCGTGCTTTGAGCAGCTCCAGGCGGCCGGGTACACCGGTCCCGCATTCTACAACTCGCTTCCCGACACACTTGTTCGCGGCACCATGCTCGCTTCGGTCACCGGTGGCGGAACGGCAAACTCCGAATTCGAATTTTTGACCGGAGCGACAACGGCCTTTGTCGGATTAGGCAAAATCCCCTATCAGCTGTATCAGATGAATGGCGTCAACAGCCTGGCAAAGGACCTTAAAGAGCTTGGGTATACCGCTACCGCTATGCACCCGCAAAACCCCGTCAACTACCATCGAGATAAAATCTATCAGCAGCTGGGCTTCGGAGATTTTCTTTCAATCGGCGATTTCGAAGGTGCGCCCTGTTACCATGCCGGCGTATGCGACTACGCCACCTACGACAAGATACTCGACCTGCTTAGAACCGACGAAGCGCCGCAGTTCATCTTTGACGTCACGATGCAAAATCACGGCGGCTACGACTATGGCACCGTTCCCGCCGAAGAGCTGACAAACTATTGGGTCGAGGGAGCCAGCGAGGGCGCCAATAGCGCGCTCAACACCTATCTCACCTGCATCAACGCATCCGACCGGGACCTCGAGTACTTTATCAACGAGCTCCGCAATATCGGCAGACCGGTTGTCCTTGTCTTTTTTGGCGACCATCAGCCGAGCGCCGCAACGACTCTCAACGACGAGCTGTACCCTCAGGAAGATACGGCAAGCCACGCTTTCCGTGTCTATCAGTCGACCTATTTCGTCTGGGCTAACTATGAAATCGCCGGCAATACCGAGCTCAACGTCTACGACACCGTCGGGGCAAACGAGATTGCAGCCATTACCCTTAATAAGATCGGCGCCCCGCTCACCGACTATCAAAAGGCTCTGCTTGCAACAAGGTCAGATGTGCCCACCATCAATGTCGCCGGCTATCTCGGTGCCGACGGGCTGCGCTACGACTTGGAATCTGAAGACAGCCCATACACCTCGACGATCGATAAGCTGCAGCGCATGCAATACCTCGAGTTCGCCAGCAAAGTTCAGTAAGCCCGCCCATTCGCTTGGACCCATCGTATTGCAAGCACGCTCGGCCCAAATGCATCGCAAATGACTCCCGCTCGCAAACGAGGGTACAATGACGCTCGTGTCACACCACGGGGCCCCGGCCCCAACATATACAAAGGAGTCATACATGGGTTGCGAGCACGCACAGGCCGCCGGCGGACAAACGTCGCCGTCGCAATTTGAGGAGAACACGCTGTCCGAGGTCAAACGCGTCATCGCCGTGCTTTCCGGCAAGGGCGGTGTCGGCAAGTCGTTTGTCACCGGTGCCATCGCCACCGAGCTTGCCCGTCACGGCCACAAGGTCGGCGTCCTCGATGCCGACATCACCGGTCCCTCTATCCCCAAGATGTTCGGTATGAGCGGACGCCACGTCCATGCCCTTGGCAACCTCATGCTGCCTGAAATCTCCGAGCACGGCGTCAAGGTCATGAGCTCCAACCTTCTGCTCCAAAACGAGACCAACCCCGTCCTTTGGCGCGGTCCGGTCATCGCAGGCGCCATTAGGCAGTTCTGGAGCGAGACCTCATGGGGCCCCATCGACTACCTGCTGGTCGACATGCCTCCGGGAACAGGCGACGTCGCTCTCACCGTCTTCCAGTCACTGCCCGTCGACGGCATCGTCATCGTCACGAGCCCGCAGGATCTGGTCTCGATGATCGTCGCCAAGGCGGTCAACATGGCCGAGAAGATGAACGTCCCCATTCTGGGCATCGTCGAGAACATGAGCTATATTGAGTGCCCCGACTGCGGCAAGAAGATCGAGGTCTTTGGCAAGAGCAAGCTCCCCGAGGTCGCAGAGCGCTATAACCTCGACATCTTGGGCACGCTTCCCATTAATCCGGCACTCGCCGAGGCCTGCGATAAGGGCGAGGTTGAGACCGCGCTGCCCGATGGCATGTTGCCCAAAGCAGTCTCTGCCGTCGAGGCTATTACCCCGCACGAGACCGACGAGGCCTAAGTGAACACGAGCGCCTTCTATGACGTCCTGGTAATCGGCGGCGGGGCTTCAGGCCTCGCCGCCGCCATTACGGCCGCACGTGCTGGCAAAAGCGTCTGCATCGTTGAGCGCGATGTCGCCTGCGGCCTTAAGCTCCTTGCGACCGGTAACGGCCGCTGCAACCTCTCCAACGAATCGATTGATCCTCAGCGGTATAACCACCCCACATTCGTCGAATCTGTCATGGGCCCCCAACCCGAACAAAAGCTTATGGGTTTCTTCTCCTCGCTGGGCATCATGACAACCTCCGAGGAAGGCCGACTGTACCCGCGCTCCCTTCGCGCCGAATCGGTGCGCGACGCGCTTCTCAACGTTTGCGACCGCCTAGGTATCACCTTAATCTGCGGAGCCAACGTTGCCTCGGCGCACAAAGCTTCCGAAGGCTGGACACTCCAAATAGACCGTCCAGCGCGGGCACTCAAGGCAAAAAAGCACGACGACCGAAAATCGGAGCTCCGCTCGCTTCGGAAAGCGCTCGCCGATGTCCCTCGCAAGAACGAGGCCCTGCAGGCACATGCCGTAATTATCGCCACGGGTGGTAACCCCACTGGTATCGCCGATACGTTTCGCCTCCCCCTCACTTCGCTGCGCCCCATCCTCTGCCCCGTATCGGCAACGGTCGTCGGCGATCGGGCGGCACTCAAGACGTTGGATGGCCTGCGCGTCCGCGCCCGCTTGACGCTCGCCCGCAATCATAATGAGCTCTGGCACGAAGACGGTGAAGTCCTGTTTCGAACCTTCGGTATCTCGGGCGTCGCTGTCTTCAACCTCTCCCGTCGTATCCAGCACGGCGATACGATCCTGCTCGACGTTTTCCCCGACCTCTCCAAAGACGAGCTGCTCGATATGCTCAACCGGCGCGTTGAGCTGCTCGGCGGCTTTTCGCCCCGCGATCCCCGTTGGCTCGACGGCATGCTCGCCCCGCAACTCTCCCGCGTCGTCTGCACGGCGTTCGAGCAGTGCCATCCAGGCTCCAACGATGTCATCCACCTGGTCTCGATCCTCAAGCACTTTAAGTTGCTCGTCGAGGGAACAGCCGAGGGGCGCTCGGCGCAGGTCACGCGTGGTGGCGTATCTGTCGAGAGCATCTCAACACCCAGTCTACGCGCGCGCAGCGCTGTCGACGCCCCGCTTTACGTCTGCGGCGAAGCGCTCGACATCGACGCCGATTGCGGAGGCTTTAACCTTGCGTGGGCCTGGCTCTCGGGCATTCGCGCTGCAAGCAGCCTGTAGCCGCGCAGTCTATAATCAAAAACGCATTCGGGCCGTCTGGGATACCGGACGGCCTCTTTCTTGCCTCTAAGGAGACCTCGATGATCGAAATCACCCAAGTCAACGCGTCGCTCGATGAAGCCGGCGATGAAAATGCCTGCCTCATTGTTGGCAAGCGAGTCGCCAAGCGCGTCTTACGTTGCAAGGACTCCGAGATCAAGTCCATCGAGCTCCATCGCAAGTCAATCGACGCTCGCAAAAAACGAGACGTCCATTTTATCCTGAGCTTTCGTGTTGAGCTGACTAGTCCCCACCTCGAGCGAGAAGCGGTCGACAGCGTTGCCGAGCGTGACCGCTCGCGCGTACGCGCGATAGAAGACGATGAGCCTTCATTCCCCTCCCCCGTCTCCGACGCACCTCAAGAACGCCCTGTCGTTGTCGGCGCCGGATGCGCCGGCCTTTTCGCTGCGCTCACGCTCGCCAAAGCAGGTCTTAAGCCCTTGCTTATCGAGCGCGGCGACCCGGCATTTCGCCGCTCGCAGGCGATCGACCTCTTTCTAAAGGAGCGCATCCTCGACCCCGAGAGCAATATTCAGTTTGGTCTGGGCGGCGCGGGGACCTTCTCGGACGGCAAGCTCAATACGGGAACAAAAAATCCCGCCCATCGCCTTATCCTCGAAACCTTCGTCGAGGCGGGCGCGCCCCGCGATATTCTGTGGGATGCCAAGCCGCACATTGGCTCCGACATCCTTCCCAAGGTTGTCACCGCTATATCCCAGCGCATCGAGCAGCTCGGAGGTGTCGTCCGTTATCGAACGAAGCTCGTCGACATTCGCATCGACGCGTCTGGCGCCATCACCGGTATTGATGTCCAATCGTCCCAAGACACCGCTTACGAGCCAATCGAGACAAAGCACCTCATCCTCGCCTGCGGGCATTCTGCTCGCGATATTTTTGAGCTCCTTAAGGACCACAACGTGGCCCTCGCACAAAAGACCTTTGCCATGGGCGTTCGCATCGAGCATCCGCAGCGCGACATCGACCGAGCCCAATATGGAGCCTCGGCGGGACATCCAGCGCTCGGGGCGGCCCCTTACAAACTTGTTGCCCATCTTCCCAACGGCCGCAGCGTGTTCTCGTTTTGCATGTGCCCCGGCGGACAGGTTGTCGCCGCCTCTTCCGAGCAGGGCCACCTGTGCGTCAACGGCGCCAGCCTCAATGCCCGCGACGGACGCAACGCAAATGCCGCCTTGCTCGTTAACGTCACGCCTGAGGACCTTCCCAACGATGACCCGCTCGCCGGCATCGAGCTCCAGCGTGCCTGCGAGGCGGCCGCCTATCGCCTGGGCGGTTCCAACTGGAACGCACCAGCACAACTCGTCGGAGATTTCCTCGCAGGACGCGTCAGCAAGGCGCCCGGAAAGGTAAAGCCCACCTATCCGCTCGGTGTGACCTGGACGACAATTGACGAAGCCCTGCCGCAGCATATCGTCGAGTCGCTCCGCCTGGGACTTCCCCTACTCGGAAAAAAGCTACGAGGCTACGACCGCCCCGATGCCGTTCTTACCGGCGTGGAGACTCGTTCAAGCTCACCGGTCACTGTCACCCGAGACCGAACGTGCCATGCCGTGTCGACCCCGGGCCTCTACCCTTGTGGTGAGGGAGCTGGATATGCCGGCGGCATCATGAGCGCGGCCACCGACGGCATCCGTTGTGCCGAAGCCCTGATCGCAGACCTCTAACGCACGAATTCCAGCGCGCAAAAGACACAGGCCCCAAGCTCCACAGGGAACTCGGGGCCTGTTCGCTATTTTTTAAACCGTGCACCCTGGCGTTTTCTGCCCGATGCGAACGTGGAACCCTTGCGGGCCTGCGAACGTAAGCGCTCGATCGTCTCGTCCTCAGACGCACCCTCGAGCATCGCCCGAATCTGAACGACGGCATCGCGCAGGCGCGCCGCCTCCTCAAAGTCCATGGCGGCAGAAGCGTTGCGCATATCCTCTTCCATGGTTTCGACGATCCGCACAAGTTCATCATGTGGCAGTTCCTCGAGCTGCCCGGCAAGCGTCTGCTCGGACGACACCGTCTCCGGCGCAGCGCCCTCGCCGTTTTCATCGGGCGTATAGAATGCGCCGTGGCCCAACGAATCGCCCTTCGAACGCCCCTTGGAGCCAACGGTTTTCTCCGCCTCGGCAATGAAGCTCGAGATGTCATTGATGGCCTTGCGAACCGTCTTGGGCACAATGCCGTGCTCTTCGTTATAGGCCATCTGGATCTCGCGTCGGCGCTGCGTCTCGTCGATTGCCTCTCTCATCGAATCGGTCACGACGTCCGCGTACATAATGACTTCGCCGTCGGCATTACGGGCCGCACGACCAATCGTCTGAATCAGCGAACGGCGGTTGCGCAAGAAGCCTTCCTTATCGGCATCGAGAATTGCCACCAGTGAGACCTCGGGAAGATCCAAGCCCTCGCGAAGCAGGTTGATGCCAACGAGAACATCGATCTTGCCCTCGCGCAGCGTTCGCAGGATCTCGACACGGTCCATTGTCGCCGTATCAGAATGCATGTAATTGACCTTAATGCCCGCATCAAGCAGATGGTCGGTCAGGTCCTCGGCCATGCGCTTGGTCAACGTGGTCACCAGCACGCGCTCCTTGCGGGCAACGCGCTCGCGAATCTCGTCCTCAAGATCGTCAATCTGACCGCGAACCGGACGCACATCGATCTTGGGATCGAGCAGACCGGTCGGACGAATAATCTGCTCAACGTCGTTCTGGCTAACCCGCAGCTCGTAATCGCCCGGCGTGGCCGAAACATAGATAAACTGGGGTATCCTTGCCTCAAACTCATCGAAACGAAGCGGGCGGTTATCGAGCGCCGAGGGCAGGCGAAAACCGTGTTCCACCAGCGTCACCTTACGCGAGCGGTCACCTTCGTGCATGCCGCGAATCTGCGGCACCGTCACATGGCTCTCATCGATGATGCAGAGCATGTCCTTAGGAAAGTAATCGATCAGGGTAAACGGCGGCTCACCCGGCTTGCGACCGTCCAGATGACGCGAGTAGTTCTCGATGCCGTTGCAAAAGCCCATCGTCTCGAGCATCTCAAGATCATAATCGGTGCGCTGCTGCAGACGCTGCGCCTCGAGCAACTTGTCGGTCGCCTTGAGCTCCGCCACGCGCTTCTCGCACTCTTCGCTGATCGATTTCAGAGACGCCTTGACCTTCGGCTTCTCGGTCACGTAGTGCGATGCCGGCCATACGGGGATGGCCTCGTACTCACGCAGCATTTCACCGGTGACCTCATCGATCTCGGCAATCAGCTCAACCTCGTCGCCAAAGAACTCAAACCGCAACGGATGCTCGGCATAAGGCGGATACACGTCGACAACATCGCCGCGCACGCGGAACGTGCCGCGTGCAAGGTCATAGTCATTGCGATCATATTGAATATCGATAAGTGCATGGATAAAGTCATCACGCTCGAGCGGCACCTTCTTGTCGACGTTTGGAGCCAGACCCGCATAGTCCTCGGGAGAACCAATGCCATAGATACACGAGACCGATGCGACAACGATCACATCGCGTCGAGAGAGCAGTGACGCGGTCGCCTGATGGCGCAGCATCTCGACCTCTTCGTTAATCGAGGAGTCTTTCTCGATATATGTATCGCTTTGCGGCACATACGCCTCGGGCTGATAGTAGTCGTAATACGAGACGAAGTAGACCACAGCGTTATTGGGAAAGAACTCTTTGAGCTCGCTCGCAAGCTGAGCGGCGAGCGTTTTGTTGGGAGCCATGACCAGCGTCGGCTTCCCCAGGGCCTCAATAGTCTTAGCCATCGTGAAGGTCTTGCCCGAACCAGTCACGCCCAGCAAAACCTGATAGCGATCTCCGTCCCTCACGCCCTGCACAAGCGACTCAATGGCCTTAGGCTGGGAACCAGCGGGCTCGTATGGAGACACGACCTTAAACGGCACCTCAGAGCCCTCAACGCCAAAACGTTTGAGCTCTCCTCCAACACGCTCAACTTCAAATTCCGCCATGGATACTCCTAACTCATATATCTGCAGTATACGCAGGCGGCAGGCATAGTCCTATACGAACCGATCGGGATAGAGGGTCTTGTAGCGAACCCAGGCATTATTGACACGAATCAGATACGCCTGCGTCTCGGGAAAGGTGATTGCATTATGAAGCGACGTGCTCTGCTGCGCCCATCCGTCGACATTGCCCATGCCGGCGTTATAGGCGGCAATGGCACTGTCAGTCGACCCGTTAAAATACGTTAGAAGATACGAAAGGTACGCACAGCCAAACTCGATGTTCGTAGCGGGATCGTTAAGGTTGTCGGCTGAATACTCGCTACCATCGACAAGACCCTTGGCAATCATATCCTGGGCAGTCTCGGGCATCAGCTGCATCAATCCCTGAGCGCCTTGATTCGACTCAGCCTCGGGATCCCAATTCGATTCCGACTTTATGACAGCACACACCAGATACGGATCAAGATTGTGCGAAATGCTCGATTGCTTTACGTACGCCTCGTAGTCAATCGGATACAAAGGCTTAAAGAAGGCGGCAGGGGCATACGAGTAGACGAGCGAAATAAGGCCGAAGACGAACATAACGGCAAGTGGCGCCACGCGATACCACGTAAAGAAACGTGTCTTAGGCATCGGCCTCATCCTTATCCACTACATCCCCGAAGCCATGGCGTGCAAGCCATGCGTCCAGTTGTTCAAAGAGCGAGTTATCGCCTGCCGCATTATCGATTACCGTCGTAGCGAGATTGCAAAGCGAAGCCTCATCAGGTTGGCATGCAGAGCGCGCATCAAAATCAGAGGACTCCATACCACGATGAATGGCACGCTCGCGACGAACTGCTAAAGGAGCGCTGATAACCAGAATTTCATCAGCCAGGCCAAAAGCATCCTCAAAACCAGTCGGGGCAGAAACCTCGACAACCGCAAAGGGATAACGGGGAGATGAAACCGTACAACAAACCGGATCGAGAATCCTAAGCGAAAGCTGTTCAATCAGAACGGGATGCACAATGCCATTGAGCCGTGCGACCGAATCAGGAGAAGCGAAAGCTCGAGAGGCGAGGACGCTGCGGCGAATGCCGCCTTCCTCATCCAAAATGTCCCAACCGAATTCATCCGCGAGAGCATTAACGATATTAGAGCCCGGCACATACAGCGATTTTGCAAGCTCATCCAGATCGATAAGCATAGCGCCACGAGATTCGAAATAGCGGCAGGCAGTCGACTTACCCGAAGCAATATTGCCCAAGACAAATACGGTAAACATCAAGCCCTCCCTAACGCCAATGCGAGTAATTATCGCTCAAATAAACTAGATGGAGTCAAAAAACAGCCAAACAGTAAGAGCGCATACGGGGAAGCTAGGTCCCAAAGCACAACGTGTATACAACGCAAAAAAGGGGGAGGCCGCGAGGCCTCCCCTTTCTAAGTTCGATGACGGCTCGGTGCCGTCCACCGGTCAGCGGCGCCCTGGCCTCCCACGGGCTGACCC
>CABQLI010000011.1 GCA_902464965.1 uncultured Collinsella sp.
TCTGGTCGCGCCCTTGAAGTTGAACGTCAGATTGTACAGGTGCGGCCCGCGCAGCGTCGAGCCGTTACGGCGTTTGGCAAAACGCCGTAACTCTAAATACGTTCCGCGATCTCGTGGATGAGGTAGTCGGTCTTTTCCCAGCCCAGGCACGGGTCGGTGATCGACTTGCCAAAGACACCGCCGTCGACCGGCTGGTTGCCGTCCTCCAGGTAGGACTCGATCATAAAGCCTTTGACCAGCTTGGAGATGGACTCGTTGCGGCGGCAGCTGTCGAGCACTTCCTTGCAAATGCGATACTGCTCAAGCGGACGCTTGCCCGAGTTGTCGTGGTTGCAGTCGATGACCGCCGCCGGATTGGCGTAGCCGGCATGCTCGGTATAGCGCTCGGCCAGGCGCTCCAGGTGCTCGTAGTGGTAATTGGGGTAGGTGCGCCCATCGAGACCGATGTAGCCACGCATGACGGCGTGTGCGAGTGGGTTGCCGTCGCACTCAACCTCCCAGTTGCGGAAGATAAAGCTCTGATGTGCCTGCGCGGCGTAGATGGAGTTGAGCATAACGGTGGTGGAACCGGCGGTGGGGTTCTTCATGCCGACGGGCACCGAAATGCCGCTCGATACCAGGCGATGCTCCTGGTTCTCGACCGAGCGTGCGCCCACGGCGACGTAGCTCAGCAGGTCGACGAGGTACTGGTAGTTGGACGGATAGAGCATCTCGTCGGCGGTGAAGAAGCCCGTTTCCTCAATAACGCGCAGGTGCATATGGCGGATGGCCTTGACGCCCTCGAGCAGGTCATCGGGCGCCTCGGGGTCGGGGTTGTGCAGCAGGCCCTTGTAGCCAGTGCCCTTGGTGCGCGGCTTGTTGGTGTAGACGCGCGGAATGATGATGAGCTTGTCCTTGACCTCCTCGGCGGTCTTGGCCAGTCGGTTCATGTACTCAAGCACCGAATCCTCGCGGTCGGCAGAGCATGGGCCGATGATGAGCACCTTACGTGCGTCCTCGCCGGTAAAGACTTTGGCGACCTCGGCGTCAAATGCCTGCTTTTTGGCGGTAAGCTCGGCAGAAAGCGGCATTTCCTCGCGGATCTCCATGGGGATGGGCAACCTGCGCTTGAATTCCATGGCCATACGGGGCCTCCTTTATCAATTAACGGCAACAATTGGCGAATTCTTGAATGCTCGGCATTATCCGCTGTCGCACGCTAAAGTGCAAGCCCTCGTCACCCCAAAACCTGCCAAAAAGGGACAGGTTTATTTTGGTCGGTTTTATCTGGGAAAATGTCGGCACTCGCCGGAAGGGGAGGGTCGGCGTACGGCACGCTGGAGCAAGTTGGATCTTCTGCGGCATACCCCGTGGGCAAAAAATGGCAAATATGAGTACTGGTACTGGCGTAGTATCATATCGAGCTTACAGGATAATAGACACTACAGTAAATATGTTCATTAACGTTGGCACACAGAAGCATACTGACGAGCGTTTTGATTAATTTGAAGGCGTATAGAAGCCGCAAAAAGGTCATTTGAGGCGGTTTTGGCTGCTACTAAAAATGTAACAGTACTCATATTTGACCTTTTTTGGCCACAGGGTCCGGAAGGGGCTGTCAATCGGGCCCCAAGAGAGCTAATTCGAGGGCCGCAGAGCAAAAAAACGGGGACGCAGATTGTCCTGCGTCCCCGTTCTCGGGCGTTATTCGTTCCTTGCGACAAAATTTACGCCGCCTCGTCGAACTGCGAGTTGTACAGGTCGGCGTAGAAGCCGCCCTGGGCGAGCAACTCGTCGTGTGTACCCTTCTCGACGATGTCGCCGTCGCGAATTACCAAGATCACGTCGGCGTTGCGGATCGTGGACAGGCGGTGCGCGATGACAAAGCTCGTGCGGCCCTGCATCAGCGCATCCATGGCGCGCTGGATGAGCTCCTCGGTGCGGGTATCGACGTTGGAGGTCGCCTCGTCCAGAATCAGCGCCGGACGGTCGGCCAAAATGGCGCGGGCGATGGTCACGAGCTGGCGCTGACCCTGCGACAGGTTAGTGCCCTCCTCGTTGATCATAAAGTCGTAGCCACCGGCGAGCGTATGGATAAAGTGGTCGCAGCGTGCGGCGCGTGCGGCGGCCTCGACCTCGGCATCGGTCGCATCGGGGCGTCCGTAGCGGATGTTCTCGCGGATGGTGCCGTTAAACAGCCAGGTGTCCTGCAGCACCATGGCAAACTCGCCGCGCAGCGCCGCGCGGTCCCAGTCGCGCACGTCGACGCCTTCGACGCGCAGCGAACCGCCGTCCACGTCGTAAAAGCGCTGCAGCAGCTTAATGAGCGTGGTCTTGCCGGCGCCGGTGGGGCCGACGATGGCAATGGTTTGGCCGGGCTGCGCCTCGCAGCTAAAGTCGTGGATGATGGTCTTGTCGGGCGTGTAGCCAAACTTGACATGGTCGAACTCCACGTGGCCGGGGCGCTTCTCGGGAATCTGCGCGTCGGCCTTCTGCTCCTCCTCGGGCGCGGCCAGGAACTCAAACACGCGCTCGGTGGCGGCGGCCATCGACTGCATCGTGTTGCTCACGTTGCCCAGCTGCTGCACGGGTTGCGTAAAGTTGCGCACGTACTGGATAAAGCTCTGGATGTCGCCGGGCGTGGCATTGCCGGTCAGCGCGAGCTGCGCGCCCACCACGACGACGCCCACGTAGCCCATGTTGCCCACCAAGCTCATAAGCGGCATCATCAGGCCCGACAGGAACTGCGAGCGCCAGCCACTAATAAAGAGGCGGTCGTTTTGACGGTCGAACTCCTCGATCGAAGCCTCGGCGCGGTCGAACACCTGAATGACGTTCTGGCCGGCAAAATCCTCTTCGATAATGCCGTTGACGGCGCCCAGGACTTGCTGTTGCTCGCGGAAGTACGGCTGCGAGAGGTGAATCATTACGGTCAAGATAATCGCGGCGGCCGGCAGCGTGAGCACGGTGACGCCGGTAAGCGGCAGGCTGATCGAAAGCATCATGACGAGCACGCCGATAATCTGCGTCACCGACGTGATGAGCTGCGTCACGCTCTGGTTGAGCGACTGACCCAGCGTATCGACGTCGTTGGTGATGCGGCTGAGTACGTCTCCCTTGCTGTGGCCGTTGAAGTAACTCATCGGCACGACGGCAATCTTGGCGGCGATTTCCTTGCGCATGCGGTAGCAGATCTTTTGTGTGACGCCGGTCATGAGCCAGCCCTGGACCAGGCTACAGACAGAGCTCGCCAGATACAGGCAGAGCAAAAAGCCGAGCGTCTTGGCGATCCAGTCAAAGTCAACGTCGCCGGTGCCGTTGACCTTGGCGACCAGGCCTTCGAACAGCTTGGTCGTAACCTGGCCGAGCACCTTGGGTCCCACAATGTTAAAGATGACCGAGCACACGGCAAAGGCGACGGCGGCAAACACGGCAATCTTGTGCTGGCCGATATAGCCGAGCAGCTGCCTCATGGTGCCCTTAAAGTCCTTGGCCTTTTCGCCGCGACGCATGCCGCCCATGCGGCCCATGGGACCACGCTGGCGGGTGGGCTTGGGAATCTGAGTCTTGGTCTCGTCTGCCATTAGCGCTCGCCTCCTTCCATGACGGCTGCAATTTCTTCTTGGGTAAGCCCCAGCTCCTCGGCGGAAAGCTGCGACTGTGCGATCTCCAGGTACGCCGGGCAGCTGCGCAGCAGCTCCTCGTGCGTGCCGGTGCCCACTACGTGGCCGTCGTCGAGCACGATGATCTGGTCGGCGTGCATGATGGTCGCGATGCGCTGGGCTACGACCACGAGCGCGGCGTCGGTAACGTTTTTGGCCAGCTCCTCGCGTAGGCGCGCGTCGGTCTTGTAGTCGAGGGCGCTAAACGAGTCATCGAACACCACGACCTCGGGCTTTTTGGCCAACGCGCGGGCGATGGCCAGACGCTGGCGCTGGCCGCCCGAGACATTGGATCCGCCCTGGCTGATGGGGGAGTCGTAGCCGCCCTCGCGCTCGGCGATAAAGTCCTCCGCCTGGGCGACGCGTGCCGCCTGGCGCATATCCTCGTCACTCACCATATCGCCGGCAAACTTGAGGTTGCTCTCGACGGTGCCCGAGAACAGGCGACCCTGCTGCGGGATGTAACCAATACGGCGGCGCAGCTCGGAAAGGGTCATGTCGCGCACATCGATGCCGTCGAGCGAAATGCTGCCGCCCGTGACGTCGTACAGGCGCGGAATCAGCTGCACGAGCGTGGACTTGCCCGAGCCCGTGGAGCCAATGATGCCGAGCATCTGACCGGCATGCGTGGTGAAGTTCACGCCGCTGATGACGTCGGCGCGGGCATCGGGATACTGGAAACTCACGTCGCGGAAGGTGAGCTCACCGCGCGGCGCGCTGGCCGCGGGCAGTTTGGGCGAGACGGGGTCGTTGATGCTCGTGGGGCAAGTGATGACCTCTTCCACGCGCTCGGCTGCGACCTCGGCACGGGGCAGGATGACCGAAACCATGGTGAGGATCATAAACGCCATGACGATCTGCATGGTGTAGGAGATAAACGCCATCATGTTGCCGACCTGCATCACGCCGTCGGACACGCCCTGCGCGCCAAACCAGACGATAAGCACGGTGATGCAGTTCATGACGAGCATCATGAGCGGCATCATAAAGCTCATGGCGCGGTTGGTGTAGAGCTGCGTGGTCATCAGGTCGAGCGATGCCTTGTCAAAACGCTCGAGTTCATGTTCCTCGCGGTTGAACGAGCGGATGGGCATAAGGCCGTCGAGCAGCTCGCGGGCGGTAAGGTTCACGCGGTCCACAAAGCTCTGCATCTTTTTGAACTTGGGCATGGTGAGGCCCATGAGCACGCCGACGACGGCCGAGACCGCGATGATGGCAACGGCGATGGTCCACTCCAGGCCGGTGTGGTTGGCCAGGACGCGCATGACGGCGACGATGCCCATGACGGGGGCCATCAGGCACATACGGATAAACAGGGTTGCGGCCATCTGGATCTGCTGAATGTCGTTGGTGCAGCGGGTAATGAGCGAGGCCTGGCTAAACTTGCCCACCTCGGCCGGTGAGAAGTGCATAACCTTGTTGAAGGTCTCGCGGCGCAGGTCGCGGGCGATGGAGCAGGCGGTGCGCGAAGCCACGGCACCGGTCAGGATGGTGGCGACGAGCGACACCAGGCACAGCCCAAACATCGTGGTTGCCATGCGGCTAAGATAAGCGTTCTGCACGTCGGCGGGGTCGATGCCCTGTGCCTTGTACTCGTCCTGTACATAGCTCACGGCGCGCTGGGTGACGATGGAGCCCGACATGGAGCCCATTTTGTCCGCCATTTGGTTGGCGCCCTCGACGAGCTTACTTTGGTCTACCAGACCGCCTTCAACGCCCAGACGCAGGCTCTTCATGGTGATCTTGCCGCTGTCGGCATCAATCTGCTTTTGCATGTTTTGCGCCGCCGCGGCCTTCTGCTGCATCTCGGCGAGCTGCTCGGGCGTCATGGTAGCCATCTGCTCGGGGGTGGGCATGGTCTGGGCAGCGTTGTTGTCTTTCTCGCTGGACGAGCCCATCATGTCACCCATGGAGTTGGCGTCAATGCCCTGGTTGAGCGAAAGGACGACGGTCTCGGGCAGGCTCATAATGTCGGCGAGCTTGCTGCCGTCGGCGCGCTCGTCCTCGGTACCCTCATACGTTCGAATGCCGTTTTTGTCAGCCTTGCTAAACACGGCCTCCACAGCCTTGGCGTCCTTGGCGCTCATAAAGAGTTCGAGGTCGTCGAGCGATTCGGCGCGAATGGTGTCGGGCACGGGCGAGGCGATGCCGCCTTGCTGCACGCCCACGTCGACGATATCGCTCATGTAGGTAGGCAGTGCCAGATCGGCGTTGCAACTGATTACGATAAGTACGATAGCTGCGAACAGTGCCAGGATATGCTTTTTAAAGAGCTTGAGAATCCTCACTCGGCATCTCTCCTTTCTTGATTGCGGTCGATAATTTCGTTGGCACGCCTTAGAAGACGCACCATCTCTTGGGTATCTGTTTCGCCGAGCTGCTCGAGGAAAGCCGCAGTGCGGTCCTCGAATTCCCGACGTTTGATTTCGAGATCCTGGAATCCTTTGTCGGTCACCGTGACGTGTACGCGACGACGGTCGGTCTTTGAGTGCTCGCGCTCGACCCAGCCCTTGGCTTCGAGAGCGCGTAGGATATTGGCGATGCGGGCACTCGAGACCCAGGCGCGATCAGCGAGTTCGCTCGGCGTGAGCGAACCGCCGGCGAGTATGAGGGCGCGCATGACGGCCATCTCGCCGCCGAGGGCTTTGTCCGCAAAGCGCGAAATGCGCTGATGCATGCTGCCGAACTCGGTAAGGAGCTGACGCCCAAGCTCACGGAAATCGGTATCTTCCACCGAAAACCCCTAACACTAGAAACTATTTTCGGTGAAAGATGATACCACCGCTCAACCATCCCATTCGGTGGATTTCTAGGCATGTCCCAAAAATCTACTTGGCCGCTAGGCAATATTAAGAGTGCATTAAGACTTAAAATCATTCAATTGCTGAAGCGTTTCAAAGAACTATTATGCACGCGGTTAGGCGAGGGGTTGTCACCACCATGACGACTGGGACTCATATAATCGCCACGTGCGATGCTCCAACTTCCCGCAAGGAGACACCTTACATAAAGGGGGATGGAGTCATGGCATTTGACTTCACGGGCAAGACCGCGATTGTCACGGGCGGCACTCAGGGCATTGGCCTCGAGATCGCCAAGGGCATCGTCGCGGGCGGCGGACATGTCGCGCTCATCGCAAGGAACGCTGCTAAGGGCGAGGCCGCAGTGGCCGAGCTTGGCGAGGGCAACAAGTTCTATCAGCTCGATGTCGCCGATGCGCCCAAGGCGCGCGAGACCGTCGAGCAGATTTTTACGGACCTGCCGCAAACCAACATCTTGATTAACTGCGCTGGCGTCATCAGCACCAAGAAGTTCGACGAGATCGATGACACCGAGTGGCGCCGCACTATCGATATCAACCTCAACGGTACCTTCACTATGATGAACGCCGTGTACCCGCACTTTAAGGCGGCGCATGCCGGCACTATCGTCAACGTGAGCTCCGTTGCTGGCAAGATCGGCGGCGGCCTGCTTGGCACCGCTGCCTACGCGAGCTCCAAGGCCGGTGTCAACGGCCTTACCAAGGCGGTCGCCAAGGAGGGCGGCAAGTTTGGCGTTCGCTGCAACGCCGTGTGCCCGTCGCTCACGTTGACCGATATGACCTCGATTCTCTCTGACGAGAACTCTCAGCGCATCATCAACGGTATTCCTCTGGGCCGCGCTGCCCAGGCCAGCGAGCCTGCGCAGATGGTGCTGTTCTTCGCTTCCGACCTCGCCAGCTTCGTGAACGGCGAGATCGGTGACTGCGACGGCGGCATCGTCCTGGACGGGTAATACCCCGCGATGATTATTCGGCGACGGCTCCTGCGACTCGGGACCGTCGCCTTCTTTCTGACATAGGCGCGTGCGGCTACGATTCGCATGCATCCAAAGGAGATATATATGAGTGAATCGACTGCGGTGGAGGCGCCGGCGGCAAAGGAGCCGTTCTTTAAGATGTCCTCCATCCCGGGTGCCAATATTTTGGTGCCGCTTTTGCTGGGCTGCCTGCTCAACACGCTATTCCCCGACCTGTTCAAAACACTCGGCAGCTTTACGCTTGGTATGACCCAGCAGGGCGCAGGCCCGCTCGTGGGCGCTTTTTTGCTCATCGTCGGTACGACGATTTCGTTTAAGAGTGCTCCTGCCGCCGCTGCACGCGGCGCCATCATCATCGCCGTCAAGCAGATCGTGGTCGTTGCCGTGTCGCTGCTCATCCTTTATGTGTTCAACGACAACCTGTTTGGCATCTCTGCCATGGTGATGCTGGCGGCTTGCACCGGCGCCAACAACGCTATGTACGCTGGTCTGATGGGCACCATGGGCAATGAGGCCGAGCGTGGCGCCGTCGCCATCACCACGCTGGTTGTCGGCCCTCCGGTCACGATGATCGTGCTCGGCGCTGCCGGTCAGGCTCCGATCGGCTGGTCGCTCGTGGGCGCCATCCTGCCGATCGTCGTCGGCATTATTCTGGGCAACCTCTTCCCGAGCTTTAAGAAGATGATGGCGCCGGCACTTTCCGCCATCATCGTGCTCGTCTTCTTTGCCATGGGCTCGACCATGACCTTTGGCCAGCTCATTAATGGCGGTCTTCCCGGTATTCTGCTCGGCGTGATCTGCTCGGTGGTCTTTGCAATTCCCGTCATCGCGGTCGATAAGCTCACGGGTGGTACGGGTGTCGCAGGTGCGGCCATTTCGAGCTGCGCCGGAGCCAATGTGGCCACGCCTGCCGCCATGGCAAGCGTCAACGAGGCCATGTACGGTGGTGCTGTGCTCGCGACGGCTACGGCACAGGTTGCTGCCTGCGCTATCGTGACGGCCATTTTGACCCCGCTCGTTACCAGCTGGTGCCACAAGCATTTTGAGGGCCAGCAGAGCAACAGCAAGGCAGCGACCGACAAGGCCGCCTCAGCCGCCTAATGCCAAGCGGCAATCAAAGCTAAAAAACTAGCCATGCCACAGGGCGGCCATGGGAAGGAAATCCCGTGGCCGCTCCGCAGTTTCTGTAGGGTCTCAGGGGTACTTTACCCTGCTAAAGCTGGCATAACAGCTAGAGTGAACGTCGTACAAAGGCAAGGAAAAATACCAAACAAATCGGTGAACGGTAGTTGTTCGCGCGCGCATTTCCTGCGGGTTTGTAAAAAAAGCCATTATGATATAAAAAAAGAAACATATAACAGCCCAGATGCAGAGGGTCGCTATGCTATCCTTCTCAGACGGGTGAAATCTTGGGTTTTGGGTTGTAGTTCCAAGGTGGACAAACGTTTTTCCTGCACCAACGTGTGGTGAAGAACGGAAGAAACCGGTAGTGCAAGCCGAAAATTCAAGAATTCAATAAGCAGCGGTGTGAGAGAGCGCCGCATTACACGTAACTAGGAGCGTGGTTACACAATGCAGGAGGCATGGGAAGGCTTCAAGGAAGGTATCTGGACGGGAGAGGTTGACGTCCGAGACTTCATCCAGAAGAACTACACCCCCTACGAGGGCGATGAGTCGTTCCTCGTAGGTCCGACCGAGCGTACCAAGGAGCTGTGGGGCGAGGTTCTCGACCTGCTGCTTAAGGAGCGCGAGCAGGGTGGTGTCCTCGATATGGACACCAAGACCGTCACGGGTATCGTGAGCCACCCCGCTGGCTACATCGATAATGCCCATCGCGACAAGGAGACCATTGTTGGCCTCCAGACCGACAAGCCGCTCAAGCGCGCACTGCACGTCAACGGTGGTATCCGCATCGCTTGCCAGGCTGCCAGCCAGCACGGCTACAAGGTCGACGAGAACGTTGTCGAGCGCTACACCTTCGAGCGCAAGACCCACAACGCTGGCGTCTTCGATGTTTACACCCCCGAGATGCGTGCTTGCCGCTCGGCTCACATCATCACCGGTCTGCCCGATGGCTATGGCCGCGGCCGCATCATCGGCGACTACCGTCGTGTTGCCCTGTACGGCGTCGACTACCTGATCAAGGACAAGGAAGCCCAGAAGGCTTCCACTCCGACGGTCATGACCGCCGACAACATCCGCGATCGCGAGGAGCTGCAGGAGCAGATCCGCGCCCTCGGCGAGCTCAAGATGATGGCCGAGACCTATGGTTTCGATATTTCCAACCCTGCTACCAACACGCAGGAGGCCATCCAGTGGATGTACTTCGCCTACCTTGCTGCCGTCAAAGAGCAGAACGGCGCCGCTATGTCCATCGGCCGTACCTCCACGTTCATCGACATCTATGCTGAGCGCGACCTTGCCAACGGTACCTTCACCGAGGAGCAGATCCAGGAGTTCGTGGATCACTTCATCATGAAGCTTCGCATGGTCAAGTTTGCCCGTACCCCCGAGTACCAGGCCCTGTTCACCGGCGACCCGCAGTGGGTCACCGAGTCCATCGGCGGCATGGGTGTCGACGGCCGTACGCTCGTTACCAAGATGAGCTACCGCTACCTGCACACGCTCGAGAACATGGGCACCAGCCCCGAGCCCAACATGACCGTTCTGTGGTCGACCCGTCTGCCCGAGAACTTCAAGAAGTTCTGCGCCAAGACTTCTGTCGCTAGCTCCTCGATCCAGTACGAGAACGACGACCTCATGCGCGTCTATCATGGCGACGACTACGGCATCGCCTGCTGCGTGTCCTCCATGCGCATCGGCAAGGAGATGCAGTTCTTCGGCGCTCGCGCCAACCTGGCCAAGTGCCTGCTGTACGCACTCAACGGCGGTGTTGACGAGGTCTCCAAGAAGCAGGTCGGCCCCAAGTATCGCGCCGTCGAGGGCGATACGCTCGATTACGACGACGTTGTGGCCAAGTACAACGACATGATGAAGTGGCTCGCTGGCGTGTACGTCAACTCGCTGAACATCATTCACTACATGCACGACAAGTATTGCTACGAGCGCATCCAGATGGCTCTGCACGACAAGCACGTGCACCGCTGGTTCGCTACGGGCATCGCTGGCCTTTCCGTCGTGGCTGACTCCCTGTCCGCCATCAAGTACGCCAAGGTCCACCCCGTCCGTGATGAGAACGGCATCATCGTCGACTTCGAGACCGAGGGCGAGTTCCCCAAGTACGGTAACGACGACGACCGCGTCGACCAGATCGCTCACGACGTTGTGCACCAGTTCATGGAGTACATCCGCATGAACGATACCTACCGCAACTCAGTGCCTACGACCTCGGTTCTGACCATTACCTCCAACGTCGTGTACGGTAAGAAGACCGGCTCCACGCCCGACGGCCGCAAGGCTGGCCAGCCGTTCGCCCCGGGTGCTAACCCCATGCACAAGCGCGATAGCCACGGCGCCATCGCTTCGCTGTCTTCGGTTTCCAAGCTCCCGTTCCGCGATGCTCAGGACGGCATCTCCAACACCTTCTCCATCATCCCGAGTGCGCTCGGCAAGGAGGACCAGGTGTTCTTTGGCGATATCGACCTTGATCAGCTGGGCGAGTAACTATTGTTAGTGCTATACTAACAATAACGATTACTGATTAGCGCGCCGGTTTCGGCCGGCGCCTATTAATCGAAGGAGACACATTATGAAGGTTTCTGAAGTTTCCGAGACCCAGGCCGATAACCTGGTCCACATGCTCGACGCTTACGCCGAGAAGGGTGGCCACCACCTGAACATCAACGTCTTCAACCGTGAGACGCTGCTCGACGCTCAGGCTCACCCCGAGAAGTACCCGCAGCTGACCATCCGCGTTTCCGGCTATGCCGTGAACTTCCACACGCTCACCAAGGAGCAGCAGGACGAGGTCATTGCGCGTACCTTCCACGACAAGTTCTAAAGGGACTCAACTCCCACCGGAGACCCGGTAAGGCCTACGCACTTTGCCTCTCAAACGTCCTCGCCGCTTCGCGGCTGCGGAATGTTTGCGAGACAAAGTGCTCCCGGCCTTGCCGGGTCTCCTGCGTTGTCGTCCTTTAGGGAACCACGCTAAATTAAATTGGTGTCCTCGGACATGCAAAGAGGCTCGCTGCGCACTTCGTGCGGCGAGCCTCTTTGCGTCCTGCGGAATGTTTTGGGAGGTAGCCCAAACAGCCCCGGCGGGGTCCTGTGTAGTCACCCTTTAGGCGGAACTCTCCTAATTATTTGGATGAGTCGTTTACTTACTTGTACTGTTACCGTCTTCCCGCTCTTGTTGGGGTATGCTTTATTCGTATGTAAACGTATGACATGTTGATGGGGGAGGGTGCTATGGCTCGCGAGGGCGCTCGTTCTAAGGATTCGGCTAAGCCTGGCATCAAGGAAGTTGCAGCGGTGGCGGGGGTTTCGCCTACTACGGTATCTCGCGTGCTTAATAATCGCGGCTATATTAGCCAAGAGACCCGCGATAAGGTCCATGCCGCGATGAAGCGCATCAACTATACGCCCAACGATATCGCCCGTGCCATGCTCAACGGTCGCCTGAATCTAATAGGTATGATAGTCCCCTATGTCAGCAGCCCGTTTCATGCCCAAGCGGTCCAAGCCGTTGAGCGTACCCTGGCCGAAAACGGTTTTAAGATGTTGCTGTGCAATAGCGCCAATCGACCTGATCTTGAGCGTTCTTATATCGATATGCTTCGGCGCAATATGGTTGATGGCGTCATCGTCAACTCGCTTAATATCGGTGCCGAGGCGTATGCCGAGATGGGCTTGAGTCTGGTTGGTATCGACTGCGACCTTGGCGAGACCTCTGTTCAGATTGCGAGCGACAGCTATGGCATCGGCGAACTTGCCACGCGTCGCCTGATCGATGACGGGTGTTCGCGCATCTTGTGCCTGCGCAACAATAGCCGCATGCGTATGCCTGCCAATAAGCGTACCGATGCCTACCACGATGTTGTGGAGCAGGCCGGTTTGCCCGCGCTTGTCCGTGAGGTCGAGTTCGTTAAGTCCGACGACGAAAAGAGTGCGGTCGTTGCGAAGATCCTCGATGAGAACCCCGATATTGACGGCATCTTTGCGGGAGACGACACGATGGCGGCCATCTGCCTCAACGTGATGAAGCGGCGCGGCTTGAGCGCTCCGGACGATATTAAGGTCGTGGGCGCGGATGGCGCCCGCCGCACTATGACGTTTATGCCTGACTTAACAACCGTTCGTCAAGATATCGATCGCATCGGAGAGCTCGCGGCGCAATCCATCATCGCTCTTGTTAACGGTGAAAAGCCCGAATCGAATACCAAGCTCCCCGTTGAACTCATTGAGGGCAAAACCGCGTAGTTCATCCCGTGCCAAAAGAATTCCTCAAACGCCTCTGATGACCGTTCGCCGCCATATGTCAACCGTTTGCCGACGACTGGAACTGCGAAAAGACGTATTAGTGTGAAAACGTTTGACATATGAAAACGATTGACATATCTTGCAGTTGTACCGAGTTAGTATCTTGTGGGAAAGGAAGTCTCGGATGCACAAGGTGTATTACCAGCCTGAGGGAATTTGGGTAGGCGACATCATGCCGTACGGCGAGGACGGCACGTTCTATCTCTATCACCAGCGTGACACGCGAAACCCCGGTCCTTTCGGAGAGCCGTTTGGTTGGGCACTCGCGACGACCAAGGATTTCGTCAACTACAAGGACTTTGGCGAGAGCCTTGAGCGTGGCGGCGACGAGGAAGTCGACCAGTATGTTTATGCCGGCACGGTGTTTAAGGTGGGCGACAAGTACCATGCGCTCTACACTGGTTGCAATCGCGATAAGGTCCGCGCACGCTTGATGAAGCAGGTTCTTCTTCACGCAACGAGTGACGACGCCGTCAAGTGGGAGAAGAACATCGCCGAGACGCTGCTTCCGCCCCAGGAAGGTTACGATGACCGCAACTGGCGCGATCCCTTTGTGCTTTGGGATGAGGAGAACGAAGAGTACATGCTCATCCTCGGCACGCGCGTGGGCGAGGACAAACGTCTGATGACCGGGCGTCTGGTCAAGTTCACCTCCAAGGACCTGGATACCTGGGAGTTCCAGGGCGACTGGTGGAATCCGGGCCTTTACACCATGTTCGAGATGCCTGATCTCTTTAAGATGGGCGACTGGTGGTATCTGGTGTTCTCCGAGTACAGTGATGGCAACAAGACCCGTTACCGCATGTCTCGCTCCATCAACGGTCCTTGGATCACTCCTGCTGACGATTCATTCGATGGCCGCGCGTACTATGCCGCGCGTACCGCATTTGATGGCGAGCGCCGCGTTCTCTTTGGTTGGGTTCCTACGCGTGACGAGGGTGGCGATCCCAGCTCTTACCTGTGGGGTGGCACCTTTATGCCTCTCGAGATCGTTCAGCGTGCCGACGGAACGCTCGGCACCAAGCTCCCTGACAGCATGCTTGGCGCCTTTGGCGAGGCTAAGGCAGTCGAGGCCTTTGAGCTTTCCTGCGAGTCGGGCAAGGTCGAGCAGGTGCTCGCCGCGGATGCCGGTTCCACCTATATGCTCGATGCCGACATCGAGCTCGCCGGTGACGCCGCCGGCTTCTCGGTGAAGCTTGCCGAGGACGCCGAGTCCGGTCTTGCCTATGAGTTCCGCGCCAACCTGCGCGAGGGCAAGCTCGAGTTCACGCCGGCTCCCCAGTACCCGTGGTTCCAGGTCAACAACATGGGCCTCGAGCGTCCGTTGTTCTTTAAGGGCGAGGGCACTCACCATGTGCGTCTGGTCGTCGACGACGACATCGCGACCATCTTTGTCGATGATGTTGCGCTCAACGCTCGCTTCTGCAACAAGCAGGGCCAGGGTGTGGCGCTTACCGTCACCGACGGTGCGCTCAAGTGCGCAAATGCAACGATCGCGTCTCTGTAATGGCATCAAAACGTCTTATGATTTCGTAAAGGAATGGAGAGGAACATGGACTACAAAGTAGTGTCTCAGCAAGTCGTCGATAACGTCGGCGGTTTGGAGAACATCGAGGGCGCCACGCATTGCGTTACGCGTCTGCGTCTGGTGCTCAAGGATACGAGCAAGTACAACAAGGCCGAGCTCGAGAACATCGATGGCGTCAAGGGCGTGCTGTACAACAGCGGCCAGCTCATGATCATCTTCGGTACCGGTACCGTCAACAAGGTCTACGATGAGTTTATGGCTCTGACGGGCGTTAAGGAGATCAGCGCTTCCGAGGTCAAGGGCGCCGAGGCGGACAAGAAGGGCAAGTTCTTCTCGGTCCTCAAGGTATTCTCGGACATCTTTATCCCCATCATTCCCGCCTTCGTCGGCGCCGCTATCATCATCGGCCTTAAGTCGCTGATCGTTGCCAACGGCCTCTTTGGCATGGAGGGCAGCCTTGCCGATCACAGCGAGTTCCTCAAGAACCTCGCAAGCTTCTTTGCCATTATCGCCACCACGTTTGACTACCTGCCTGTCCTGGTTATGTACAGCGCGGTGAAGCGTTTTGGCGGTAACCCGATTCTGGGCATCCTCGTCGGTATCGTCATGGTTCACCCGAGCCTTATGAACCGCAACACGTTCGTTATGGATCCGACGGGTGCTGAGTACTGGAACTTTGGTCCGCTCTCCATTCCCATGGTTGCTTTCCAGGGTGGCGTGTTCCCTGCAATCCTGACTGCCTGGTTTATGGCCAAGGTCGAAAAGATTGCCCAGAAGTACATCCCCGAGGTCGTTTCGTTCGTCTTTGTCCCGACCGTTACCCTGATTCTTGCTAACGTCGCCCTGTTCACCGTGTTCGGCCCGCTCGGCAACCTGATCGGCGACGTCCTCGCCGGCGTAATCGATATCCTGTACAACAGGATGGGCGTCTTTGGTGCCTTTGTCTTCGCCGCGTTCCTGCAGCCGCTTGTCGTTACCGGTACGCATCAGTTCATCCAGGGTATCGAGGCAAACCTCGTTGCCACGACTGGCTTCAACTACATCCAGGCCATCTGGTCGGTTTCCATCATCGCCCAGGGCGGCGGCGCCATCGGCATGTACCTCATTCACAAGAAGCATTCCAAAGAGCGCAACATCTGCATGTCGTCCTTTATCCCGACGCTGGTCGGTATCTCCGAGCCCGCAATCTTTGCTGCAAACATGCGCTACTCGATCATCCCGTTCATCTGCGCTTGCATCGGTGCAGGCTGCGGCGGTGCCTTCGTGAAGCTCTTTGAGGTGCGCGCCATCGGTCAGGGTCTGACCGGCGTGCTTGGCCTGCTCATCGTTACGCCCGAGACGCTCGTGTGGTATGTGGCTGGCAATCTCATCGCCTTCATCGTGCCGATCGTCTTGATCTTTGCCTACAACAAGGCAAAGGGCGTGCCGACCACCGATGAAGAGGGCGCTGGCGCTGGCTTCGACGTTAGCTTCTAGTTGAGCCGTTCAGCGTAATGTGCGGATAAGTCCATTTGGGGAAGGGCGTTCGGCTCGTGCGAGTCGAGCGTCCTTTCCCATAGACGAGAAAGTCAACGGCGATGTTTAATCAAAAAAATAAGGTGACACGCGCGGACTATGAGCAGTGGCGTGCCGGACAGGATGAGACGGCGGCTCGCATCGCATTCGACCCCGATAGGCTTTTGTTCCATGTGGAGCCTGAGCTTGGCTGGCTCAACGACCCCAATGGTTTGGTTCAGATTGGTGATACGTATCACATCTATCATCAATACGATCCGTTCGATGCTGCGCATGGCGGTCCAGTGCTTTGGAACCATCTGACGACAAAGGATTTTGTGACGTACGAGAATCACGGCCCCGTGCTGTTCCCCGATTCCGATTTGGATTCGAGTGGAGCGTATTCTGGTTCTGCCTTTGTACGTGATGGCAAGATTCACTACTTCTATACCGGCAACGTTAAGCATTTTGACCGTGATGATTACGACTACGTGTTGACGGGCCGTGAGCAAAACCAGATTCATATGGTTGCCGAGAATCCCGACGAATTGGGCGAGAAGTGCATAGCTGTTGGACCGGTCGATTACCCCGACGATATCGGTACGCACGTGCGCGACCCCAAGATCCTTGAGCACGATGGTATCTACTACATGGTTCTGGGCGCTCGTACGAAAGACGACCGTGGCTGCGTGCTTGTCTATACCTCGCGCAATCTTGAGGACTGGAGCTATGCGACGCGCATTGAGTTGGGCGAGAAGTTTGGCTTTATGTGGGAGTGCCCCGATCTGTTTGAGCTCGATGGCGAGCTTATTCTCGTTTGCTGTCCGCAGGGTGTGCCTGCCGATGGTTGGCGTTACCGCAATCCGCATCAGTGCGTGTGGTTCCCCATCGAGGCCGATTGGGAGGCGCCGAGCTTTAAAATCGTCGGGCAGGGCATGCCCCCGATAGTCGATGCCGGTTTTGATTTCTATGCTCCGCAGTCCTTTGAGGATGCTGCAGGCCGGCGTTTGATGATCGGATGGTCGGGTTGCCCCGATGCGACGGCAGAAAACCCGACGGTGGCGCGCGGGTGGCAGTGCGCGTTGACGGTGCCGCGAGAGCTGAGCATGCGCGATGGTAAGCTCTGCCAGCAGCCGGCGCACGAGATTGAGAGGATGCGCGGCGGCTGCGTTCGTGCTGTAGGCGAAGAGACCGTCGAGGAGCCGGGACGCCTGTTTGATGTCGTGGTTTCCTGTGAGGGCGCCAAGATGATCGAGCTCGAAATCCGCAAGGGTGTCTTTGTGCGTTATGCGGAGGGGATGCTTACCCTCGATATGGGTAATGAAGGCTATGGGCGAGACCGGAGGTCGATTGAGCTCAGCGAGCTTCGCGACCTGCGCGTGCTTTCGGACACTACGATGGTCGAGATTTTTGCCAACGGCGGCGAGGCAGCACTTACGAGCCGTACCTATTCGCCGGCGGTTTCGGCGATGGGGTTGCATGCCGAGGGTGCGGCGTCGATGGATTTCTACCGTCTCGCGTATTAACCGTGCGTGGAACACGATTGGACTTGCTGGGCGGAATGTGTCGCAGTTGCCGCAGCGAACTACCGTTTATCGCGTATAGCTACCGTTTGCGGAGTAAGTAACACCTATTAATAAACCGTGTAAAATCTCAGGTAAGCACGGAGTTTTCCAGGGAGACGCTGTCCTTTGTTGTGTGCAAGGGGCGGCGTCTCTTTGGCGCTTTGCGGCCGTTGTGCAACAGTGCGGCGGCGCGTGCCATGTATTGAAAAGCCAATGTCGAGATGGGTCGTGATAAGAATGGGCAAGTACGTAATCGTGGTTGAGTCTGGGTCGGATGTGACGCCGGAGCTCTGCGAGCGCTACGGCATCGTGCGCGTGCCCATGCATGTCACGATTGGTGACGAGACCGTCGAGGACGGCTCGATCGATCCGCTCGAGATTTATTCGCGCTGCAACGAGTTTGGCGTGATGCCCAAGACCAGTGGCTGCGCGCCTGCGGATTTTGCTCACGTGTACGACCGCATTCACGCTGAGCAGCCCGATGCGACTATTCTGCATCTCGCGTATTCCGAGGCCACGACCTGCTCACATCAATCATCGAAGATCGCCGCCAAGGGTCGCGACTACGTCTACTCCATGGACACGCGTTTTGTCTCGGTGGGCCAGTCGCTCGTTGTCGTCGAGACTGCCAAATACATCGAGGCTCACCCCGATGCCACCGTCGACGAGATCTTTGCATTTACGAACTCCGTCATGGACCGTGTGCTGCTGGGCTTTGTTCCTACCGACCTAGCCTTCCTTAAGGCAGGCGGTCGTCTGTCCAACGTCGCATTCCTTGGCGCACATCTGCTCAAGATTAAGCCCTGCATTGAGGTGACGGGCGGCAAGTTCGTGGCGACCAAGAAGTTCCGCGGCTCTATGCTCAAGTGCGCCCGCGCCTTTATTGACCACATGGTTGCGAAGGGCGAGATCGACTACTCGCACATTGGCCTGGCGTATTCGGTGGGCCTTTCCCAGGAGCTGCGCGATGACATGGAGGTCTATGCGCATGATCTGGGCTTTAAGGACGTTACCTGGACTCAGGTCGGCGGCGTCATCTCGAGCCATTGCGGCCCGACCGCCTTCGGTGCGGTGCTCACGCTTAAGGCGTAAAGGCCGCAGGCGAGCGTTCTTCAGCCTGACATCTCGACGTAGCCCCCAGCCATGGTGATGGGGGATAGATTAAAACGTGCCGTTCTAGTCCGAGACGTTTAAACGCAAACGCATGGGCTAGAATGACTCTGGCATTTTAATTGGTTGCATCCAAGGAGAGGCAAGGTAGCGCGAATGGCAGAAATGACGCTTGAGGGTGTGGACGCTCGTCCCGAGGACTCTGCGTTTGCCCTTGGCCGCGTGCATTCGATCGAGACGATGGGAACGGTCGACGGACCCGGCATCCGCTTTGTGGTGTTTGTTCAGGGCTGTCCCATGCGCTGCGCGTATTGCCACAATCCCGATACCTGGTCGGTCAACGGCGGCACCATGGTGACCGTCGAACACCTGATGGATGAGTTCCAGAGTAACCACGAGTTCTATCGCAGCGGTGGCATTACGGTGTCCGGCGGCGAGCCGCTCCTGCAGCCCGAGTTTTTGGCCGATCTGTTTCGTGCTATGCATAACAACCCCGATGGCCGTGTACATACCTGCCTAGATAGCTGTGGCTATGCATTTGACCCCAACCACCCCGAGAAGTTCGATGCCGTGCTCAACGAGACCGACATGGTGCTGCTCGATATTAAGCATGCCGACCCGGTCGAGCATAAAAAGCTGACCGGTTGCGATCCCGCACGCATCTTAGCGTTCGGCGATGAACTTGCACGTCGCAAGATCAAGGTCGTTATCCGCCACGTGGTGGTGCCGGGCATTACCGACACGGTGGAGGAGTGCGAGAAGCTCGGTCGCCTCATCGCTCCATGGCACAACGTGGTGGGCCTGGAAATGCTGCCGTATCATACGATGGGTGTCGTCAAGTACGAGCAACTGGGCATTCCCTATAAGCTCGAGGGCGTGCCGCAGATGGATACCGCGCGCATGCCCGAGCTGCGCAACGCCGTCATGACGGGCATGAAAAAGCGCCGCGCCGAACTCAAAAACGCCATCGGCTAGCGAGCCATTTTCGCTTCCCAAAGGCACTCATTGGGGACAGACTTAAATGAGTGCCCCTGGGCACCAAGTTGATTGCCAAAGAGCCCCGTCAAGTTGCGGTGGAATAGTTCTTGTTTTTCGGCTTATGCCGTCCAAACAGGAACTATTTCACCGCAACTGCGTTTTGGGTAGAGATGTGCAACAGAATTGGCAAAAATGCATAGAAACGCTTGTGGTTTCTTTAAAGACACCTTAA
Organism: uncultured Collinsella sp.; assembly: GCA_902464965.1. Classification (GTDB taxonomy): domain Bacteria; phylum Actinomycetota; class Coriobacteriia; order Coriobacteriales; family Coriobacteriaceae; genus Collinsella. Next base: position 19,789 of record CABQLI010000011.1, read on the forward strand.
ACGCCACTGAATATCTTTGGAAAGAAATGCCTGCTCGGTATCATGCTGCTCGTATATAAACGGTAGCAGTCAGGAGACCACGTGCGAAACATCGCATCGCGGGACGAGTATGTGCCGCAGCATGGCAGCAGATATAAGACGAAGGACACGTCTTCGCGTGGCCTTGCCGACACTCGCATCCGCGTGAGGAAGATTGCCGCCATTGGGATGCTAACGTCGGCGGTTATTATCCTCGGAATTACCGCCAAAACCTACGCGTCGGAGCGAATGGCACACTCAGATGCGTCAACGGTACAGACGCAAAACAAAAAGGTCTCTGAATCTAAAGTCACCGCAAGTCAAACCCTGTCGACAGCGAACCTCAAGACGGGGTTTTCGAAGGCGGACTTTAACGATATTCCCTCAGGCGATACCGTGCAGACCTTCTCACTGGTTGATGACCAGATCCTCGCCCTGGAGGATGAGAACCTCGCCGCACTCCAGAATGCGCTTGACCAGGCGCAGGAGCTGGGCGATGTGGGCGTGGTGTTTTACGACCTGTCGAGCGGTAAGGGCGTGACGTATAACGCTGATGTCGAGGTGTACGGTGCGAGTAGCTACAAGGCACTCTATGCGTTGTACATTTGCGAATCTCTGGTCGAGACGGGCCAGGTTTCACTCGATGACTCCCTTGGCACCTATGGTGGCTACAACATGGGTTGGCAGACGGTACGCGACTTGATCGAGGCTGCGGTCGTTTATTCAGACAACGATTCGTTTATTGCGTTACGTGCGGCGTTTGACCGTGTCGGTTACGAGGATTGGATTGTCGGTCTTGGCATCGATTACGATACGGCACTGGATCCGATGAGTGATTTTCCGACCTACTGCCCGCGCACTTCTGCGAGGTTATGGCGTGAGATGAGCGAGTATCTGAGCATGGATACCGAGACTTCACAGTGGTTGTCGGGCCTTCTGACATCAACATCGCGCTCGTTTATTCGCGATGGCATTGCGGACGAGCAGGTTTTGGTGCGCAACAAGGCGGGTTGGATCAGCGAGGACGGTTGCTATTCGACATGCGATGGCGGACTGATCGAAGCCGACAGCCATAGCTATGTCATGAGCGTCATGACATCGATGCCATGGAGTGACCGTTCGAGCGAGGTTACGGCTGCGATTGCAAAGGCTCTGTTTGATACGCGAGCTGCACTGGCTTAGCGTGTTCGTTTGGCGAGGTCAAACAAAATGCTGGTACCATACCTTGGTTGAGAATTTCGTATAGGTTTGGGGAATGGTATGGCTACCATCGCGATTATCGGTGCGCTCGAAAAAGAGATCATGCAGATTAAGGAAGAGCTGAGCGACGTTTGCGAGGCACGGGAGGCAGGCTTGACCGTTGTGAGCGGTGAGCTCGACGGCCTGACAGTTGTCGCCACAACGGCGGGCATGGGCACGGTGAACGCCGCCGCTGCAACACAGCACCTCATTAGCAAGTATGCTCCGCAGGCTGTTGTGTTTTCGGGCATTGCGGGCGGTTTGAACCCCAAGCTCCATATCGACGACGTGGTCATTGGCAAACGCCTACGCTATCTGGATACCGATACCGCGCTTATCGCCGAGTCCGCACCGGGGCTCGAGGAGTTTGGCTCGACGCCCGCGCTGGTCGATATTGCCGCCGACGTGCTTGCTGAGCGTGGGTTTGTTGACGCTTCGAAAAATGCAGTCGCTTCGAACGAGGGCACCAAGCAGTTCCTGGTCGGCACGATTGCCACGGGTAACCGCTTTGTGACGGGCGCCACCATGCGCAACGACGCTATCGAGGCGACGCATGCCGATTGTGTCGGCATGGAGGGCGCGGCAATTGCCCATGTCGCAACCAAAAATGGTGTCGATTGCCTGGTGTTGCGCGCTATCAGCGATAATTGTGACGAGGCGTACGATGCAATTTGCGAGCGCGAGTTCGATCTGTTCGAGTATGCGCGTGTCGCAAGTGACATTACGCTCGATATCGTCCGCCGCATTGCCGCTGCGCAATAGCGCGTCTATTTGTAAGAACCTACGACCAAGGAGTGTCCATGGCCGATTCCATTAACTACCAGCTTGCCAAGTTCGTCGCCAGCTATGGCAAGGTTTCGCAGATTCCCGAGTCCACCTGCCCCGAGGTGAGCTTTGTCGGCCGCTCCAACGTGGGCAAGTCGTCGATTATGAACAAGCTATTTGGCCGCAAGAACCTAGTCAAGGTTTCCAGTACGCCGGGCAAGACGAGCAACATCAACTTCTTTGAGGCCGATGACGTGCATTTCGTGGACCTGCCGGGTTACGGTTTCGCCCGTCGCTCCAAGGCCGAGCGCGACCGCTGGGCCGAGCTTATCGGCGACTTTTTCGACTCCGAGCGCAGCTTTAACTTGGTTGTCTCGCTGGTGGACATTCGTCACGACCCCAGCAAGCTCGACCACGACATGATCGACTACCTACAGGGCAACGAGTTCAACTTTATCGTTTGCCTCACCAAAGCCGACAAGCTCAGCCGCACCCAGCAGGCCCGCCAGGCAGCAGCCATCAAAAAGCAGCTCAACGTTCCGGCCGAGAACGTGATCATCACAAGCTCCCAGACCGGTACCGGCATCGACGAACTCAAGCGCCGCATCGCCGAGGCCTGCCTCTAGTAAGGGCTCCAGCCTAGCAAGAGCCCCTATCAATAAAAAACAAAACTATCAGCCCGGCGCCCTTTCAAAGCGTGGGTCCCTGTAGACATCGCCGGCAATGTTGTTGTAGGGCCGCCCAAGGGCATCCCCTTAAAAACATTCCGCAGCACGAGGCCCGCTTATCCGATGCTTCGAAGGAGCAGGATAAGCGGGCCTCAAGTGCGAGGACGTTTTTAAGGGGATGCCCCTGGGTGGCCCGGACAGACCGATCGGCGATGTCTACAGGTACTCGATTTGAGCGCCCTCGGTGTCGCACGTCAGAATATGCGTATCACACTTAGGGAACTGCTCGCGCAGCTTGACCTGCAGGAACTTTGCCACGATGGTGTCGTCGGTCACAGCCATGAGGGTCGAGCCCGAGCCGCTAATCCAGATGGTCTTAGCGCCGCCGTTAAGGCAGGTGTCGCGCACGGCGTTGTAGTCGGGAATCAGGCGGCGACGATAGGGCTCCTGAATGCGGTCGTCATTGGCGGCGGCAATCAGGTCGAGGTCACCAGTCTCCAAGCCGCGCGTCATACCGGCGATGCGGCCCATCTGCCACACGGCGGTGGAGAGCGGAATCTCCTGCGGCACGACCTTGCGTGCCTCGCTCGTGTGTACCTCGTAGGGCGGAATCACGGTAATAAAACGCAAGCGATCGCTCACCTCGTAGCGCAGACACTGGGGGAGCGAATCAGTCGGTGTAAAGGAGCAGACGGCGCCGCCCAGGATAGCGGGGGCGACGTTATCGGGATGGCCCTCGACCTCGGTGGCGATGCGGACGAGCTCGGCGCGGTCGACGGTGTGGCCCGTCAGCGCGGCGGCTGCCATGATGCCGGCGACGACGCAGGTGGAGCTGGAGCCCAAGCCGCGTGCGACGGGCACATCGGTTTGAATGTCGATGGCAACGGGAAAAGCCGGCTCGCCCCATGCGGCCAACGCATCGACAAAGCTCACATAGACCAGGTTATTCTCGTTTTGGAACTCTTCGGGGCAGCCCGTGATGGTGAGCTTGTCGGCGCGCTCGAAGGTGAAGTGCGAGTAGAGGCTGACGGCCATGCCGAGGGTGTCGTAGCCGATGCCTAGGTTGGCGCTGGTTGCTGGGACGGTGATTATGATCATGTGGGTCCTCCTGGGCGGGTCTGGCCGTTTAGTTCGCTGCTCGGGCAGTCCTGGCTCGCTCGGAAAGCACATTAAGTGCTTTCCGGCTCGTGCGGAACTCGCGACGAACTAAACGGCCAGACCCGCTCGCATGCTCGTCATCATCCCGAAAGCTAAATAAAAAGAAGGTGCGCCGGCTTTCGCCGGCGCTTAATAAGGGATCTAGTTGGTGCTCATTCGTTTTGCTGCGGACTCGACGTAGCTGGCCATCTCATCGACGTCGCAGACGTCTTCGAAGCGGACGGGTTTGGACTCGAGTTCGGCGAGCTGTGCCGGGGCGACCGTGTTGGTTGCCTGCTCGAGCACGCGCATGGCCTCAAAATCATCCTCGGGAACGTCGAGGCCCAGGGCGTCGCAGCAGGCGCGTGGGAACTTGTAGGGGCTGGCGGTCGAAAGCAGCACGCGGGCCTTGGCGCCCTCGGCGGGAGCAACCTTTTCAAAGACGTGATAGCCGCAGGCGGTGTGCGGGTCGATCACGTAGCCGTTTGCATCCCAGCAGCTCTTGATGGCAGCGCGGACCTCGTCTTCGCTGGCCCAGCCACAGCCAAAGACGCTCTGGATCTTGGACAGCAGCTCGGCGGGCACCTCATAGCGGCCGGTCTGGGCAAGCTGCTCCATAAGGCCGGCAACGAGCTCGCAGTCGCCGTCGGACAGGAAGTACAGCATGCGCTCCAGGTTGGAGCTGATGAGGATGTCCATCGATGGCGAGATGGTCGTGAAGAACGGGCGGTTACGGTCGTAAACGCCGGTGGTCAGGAAGTCGGCCAGCACGTTGTTCTTGTCGCTCGCGACGATGAGCTTGGCGACGGGCAGGCCCATGCGCTTGGCATAGTAGCCGGCCAGGATATCGCCAAAGTTGCCGGTCGGTACGCAGAACTCCACGGAGTCGCCGGCCTCGATGGCGCCGGCGCGCAGCAGTTGCGCATAGGCGGCAAAGTAGTAGACAACCTGCGGCACCAGGCGGCCGACGTTGATGGAGTTGGCGCTCGAAAGCACCGTGCCGGCGGCCTCAAGACGCTCGGCAAGCTTCTTATCGGCAAAGATGCGCTTGACGGCACTCTGGGCGTCGTCAAAGTTGCCGCGGATTCCGCAGACGGCGACGTTATCGCCCTCCTGAGTGGACATCTGCAGGTTCTGGACGCGGCTGACCTTGCCCTCGGGATAAAAGACGGTGATGCCCGTGCCCGGAGCGTCGGCAAAACCGGCGAGCGCGGCCTTGCCGGTGTCGCCTGACGTGGCGGTGACGATCATGATGCGCTCGGCGCCGCCGTCCTTGGCGGAAGTGCGGGCCATGAGGCGGGGGAGCATCTGTAGGGCGACGTCCTTGAAGGCGCTTGTGGGGCCGCCAAAGAGCTCCATCACATAGGTCTGAGGGGCGTCAGCGCCCGGCGCTGCGTCGAGTTTGACGAGCGGCGTAACCTCTTCACTCGCGAACGTGCCGCGGTATGCCTCGTCGACACACGCCGAAATTTCTTCGGCCGTGTAATCATTCAGTAACATTCCCAACACATCTTGAGCGATTTCAAAGTACGATTTATCTGCAAGCGAGCTGATATCGACCTGCTGGGTGCCAAGCTCGTCCGAGACAAACAAACCCCCGTCGGGAGCGATGCCGGTGCGGATTGCCACCTTACTTGAGCACGATAAAGTGCGTCCTCGTGTACTATGATAAGTTCCCATATAACACTGCTCCTCGGATGCCTTGGTCCCAATCGGTGAAACCATGGTATCAGAGCGCGCAAAATAGGTTCGCAGAGGCTTTTTAGAAAGGTAACCTCCAGCCCATGATTAAGATTGCCAAGTTTGGCGGCTCGTCGGTCGCCGACGCCGAACACTTTAAGAAGATCAAGGCCATTGTCGACGCCGACCCTGCCCGCCGTTTTGTGGTGGTTTCTGCCTGTGGTCGCCGCTTTAAGGGCGACACCAAGGTGACTGACCTGCTCTACCTGGTTAACGCGCACGTTAAGTACCACGTGTCGTGCGAGGAGCTGCTCGAGGACATCGGCCAGCGCTATTTTGATATCGCTGACGAGCTGGAGCTCACCTATCCCATCCGTGAGGAGTTCGCGGCTTTTGCCGAGCGCGCCCGCTCGGGCGGTTACTCCACCGAGGAGCTTGTGAGCCGCGGCGAGTACTTTACCGCTCGCCTGATGGCTGAGTACCTGGGCCTACCGTTCCTGGACGCCGCGACGGTTGTGGCGTTCCATCACGACGGTACGCTCAGCATGAACCGCACCTCCGAGCTGGTGCAGGAGTACGGTCAGCAGGGCGGCTTCGTTATGCCTGGCTTCTACGGCGCGACGCGCGAGGGCCAGATCAAGCTGCTCGACCGTGGCGGCGGCGACATTTCCGGCTCGATCTTGGCTAAGTGCCTGGGCGCCGACTTGTACGAGAACTGGACCGACGTTTCGGGCTTCTATTCTGCCGATCCTCGCATTGTGCCCGAGGCTCAGCCCATTGCGCGCGTTACCTACGAGGAGCTGCGCGAGCTTTCGTACATGGGCGCAAGCGTCCTGCACGAGGAGGCCGTGTTCCCCGTGCGCGAGGCGGGTATTCCGCTGGTCATCAAGAACACCAATGCGCCGCAGGACCCCGGCACCATCATTAGCGAGACGGCTGATGAGGGCGAGGCGGAGCCCATCATTACCGGTGTGACCGGCAAGCGCGGTTTTGTCGCCATCAACGTTGCCCGCGACCGCACCAAGCCCCGCGTTGGCTTTATGCGCCGCGCGCTTTCGGTTTTCGAGCGCTATGACGTTTCCGTCGAGCACATGCCCACCGGTGTCGACCGCTTTGGCGCCGTGGTGCAGGAGCAGGATGTGCACGACTCGCTGTATTCGCTCGTGGGCGACATTCAACAGGAGGTCGAGCCGCTCGAGATCGAGGTTGTCGAGGGCTTGGCGCTCATCGCGACCGTCGGTCGTAACCTGCGCGGCCGTGCGGGTATCTCGGGGCATCTGTTTGGCATGCTTGGCCAGGCAGGCGTGAGCGTGCGTATGATTTCGCAGAGCTGCGACGAGATCAATATCATTATCGGTGTCGAGGAGAAAGACTTCGACCTGGCGATTCAGACCATTTACCGTGCCTTCTCCGACGAAAACGGCATTGTGAAGGTCTCCGATCTGGAGGCTCCCGCACCGGTCGATTCCGCCCTGGCCGCGCTCAAAAAGTAGCGACTGCTCGGTGGATTTTTGGGTCATGTCTCAAAAATCTACGGCGGGGCGTTTCGTTTCGGTTTCGTTTCGACGGGGCGGGTTTCGTGCCCGCCCCGTTCTTGTATACACTGGCAACAATAATCGGCCTGCTCGGCGTGCGGGCAAAAGCCACAACCTTTAAAGGGGGAAGCATGAAACAGTACACGGTTGCTATTTTGGGCGCGACGGGAGCCGTGGGCACCCAGATGCTCGAGTGCCTCAACGAGCAGGAGTTTCCGGTCGGTAAGCTCAAGCTGCTGGCGAGCGCGCGCTCTGCGGGCAAGACCGTTGAGTTCCGCGGCGAGCAAATCGTGATTGAGGAGGCTTGCCCCGAGGCCTTTGAGGGCTGCGATATTGTGCTCGGAGCCGCCGGCGACGATATCGCCAAGGAGCTGCTGCCCGAGGCCGTCAAGCGCGGCGCTGTCGTGGTCGACAACAGCCATGCCTTCCGCATGGATCCCGAGGTGCCGCTGGTCGTGCCCGAGATCAATGCCGACGATATCAAGTGGCATCACGGCCTTATCGCCAACCCCAACTGCGCGACCATCATCGGCCTGGTTCCCACGTGGCCGCTGCATCAGCTCGCCGGCGTGAAGCGCATGATCGTCTCGACGTATCAGGCGGCTTCTGGTGCCGGTGCTCCCGGTATGGCCGAGCTCGAAGCGCAGCTTGCCGCCCTGGGCCGTGGCGAGGAGATTCCCGAGCCGCGCGCATTTGCCGCCCAGCTCGCGAGCAACCTGATTCCGCAGATTGGCGGCGTCAAGGAGGAGGGCTTTACCTCCGAGGAGATGAAGCTGCAGAACGAGGGCCGCAAGATCATGCATCTGCCCGAGCTGCGCGTGAACTGCACCTGCGTGCGCGTGCCGGTGCTGCGTTCGCACTCCGAGAGCATTACGCTCGAGTTCGAGCGCGACATTACGGTCGAGGAGGCCCGCGCTGCGCTGGCTGCCGCTCCCGGCGTCAAGCTGGTTGACGACATGAGCGCCGAGGATGCGCACGACCGCTTCCCCATGCCGATGGACACCTCCGACCAGGACCTGATTTGGGTCGGTCGCGTACGCCGCGACATCTCGAACCCCGAGGCTGCACGTGGCATCACCTTCTGGTGCTGCGGCGACCAAATCCGTAAGGGCGCGGCAACCAACGCCGTCCAGATCGCTAAGCTGCTCTGCGAGTAGTGTGACCTGTCCGGCGGGGGCCGGGCTTGGTTTTCAGAACGTCCTCGACCATGTGTGGCGCCTTGTCCTGCTCCTTCGGAGCCGCGGACAAGGCGCCACACTGGTCTGCGGAGTGTTCTGAAAACCAAGCCCGGCCCCCGCCTGCGGTGACGCTGCTGCAAGCGACCTGCGATGGGGCCGTTGTTGGTTGGGGCCGCGGGGCTGATGTGGGGGCACGTGGCTGTTGCGGGCCCTAGTCCCGGCGGCGGCTTCGGCGCTTTGCGCCTGCCGCCTTGGGGGACTGTGGGGCGCGGCCGGCAGCTGCGGCGCTTCGCGCCTGCTGCCTGCGGGGACTTTGGGGTCGTGCGGCAGCTGCGGCGTTGCACGCCTGCTGCCTTGGGTGACTTTGGGGTCGATTGGGGTTGTCTGCACAATTCGCGGTATTATGTTGCGGAGTTTTGAAAGGAGCCGCTGGTGGTCACGACGACGTTTCCTTCGCCTTTGGGCGAAATCTTGCTTGCCGCTGATGGCCGCGGTTTGACAGGGCTTTGGTTTGAGGGGCAGGAGCATTTTGGCTCCACGCTTCTCAAAGAAGATGTCGAGCATATCGAAGGTGCCGATGCGGTTTCAGGTATTGGTGGCATGTCGTCGGTGAGTCCGACAAATGGCGCGGCCTCTTCGGTGCTTGAGCGTTCCTGGGCTTGGCTGAATGCTTATTTTGCAGGGCAGGAACCTCGGTTTACGCCTCCGTTGCATATGATCGGTACGGCGTTTCAGCGCGAGGTTTGGTTTGAGCTGCTTTCTATCCCGCGTGGCGAGGTCGCTACGTATGGTGAGATCGCCCAGCGTGTTACGGCTCGACATCGTGTACCGGGAAACGAGGCACCCGTTGCGTCTCCCCGTGCCGTGGGGGCCGCGGTCGCGCGTAATCCCATTTCGATTATTGTGCCGTGCCATCGCGTGGTTGCCGCCGATGGTTCGCTCAATGGATATGCCGGCGGCCTCGACCGTAAGGAGTGGCTGCTGCGGCTTGAGGGCGCGTACGAGGAATAACGTTCGAGCACTTTGCATAGCCAAGACGCCGTTTCCGGTTGAGACCACCTGCTTGGACATCCATCTACGCCCGCTTCTGCAGGGCGTAGATTGACTTATCCATGTTGAACAGGTAAGCCACGACGCAGACAATAAAGAACTTCGGCAAGTCGCCAAAGCCGAAGACTTCGCAGCCAATAAGGATCGGCGCGAGCAGCGTATTGGTGGCGCTGCCAAAGACGGCGGCGTATCCCAGCGCGGCGCAAAGCGCGATGGGCATGCCGAGTTGAGCCTCGTTATGGCGACATCTGGGTAACAGAAAGGCCCGCGTTCCTCAGAGGCAAGATAGGCAATTCTGCTTCTGAGGTAGATCTCAATTTTGCCGACCGCATCAAACATTACCTGCCGGAGGGCTCGGTCAAATTCATACGTGTAGATGATGGTTTCGAATGTTGTGCCTTCGTGAAAGATGGTAATCCCGGACTTGCATTTGGTTTGCAGGGAAACCAGTAGGCCGACAGTTTGTAGTGGCCGACTTCGACCAAAGCTCGCTCGAGTTCGCTTTGATCAGAGCACTTAAGACCCTTGTTTTCTGTCAATAGTGCTATCTGTTCGTTGATGGATATCCGCGACTTCCGGTATTTCATTTAAGCCTCTTGATAGAAAAAGAGCTGGAGTTGCGCATCGTTGAGAGGCTTTCCAGCTTTAGCAAAACAAACTTATAAGATGCGACGGGCCGCGTCAAGATAATTACCGGACGGTCTAGGAGGCGGCTGGTTGGCTGGCTTAAAACCTAGCGTGTGAAATGACGCCTCACGCTATTCAGCGCGCTTGATAGGATGACGAATCACAGTTTTAAGTTTCTCCGGTGCACATTTGCGTGGATCGGAGAGATAGATTTCGTGATGGAAACGGGTGTCTGAGAAGTCGGGGACATAGCCCTGCTCGGTCGTGTATTCATGCATAGCGCCTACAGTCGCCGGTTCGTTGTCGTAGGGCCCGGTGTGCATACATTGAACGCAGAGACCCTCGTCAACTTTAAGCAGCTCGACGGCGGAAAAGTCCAGTTTCTTTTTGGTTGTGGCTTCCGCGACTGCCCAGTCAAAGTCATCTCGGGTGACGAAATCGGGCAGGCGAATGCACGAGATAAAGTTGAAATCGTCCTTGCGTACATAATCGATGTCGCCGCTCGGGGAGTCTTGCCACCAGAAACCCTCGAGCGGCGGTACCACAAAGTCGAAATAGCCCTCGATACTCCTTGAGCCTTTCTTCGACATCTTGACGGTATAGGCGATGCCGTAAAGCAGCGGCAGGGCGTTTTGATACTCGCCACCTTCGGTATTTGGGTCGCCCTTTCCGCGAACGGCAACGTAGCTCATTGGCGGGACAGTTACGATACTCGGCTTGCTTGCAGGTTTGTAGAGCTCCTTGCATACCTTCTTAAAGTCGAACGCCATGTTGGCCGCCTTTCTGCGTATTGGCCTGCTTAGATAACGGAATCATATCATAGAAACGAACAGCTGTTCGAATGATTTGGCTGACAGATTGAGATGCGTGCGTTGTGTTTGGCGGTCGGCCTGACCCCGTCGATGATGTCTCTGCCTTCCCGGCGCCTCATCTATAGCCGCCATTTCCCCATATAAAACCTGCCAAAATAAACCTGTCCCTTTTTGGTAGGTGCGAAATGGGTAATACTAAAGAGTTATCCGACCAGATGGGAATTAATCGATGGCTTATATCGAATTCAAAGACGTCATCAAGGCATACGGCGAGGGCGACGCCCGCATCCATGCGCTCGACGGTGCGAGCTTTTCTGTTGAGCGTGGCGAGCTTGCCATTATCCTGGGCGCTTCGGGCGCCGGTAAAACCACGGCGCTCAACATTCTGGGTGGCATGGATACGGCGACTTCCGGCACCGTGACGGTGGACGGGCGCGACGTGAGCTCTGCTAACGAGGCGCAGCTCGTGGAATACCGTCGCGCCGACGTGGGCTTTGTCTTCCAGTTCTACAATCTGGTCCCCAACCTGACGGCGCTCGAAAACGTCGAGCTCGCGGCGCAGATCTGCCCCGATTCGCTCGATGCCGAGCAAACGCTTTGCCAGGTTGGCCTGGGCGAGCGCCTCGCCAACTTCCCCGCGCAGCTTTCGGGCGGCGAGCAGCAGCGCGTGTCCATTGCCCGTGCACTGGCAAAGAACCCCAAGCTGCTCCTGTGCGACGAGCCCACGGGCGCGCTCGACTATAAAACCGGCAAGCAGATTTTGCAGCTGCTACAGGACACTTGCCGCAAGCAGGGCATTACGGTCATCATCATCACCCACAACTCCGCGCTAGCACCCATGGCCGATCGCCTGATCCGCTTTAAGAACGGTCGCGTGGAGAGCGAGACGGTCCAGCAAAATCCCGTGCCTATCGAGACGATCGAGTGGTAGCGCCCATGGACCAGGACCGCCAAAACAGCCTACGCCGCGACGCGCAGAACACGGAGCGCGAGCAGGATTTTACGACCTACCGCACTGCCCAAAGCTCAAACGATATGGTGCCGACGGTTTTTCGCCGTGGCATCTACCGCACAATCCGAGGCAGTCTTAAGCGTTTCTTGTCAATCGTGGTCATCACCGCGCTTGGCGTGAGCGTGATGTGCGGCCTTAAGGCGGGTTGCGAGGACCTGTGCGATTCGGTTGACGCCTACTTTGACCAGCAGAATGTCTACGATATCAACGTCCAGTCGACTTATGGCCTGACCGACGATGATCTCGCCGCCATCCAAGAGGTCGATGGTGTCGAGACGGCCGAGGGCATCTACACCGAGACCGCCTACACCGCCGTGGGTACAACGCGCGAGCGCGTGGTCGTGCAGAGTCTCTCCAAGGAGAACATCGATCAGCCGGTGCTCGTGAACGGCGATTTGCCCGAGAGCGCCGATGAGGTTGCGGTGACTTCGAAGTTCCTGAAGGCTTCGGGCAAAAAGCTCGGCGATACGGTGAGTTTTGCCGCCAACGATGCGAGCTCGTCGAACCAAAGTGCCAAGGACCAGTTTGCCGATGGCGATTACACCATCACGGCCGAGGTTCTCGATCCCACCGACGTGAGCTCCGACTCGACGGTCAACGCCTTCCGTGCTGCTTCGGCGGCGGACTATAAGTTCTATGTGAGCGAGGACGCCGCGACATCTTCTTCCTACTCCGCGGTCCACGTGATCGTCGAGGGAGCCAAGAGCCTCAACTCCTATTCGGATGCCTACGCGGCAAAGATCAACAAGGTCAAGGGCAATATAGAGAAGATCCGCGAGGAGCGTGAGAAGGCGCGCGCTCAGGAACTGACGGTCGACACGCCGGCAAGCTTGGATGCGGCCGAGCGCCAGGCGAATATGCTCTTTGGGATTGAGCAGGACAACATCAATCGCATGGCAGAGGGCAGCGAGGAGCGCGTGCAGGCGCAAGCCGACCTGGACCAGCGCCGTGCCGCCGCCGACCAGCAGTTTGCCGATGCCCGCGCCGAGCTCTCTGACCTGGGCGAATGCACCTGGTACATCCAGGACCGCGGCAATATCGCAAGCTACTCGAGCGTGGAGAGCGATAGCTCGTCAATTGAGGCCATCGCCACGGTGTTTCCGTTCATCTTCTTTATCGTCGCCGTGCTCATCAGCCTCACCACCGCCACGCGTATGGTCGAGGAGGAGCGCACGCTTATTGGCCTGTACAAAGCGCTCGGCTATTCGCGCGGGCGTATTCTGTCCAAATACGTGGACTATGCGCTGTGGGCTTGTCTGATCGGCGGCGTGCTCGGCAACATCATCGGATTTGTGGGCCTGCCGCTGTTCCTGTTTACGGTGTTCGACGACATGTACTCACTGCCCCAGATGCTGCTTTCGTACGACATCGTGTCGTCGCTCGTGTCGGTGGCGCTGTTTGCCGTGGGCGTGGTGGGCGCCACGATTATCGCCTGCCGCCACGAGATGGCCGAGACCCCGGCCTCGCTTATGCGTCCCAAGGCCCCGCGCGCTGGCTCGCGCATCTTGCTCGAGCGCATCGGCTTTATCTGGCGCCGCATGGGCTTTTTGAACAAGGTCGCTGCACGCAACCTATTCCGCTATAAAAAGCGCGCCTTTATGACCATCTTTGGCATCGCGGGTTGCACCGCGCTTGTGATCTGCGGTATGGGTATTCGCGACACGTCGGTCGCGCTTTCGCCCAAGCAGTACGGCCACGTCACGCGCTACGATCTGCTGGCGGTCGCCAATCCCGACGATTTTTCGCAGACGTGCGCGGCGCTCGACGAGCGAAGCGCGGTCAAGGATTCCGGTGTGACCGTAACTTCGACGCTGCCGATCATGACTGACAACGTTACCTTTACGTTTGGCGGCAAGAGCGAGACCGTGCAGCTGATCGTGGTGCCCGATGACCGCACGAACGATTTGGACGACTACGTTCGCCTTGAGGATGAGTCCAAAGAGCCGCTGTCTTTGCGTGACGGAGACGTGTATCTGAGTAAGAGTTCACAGCTGGTGCTGGGGATTCAGCCGGGCGATACGGCACACGTCCAGGATTCGTCGCTCAATGTTGCCAAGGTCAAAGTCAGTGACATTTCGCTTAACTATCTGGGCAACACGCTTTACATGACGCAGGGCACCTATGAGCGCGCGTTCGGTCGAAGCGCACGCCTCAACGGCGTCTTTGTGCTGCTTAAGGGCTCGTCGGCCGACCAGATTGCGTTTAGCAAGAAGCTTAAGAGCGACGGTTGGCTCACCATCTCGAGCACGGCCGAACATTGGCAGAACTACGAGGCGAACTTTGCGATCATCAATTCGGTCGTGGTGCTCGTGACCTTTATGGCGGCATGCCTGTCGTTTGTGGTGGTGTTTACGCTGTCCAACACGAATATCTCCGAGCGCGAACGCGAGCTGGCGACCATCAAGGTGCTGGGCTTCCGCCGTGGCGAGGTGCACCATTACGTCAACAAGGAGACGTTGATCCTCACGGCAATTGGCGCCGCGCTGGGCGTGCCACTGGGCGGCTTGCTGGCCGAGAGTTTTACGTACATTTTGCAGATGCCGTCGCTGTACTTTGACGTCGAAGTCGAGCCGCTAAGCTACGTGCTCGCCGTGGTGCTTTCCTTTGGCTTTACGTTTATCGTCAACCTCGCCACCAACCGAACGCTCAACAAGATCGACATGGTCGGCGCCCTCAAGAGTGCCGAGTAACCTGCCTGGGATTCAAGCTGTAGCGAGCTGTAATGTACCACAACCGCATTTTTGCATAAACCGCCCCGCCGATTGCATATTTCGGCGGGGCGGTTGCTTTTTGCCCGCGGGTACCCCAGGGGGCGACGTGCAAATTCCGGAGTATTCAGCATCCCGGAGCCCGCGGGTGCGGGAGCGGGCGCACAAAACAGCGCTTAAAGTCCTGATTCTGAGCCCCCAACGCCTCAAGAGCCGCTCGTTTTTTACAGGATGCGGCCCATGGCGCCTGCCTTTCGCCCAAAATCCAGTATGCAGGTGCCCTCGGCTGCTGAATACTCCAAAAAATGCACGCCGCATCCTACCCCAGGCACTTGCAGCAAGAAGACGAATAGCCTCGGCCTCCCCGGTTACCGCAGGAGGCCCCAAGGCTTACCTCCCAAATCTTTCCGCAGGACGGAAGGACCCCGCCGCGCGAAGCGCGCAGCGGGGTCCTGACATGTCCGAGGACGATTTGGGAGGTAAGCCCTGGGGTCTCCGATAAGAGCAGTTCCAGCCGAGGCTATTCGTCGCCGAAGCTGATGCCCAACGCCTTGGCCTCGCGCACCAGGTCGCTCTGGGGATCGACATACTTGAGCTTGCCGGCGACATCCTCGAGCGGCATGTGGCACATCTTGCCGTCACGCAGGGCAATCATGTAGCCAAACTCGCCGCGCAGGCATCCCAGTGCTGCCTCGACGCCGCACTGGGTCGCAAAGATGCGGTCCTGAGCGTCGGGCTGACCGCCGCGCTGCGTGTGGCCGGGGATGGCGACGCGGGTCTCGCGACCGGTCTTGGCCTCGATCTCCTTGGCGATGTCGTACACGATTGACGGGCTCGTACGCTCGGCGAGCTTCTTCTTGTACTCCTTCTTGGACAGTGCCGCATCCTCCTTGGAGATGGCGCCCTCGGCGACGGCCACGATGGTAAAGCGGCTGCCGGTTTCCATGCGATGCTCGATGGTCTTGATGACGTTATCCATGTCGTAGGGGATCTCGGGAATCAGGATGACGTCCGCACCGCCCGCGACGCCGGCGTACAGCGGAATCCAGCCAACCTTGTGGCCCATGATCTCGATGACAAACACGCGGCCGTGGCTCGAGGCGGTAGTGTGGATGTCGTCGATACACTTGGTGGCGACGTCGATGGCGCTCGTAAAGCCAAACGTCAGCTCGGTGCCCCAAGTGTCGTTATCGATGGTCTTGGGCAGGGCGATAACGTTGAGACCCTCTTCGCGCAGGCGGTTGGCGGTCTTGGTGGAGCCGTTGCCGCCCAGCATAAACAGGCAATCGAGTTGCAGCTTATGATAGGTGTGGACCATTGCCGGCACCTTCTCGACGCCATCGGCCTCGGGAGTGTCCAGACGCTTGAACGGCGTGCGGCTCGTGCCCAGGATAGTGCCGCCGCGGGTGAGGATGCCGCTAAAATCGGCGGGCGTCATGACGCGGAACCTGCTGTAGATAAGGCCCTGGTATCCGTCCTCAAAACCGTAGATCTCGATAGGTTCTTCGCTATTGGTCATGAGCGTTTTGACGATGCCGCGCATGGTGGCGTTGAGCGCCTGGCAGTCGCCGCCACTAGTAAGAAGACCGATCCTAAGCATGGTGAATCCTTCCGGGCAAGTTATAACATGCGCATAAGTTTACCCCCGCACACTGTTGATGCGGGGGTAAAACGTGTTAGCTCAAATGTATAGAAATGTAAGCGACGTCAGGCGAGCGTAAGGACGACGGTGCCAGCTCCTTACAGCGCGAAGGCGTCGACGTCGCCCCAGTGGCGGCGCAGCGTGATGGCGGCAGCGGGCTCGGTATTGTCAAAGACGACCGACCATTGCGTGTTACTGGTGATGTCTTCCGGATTGGGTTCTTGCGCCGCAGCGCGTAGGGCCTTCCAAGCGACTGCCTCGTCTTGGGCACCGACATGGGCGTCAAGGACATCGGCGATGGCGACGGCGCGTTCCTTGCCATGGCCCAGCTCGCCATTCTTTTGATTGGGCAACACTTCGTCGCCATAGCAGGCATAGAAGTTCGTAATCTGGCGTACAGGAGTCGCTCTAAAAGCGCGGTCCGGATCGTGTGGATCCCACTCTACTACGCGCGCGTCACCGGCGGCGTCGTTGATAAAGAAGTGGTAATCGCGTCCCGCCATGGCGTGCATGTCGTAGGCAGAAAGCAGGTCTACGGCCTCCTGCGTGGTAGCCGCGCGGTCGAGCACCAGGCGGATGGCGAGCGAGGTATTGATGACGGGGCGTTGTGTGCCCTGGTCACAGGGCTTGGAATCCAGGGTGAGTACGGCAATGGACACGCCACATTCGTTGACGCCGTCGAGCTGGGCAAACGGGCCCATCAATGCCGTGGCGCGTCCGGCGACGGAGCCAAGCGGAGTGTTGGCGCCCAGGTTGTTAAGGGCGGCAAACCCGATGGAGGCATAGCCGTCGCGTGGGTGATTGCGCACCAGCAGTGCCGAGGTGTCGTCCTTAAAGTCGTAATTGCGACCGGTGCGCACGCGGCCTTCGGCATCTACGGCGACAAAAGCGCTGCAGGCAAACTGGGGCGCCTGGACATGTACCGGCACACCGGGCAGCACCTGCGCCACCACGGCATCGATGTAGGCCTGGTCGTCGCGCACGCCAGCGGCGATGATGCGATCAAGATCGTAGTCGTAGGCGATGTCGATTGCGTACAGGTCATAGCTATCCGCGTAGCCGGTCAAGCGTTTGAGCGACGCGGCGGACTTGATTTGCTTGTGATAAACGATGCCGGCGGCAGCGGCAAGGCCGACGGCGACTCCCGCGACACCGCAGGCGATGGCAATGTTACGTGGCTTCATGACGGCTCCTCTCGTCCTGTTAGCGTAATTGTCGCAAAAGGAGCGCGGGCATGATGGCTCAACTTGGTGAGCGGCGCGGGATTAAACATGGAATGAAAGGCGCGGCGCTGGCGTGGCGGGGTATGCTGGAGGGGACCATCAACCCAGCGAAAGGGGAGAGCATGACGGATCAGGAAACGCCCGAGCGCGTGCACGTGACGGCCGACGATATCGAGGCCGCCAACGACCTTATCGACTTTATCGAGGCATGCCCCAGCATGTTCCATACGGCGGCGACCATTATGGCCGAGCTCGACGAGGCGGGCTTTACCTACCTGCCCGAGAATGCGGCGTGGGACATCGAGCCGGGCGGGCGTTATTACACGCAGCGCAACACCTCGAGCGTTGTTGCCTTTAAGGTGGGCGAGGACCTGGCCGCGACGTGGGGCGAGGACGGCGTTGCCGGCGACTACCATTTTCAGCTGACGGCGTCGCACAGCGACTCGCCGACGTTTAAGGTTAAGGCCGTGCCCGAGCTCGACGGCGCGGGCGAGACGCTGCGCCTGAACACCGAGGCCTACGGCGGCATGATCGACTACACCTGGTTCGACCGTCCGCTGGCACTCGCGGGCCGCGTGCTGGTACGCGAGGGCGACCGTATCGAGAGCCGTTTGCTCGCTACCGAGCGCGAAGTCGCCATCATCCCGAGCCTTGCTATCCACATGAACCGTGGCGTTAACGAGAGCTTTGCTCCCAACCGAGCTGTTGACCTGTGCCCGCTCATCAGCGCTGGTGACCTTAAACAGGGCGACTTTGACGCCCTGATCGCCGACGAGCTGGATGTTGAGCCCGAGCAAATTCTGGGCCGCGATCTGTTCCTGGTCAACCGCCAGGATGCGCGCATTTGGGGCTGGGCTGACGAGTTCATCTCGACGCCCAAGCTCGACGACCTGGCCTGCGCCTACACCTCGCTACAGGCATTTTTGGGCGCCGAGAACGCGCGCGACGTCTCGGTCTTCTGCTGTTTTGATAACGAGGAGGTTGGTTCCGAGACCAAACAGGGCGCCATGTCGACGTTCTTGGCCGACGCGCTGCGCCGCATTAACGGATCGCTGGGCTTTGACGACGAGTCGTACCATCGCGCCCTTGCCGCCTCGATGCTTGTGAGCTGCGACAACGCACATGCCGTGCACCCCAACCACGCCGAGAAGTGCGACGCTCACAACCAGGTTGTGCTCAACGGCGGCATCGTTATCAAGGAAGCCGCTAACCAGCACTACTGCACCGATGCCTTTAGCCGCGCGGTGTTCCAGGCAATTTGCGATGACGCTGACGTGCCCACGCAGGCCTTCGCCAACAAGAGCGATATGGCCGGCGGCTCCACGCTCGGCAATCTGTCCAATATGCAGGCGAGCATGCATGCCGTGGACGTGGGCCTGCCGCAGCTGGCCATGCACTCGAGCTACGAGACCGGCGGCGTGCGCGACGTGATGTACGCCATCCGCGCTCTCACCGCTTTCTACGAGCGCAACCTAACCATCAACGGCGCCGAAAGCGTGGAACTCTAAACCTGCCAAAAAGGGACAGGTTTATTTTGGCAGGTTTTATCTGGGCAAATGTTGCAACGCCAGCGGCAAGACGGAACTGCTAGGGCCTGCAGATAAAGCCGGCGCCAGCGAAACGCCGCAGGTAGAGCAAAAGTCAGACACTATGACCCAATCCGAGGGCACTAAAAAGATAGGAGCCCCCGCTCGTGACCGCGGGTCGGGGCTGCGACAATGATGTTGAAGTGCC